>NZ_RJUL01000004.1:0-300000 GCF_003751625.1 Gallaecimonas pentaromativorans
TCAGCACGAGGACGGGTCATGGCCAGAGCCCTTATCAAGAGAAGGGTCTTTCAAGGCTAGTTTTCACGAGGCAATTTCGCCATGATGGGATGGGTGTCCCGTTTTATTCCGATGATGGGATGGGTGTCCCGTTTTATTCCGTTTTATTTACGTTTTATTTACCAACCCTCTAAACAATGAATCACAATGGCAGCAGAGGGAAGATAAGGAAACGCGAACCGATAAATGGCTGAAATTTTTATATCCGGGGAAATATTAATGCCTAAAACACTTTGGTTTTTTGTTTTTGTCCTTTTATATGCTTTGCCTGTTCAGGCCAAAGATTATATATATAGGAGTTTTACTGTTAATGAGAGTAGTCATAGCCCAGGAAAGCTGGAGCCCGGCTTTGAAATAAACGAGATACTTATTAACTCGAAAAAGAGCCTGATTTACAGTAATGGTTTAGGTACAGAATATAGAATCCAAAATTTTGACGGGGATATCAACTGCTTGGTTAGTGGTCTGCTCAACTTCTGCTTACCCCAAGGATTTAAAGGGGAGCGCCAAAGTTGGAGTGTAGGAAAACTTATCTTTAAAAATAAAGGGAGATTTCAGGCTGGTTTTTTAGATAACTCAATTTATTTTGTCATTAGTGTTGAGTCTGAAAGTATGAACAAAAGTAACATCGTTCCTGTTGAGTTTTTTTATTCAATAAAAAGAGGTGTGTTAGGCTTTATTCAATTAAGGCAGTCTGTGGGCGGCGGGGCTTTGGTTTATTGGGTGAATGACGAAATGAAGGCCATAAAACTAGACTAAGTGTCAGGTCCCGGACAAGTTTGACTCACCAGTAACCAGTGTGACTAAAACCAGTAGAGCTGCGCAGGGCTGACCAGCAGGCTGTGCGGTTGGGGGCAGCGCCGTCACCACGCCTTGCGGTGACTGAAATCCTGGCCGGTGAGGGTGTCTTTGCCACAGAGAAAGGCGCGGCGAACACAGCGACCAATGCAGTGGTAATAGGGCGTGTCGTTCACCGACACCAGTTCAGCACGAGGACGGGTCATGGCCAGAGCCTTTATCAAGAGAGGGGTCTTTTAAGGCTAGTTTTCACGAGGCAATTTCGCCATGATGGGATGGGTGTCCCGTTTTATTTGTCCCGTTTTATTTTTTTTATTTTTTATTGCTCCAAATTTGCCGCAGAGCGCGGCGTTAAACGTGCAGGTATCTCTCAATGCTAATATTGATAGGTGGGAAACCCAGTCCAAGGTATATAGCCGCAATTGTACTGAGTATCGTCATCTCTATTGCTGGCTTTTCTTTTTGTTTTTATATTGGCGAGCTAACAGTTTTAAAAGGTTCCCTTTCAATCTTGGGGGTAGGTAGTCTTATTTACTATTATTTGTTGCCTATTATAGCTAAGCGCCAGGACTATATTGGAGAAGAGCCAAAAATGCAGTTGGTAAAAATCTCTATAGTTCCGTATTTGGTGTTTATGTTTATATGCTTGCTTGTCGCAGGGTATGGTTGGTATGCGAGCGTTTAACAAGGCACCAAATTTTACTCCGTGCCTTCGGCCTTCCGCTGGACAGCTAAGCCGCTTCTTGGATTAGCGTTAATATAATCATGAAAAAAATACTGGTTTTGGTTCTACTGTTTTTAGTTTTTTCAAAGACTTTTGCTGATTGCTCTTTTAAATTGAAAATGGACAGTTACAAACCAGAAAACGCAGCCACTCTTGCTGAAAAGGCGTTTCAAGTGAATAATATTTACTTCATCGCTGTAGCGGATGGAGTTGGCCCTTCTCGCCCAGGCTTCGACATTCCACTTACTTCATGTATTTATAAAAATACTAAATGGGATATGCTTTGGATTGGAGCTGACTCGCAGTACTGCGCTAGCCATGAAGCGCTTATAACGCGGGCTAAAAGGTATGCTCAAAATTTCAATAAAATTATGGTGCGATTGGCAAGTTCAAAACTTCATGAGTTGTGCCCTGAACTCAGCAAACAATAACAATCGCAAGCAGCTTTTTCCGGACCTTTTGGCCTCCGCTGGGATATTGTTTACGAAAATGAAAAAATTGGATTAGGAAGATCTATCTTGAAAAATAAAATGCTAGCAATAATTTCTCTATAAGAGTAATAGGAAGAGTAATAGGGGACATCCATCTTCTGAGTAACCCAACGCCCAGTTTTCGAATTGCATCGACAGTGCGGTATTAATCAGCCATGAGGGTGTTTGCTTCGCGCTGATGCCGCGTTTTGTTGTTAAAAACGCAAATTAGAGGCGAGCGGGATTGTCAGCGGGGGCCGAAGGTCTGTGAGCGCGGGGCTATGAGGGGATTAAGCGGCTTTTATTGGTGGACCGACCACGTGTCGTCGGTGATGGGCTTTGGCGTAGGCACTTTGCGCCTGCTTATGGCCAATCACAGAGCCACGGGAAAGCTGGTGTTGGCCAAGGGCAATAAGGAAGCTGTCGGCATCGAGGCCTAAGCGTTCCAGAATGGCGGGTGTCTCTTGGCTGATGAAACCGCGCTTGTCTTCTCGTTGTGCCCGACCTGTCCAATCCACCAGCGCCAAGTAATCGGCCAGTGCAAAAGGAATGCCTTTGGGGCTGTCTTTAAACTGGGTAACAAAAGGCAATAACGCTGGCTTGCTGTCGTCAGTATTAAGCCGTGCTGAGAGTGACACATCTGCTGAGGCTTCAGGGGTATCCACTATCTTGGCGCGAAGGGGGTTGAGGTCGACATAAGCCATACAGGCCAATAAGCCCGCTTCATCCAAAATGGCTTGGGACTTAAACCGCGCCTCCCAAAACCGGCCCTTGCAGTGGTCCTCTTCATTGGCCTTACGGGCAATATGCTCGTTCAAACAGCGCATAAACCAGGACAGGTCACACAAGCGCTGACGCAACTTGTCGATATGTGAGCGCGCCACCATCCGCTCAGCCTCACAGGTTAACTTACCGGCCCGATAGCGGCTGATGAGGAGCGGCAAAGCAAACAGCAGCTCCCAACGGGCCATTACCGCGTCATCGTCTAACACCGCTACGGCGTTGGCATCCACATGCACCACTAAGTGGTAATGATTGGACATCACCGCATAGGCACAAAGCTCGATGGTAAAGACAGATTGCAGCACCTTTAGCCGCTCCATCACCCACGCCTTGCGGTGACTGAAATCCTGGCCGGTGAGGGTGTCTTTGCCACAGAGAAAGGCGCGGCGTACACAACGACCAATGCAGTGGTAATAGGGCGTGTCGTTCACCGACACCAGTTCAGCACGAGGACGGGTCATGGCCGGAGCCTTTATCAAGAGAGGGGTCTATCAAGGCTAGTTTTTGCGAGGCAATTTCGCCATGATGGGGTGGGTGTCCCGTTTTATTTTATTGGCATCCACATGCACCACCAAGTGGTAATGGTTGGACATCACCGCATAGGCACAAAGCTCGATGGTAAAGACAGCTTGCAATACCTTTAGCCGCTCCATCACCCAGGCTTTGCGGTGACTGAAATCCTGGCCGGTGACAGTGTCTTTGCCACAGAGAAAGGCACGGCGAACACAACGACCAATGCAGTGGTAGTAGGGTGTGTCGTTCACCGACACCAGTTCAGCACGAGGACGGGTCATGGCCGTAGCCTTTATCAAGAGAAGGGTCTTTCAAGGTTAGTTTTCACGAGGCAACTTCGCCATGATGGGATGGGTGTCCCGTTTTATTTTGTTGCTCGCGCTTGTGGCGGGCGTTATGCAATAGAGCAAGTATGAATAAAATCGTATATTTGATTTTCTTAGTAGTATTGGTTGGTTGCTTTCCTTCTAGTGAAGAAAGTGCCTCAATGGAAAGCTATGTGAAATTTAAAGAAAGCTATTATTCGTACTACACACAGGATATGTGGGACGCAAGGCTAGAATACGTATTGCGAACTAAATACAAACCTAGGAAGTCTATAAAATCGCTAAATGCAGAAATCAACATCGATGAAGACTCTATTGTTTATAGAAACGGAACAGACTACAAACATTTCACCAAGAAAGAATTAAAAATTGAAAACGAACAAGTAAAATTATGCGACCAACTTGGTTGTGAAGTTGTTTCTGAGTAGTATCATTTCTAGTAGGTTGCGCCTAGTATTAAAAGCAGCATAACAAGTGACTGTGGCGTTCTGTCAATGAATTAAGCCTCTTTTCGCTCCATTTCTCGCCATTTTTAACCATAGTATTGAGGATGACGATGAGCTTTCTCATACAGGCTATCAAGGCGACTTTGGGAAGTTTTCCGGAAAATAAAAAGAGGACACCCATTTTTTGAGTGTTGCCAGTGGGAAATGAGCATTCCAGCATAGCTGATGATGTTTACACTTGAGATATTCCAAGTGGTAATTGGTGATTAAAATAAAAATTAAAGGATTAAGATGTCTTATTCAGATATAGAACTAAAGCGTGCCTATCAAGAACTGATTGATAAAGAAAATATCTTGGCGGCATTCTTAGGTGGGATCGGTGGTGCTATCCCAGGAGCGGCTATATTTTATCTTATTGGTTTGATGCATGGTTTTTTGTTGATCATGCTCGTTATACCGCCCGCCTTAATCGGTATCTTTGCGCGATTTACTGGGTATCCTTATCACTTTAAAACGCGGTTGCCTTTGGGTTTGCTTGCCGCCGCCTTGCACATCGCCGGTTGTTGGTATTTGCAACTGTCACCATTGTTTTATTTAGTTGCAGCTGTTGCCTTTGTTGAAGCGGTTTCTTTCTCAAAAATAACCCCAACCAGGGAGCAAGAGGCCGCTTTAACTAATCTGTCGATAGGGCGCTTGAAGCTGGATAAATAAGAAAATAAAAAATAAGAAAAAATAAAGGACATCCATCTTCTATCCATCTTCTGAGTGACCAAAAATCTAATTTTCGCAACGCATCGACAGCGCAGGATTAATCAGTCCTGAGGATGTTTGCTTCACGCTGACACCGCGTTTTGTCGTAAAAACGCAAATTAGAGGCGAGTACGTGCGCAGCCCGACTGAGTGGGATATCAATGTCAGGTTCTACAGCAAAAATAAGCTTTACCATTCGTAGCGGATTTATCGCCGCCGGTTTGGGCCGTGTGGGTAAGCTACTGCGCCATAAAAAACGCCGCTTCTGCGGCGTTTTTTTCCTCGAGGCCAGCGGCTTACAGCTCCAGCCAGCCTTTGAGTTGGTCCGGGTCTGTGATCTCCAGCACGGCGGTGTCGAGGGGGGCCGGTTGGGGGGTGAGGTCAAAGGTCATCAGCTCGTCGCGGCGAAAGGCGTGTACTTCCACCGGGCGCTCGCCGATGGCGGTGAGCTGGGTTTGCAGCTTGCCAAGGCGGGCGCGAAGGCCGTCGATGGCGACTATCACATCGCCAGCGGCAAGGCCTGCTTGGTCGGCGGCGCTACCGTGGGTAACGGAGAGGAGCTTGAT
Organism: Gallaecimonas pentaromativorans; assembly: GCF_003751625.1. Classification (NCBI taxonomy): domain Bacteria; kingdom Pseudomonadati; phylum Pseudomonadota; class Gammaproteobacteria; order Enterobacterales; family Gallaecimonadaceae; genus Gallaecimonas; species Gallaecimonas pentaromativorans. The sequence continues at coordinate 5,416 of NZ_RJUL01000004.1, forward strand.
GCCGCCGTCGGCGTCGGCCAGTTTGGCGCCAAGGGTGAGGCGTTCGCTGCGGGCCTTGCCGGGGTTGCCGCCGGTGTCGTTATCGTCACTGGCGGGCTTAAAGCGCAGGCTCACCCCAAGGGCGGCCAACAGTTTTTGTACCGGCAAGTCTTCGGTGCCGTGGAGCGCCTGGTTAAAGAAGCTTTCCAGGGATTCGCCCAGCAGGCTCTCGGCAATGCGCTGGTGGCTGGTGTCGTCGGTGCCGAGGCACTGGCGGCCAAAGTCTTCCCAGAGCCGTTCCATAACATCGTCAAGGCTGAGGCTGTGCTCGGAGCGAAGGCGAAGGGTCAAATCCAGGCACAGGGCCATGATGGCGCCCTTGGTGTAGTAGCTGACGATGGCGTTGGGGGCATTTTCGTCTTGCTGGTAGAACTTGGTCCAGGCGTCGAAGCTGGAATCAGCCAGGCTTTGCACCAGGCGGCCCGGGCCTCGGGCTACTCGGGTGAGGGTGGTGGCCAGGCGGTCTAAGTATTCGGCGGCGTCGATAAGGCCGGCGCGGTGCAGCATTAAGTCGTCGTAATAAGAGGTGATGCCTTCATAGGCCCACAGCTGAATGCTGTGGCTTTCGCGTTCGAGCTGGTAGGGCAAGAAGGCCTGGGGCTTGATGCGTTTTACGTTCCAGTTGTGAAAGTACTCATGGGAGCACAGCGCCAGGAAGTCGTTGTAATCCTTACCGTTAAGTAGATAACGGGGGATCATCAGCGCCGTGGAGTTGCGGTGTTCAAGGCCGCCGTAACCGTCGCTGGTGACCATGGTCAGAAACCAGTATTCGTCAAAGGGGTAGGGGGCGCCGAAGAACTGCAACTGGGTTTCGCAGATGGCGGCCAAGTCCCGCTTGAGCCGCTCTTTGTCACCATAATGGTGGCCGGTGAGCACCAAATGGTGGGGAATGCCGCAAGCCTCGAAGCTCAGCACCTCGAAATCGCCCATCTCCACCGGGTGGTCGATAAGGGCGTCGTAGTCTTGGGCGCTAAAGCGGCCAAAGTGCCAGGGGGCGCTGCTTTGGCGGGTCAGGCCGGTGGCGAGCTGCCAGTGGGGCGCCTCGACGGGGGGCTGGATATCCAGGGTCACCGGCTCGTTTTCCTGGCCGGCGACGGCTAAAAACACCGAGGTGCCGTTAAAAAAGCCATGGGTTTCATCCAGGTGGCTGCCGCGCACCGATAAATCCCAGGCGTACACCTGATAGCGCACCTTGACCGGCCCTTCGCAAGGCGCCAGTTGCCAGCGGGCTTTGCCCAGCTTTTGCACGGCTATGGGGGTGTCGTCTTCGTCGCTGGCCTCTATCCACTGCAGGTGTTTGGCAAAGTCGCGGATAAGGTAGGAGCCGGGGATCCAGGCGGGCAGCCACAGCTGCTGGCCCAGGTGGTCTGGCTCTTCGATGCTGAGGGTCACGTCGAACAGGTGGCGGCTGAGATCAGCAGGCTTGATGTCGTAATGGATGGCGGCGATCATTGGCGTGCACTTTCAAGGATTTGCCATGCAGTCTAGCATGGTCTTCGAGGCCGCTTAAGGAGCCAACGATGAGCGAAGAAACCATTTTTTCCAAAATCATTCGCCGGGAAATCCCTGCCGATATCCTGTACCAGGACGATCTTGTCACCGCTTTTCGTGACATCAACCCCAAGGCCCCCTTGCACGTGCTGGTGGTGCCCAACATCCTTATCCCCACCGCCGATGACATGGCCCAAGAGCACGAGCCCTACCTCGGCCGAATGATGACGGTGGCCGCCAAAATCGCCCGTGAAGCCGGCGTTGCCGAAGACGGCTATCGCCTGTTGATGAACTGCCGTGACCACGGTGGCCAGGAGGTATATCACATCCACCTGCACCTGTTGGGCGGCAAACCTTTGGGGCCAATGCTGGCCCGCTAAACCCACGCCATTTTTGGCCGGTGGCCAAGGCCGCTCGCCAGTGGCAGCGCCACCAACTGGCGTTAAGGGGCTGACATCCTGTGACAGCCCCGTTACAATCAGCGCGATTTTCACCAGGGGGAGGCCTAAAAGGCCTGAGATGTCGGTGCACCGACAGACCCTTTGAACCTGATCCGGCTCGTACCGGCGTAGGGATGGTGCCCGCCATAACTGCCGCACGCCCCGGATCTCTTATAAAAGAGGTCCACATGTTCAAAAAGTCTCTTATTGCGCTCGCGCTGGCCAGCACCACGGCCATGGCGGACGACATCATCGAACGCATCCAGGTGACCGGGGACTTTCGCGCCCAGGCGCTGAGCGACCTTACCGACTCCGTGTCGGTGCTCTCTGCCGACACCCTTGAAAAACGCCACACCCAGGCTCTTGACGAAGCCCTGGCGTTAGTGCCTAACGTCAACGTGGCAAGTGGCGCCAGCCGTGGCCGCTTTTTGCAAATTCGCGGAATTGGCGAGCGCAGCCAGTTTGTTGACCCGGTTAACCCCTCGGTGGGGCTGTTGGTCGACGGCTTTGATTTTTCGGGCCTCGGCCTTGCCGGGCTTATCAGCGACGTGAGCCAGGTGGAGGTATTTCGCGGCCCCCAGGGCACCCGCTTTGGCGCCAACGCCCTGGCAGGACTGGTGAACATTCGCACCCAAGACCCAACCGATACCCTCGAAGGCTACGGCCGGGTGAGCCTGGCTAACCACGACGCCCATCGCCTGGAAGGGGCCATTGGCGGCGGCCTGGGGGGCAGTTGGTCGGCGCGGCTGTCGGGCTCGAGCTACAAGAGCGACGGCGACAACCACGACGCCTTTTTAGGCAAAGCCACCAATGACCGCGACGAAGATACCTCCCGCCTGAAGCTGCGCTACCAGCAAGGCGACTGGCAGTGGGATGTCACCGGCCTTTTTATCGACGTTAACAACGGCTACGACGCCTTTAGCTTCGACAACTCCCGCACCACGCTCTCCGACCAGCCCGGGCGCGACAAACAGCTTAGCCGGGGCCTTGGCTCCAAGCTCAGCTACAGCGGCTGGAGCAAGGCCCGTATTGAGCTCAACACCACCATCAGCCACTCCGATAGTCTTTATAGCTATGACGAGGATTGGTCCAACCCCGGTTATTGCCAAAGCCGCGACTGCCCCTATGGCGACTACGAAAGCTTTGACAGCTACCAGCGCGACCGCAACACCAAGGTGGTAGACCTTCGCCTGGTGTCCAGCCCCGAGGGGCGGCTCGGCAACGCCGACTGGGTGCTGGGGCTGTACGGTAAATTCCAGGACGAATCCCTGGTGCGCGATTACACCTACGGCGGCATTCAAAGCGACATCAACAGTGACAACAAAGCGGTGTATGGCCAGCTTTCACTGCCCCTTGCCAGCCGCTGGCGCCTTGATTTTGGTGGCCGCCTTGAGCGCTGGAGCGCCGATTATCACGACTCCAACCCTTTGCAGCTGGCCCACGGCGAGACCTTGTGGGGCGCCAATGTGGACCTTTCCTACAGTCTTGATTCGGGCCTCTATTACCTGGGCCTGAGCCGAGGCTACAAACCCGGCGGCTTTAATACCGAGGGCGGGGTGCCGGACGACAAACGCAGCTTTGATACCGAAACCGCCCTTAACCTCGAAGCGGGCGCCAAGTGGTGGCTTGAAGACGATTTGTCGGTGGCGCTTAGCGTCTTTCAGATGTGGCGCGACGACATGCAGGTCAAAACCTACCAGACCCTGCCCCGCGACGACGGCTCCACCGAGTTTGTGAACTTCCTCGACAACGCCGCCTCCGGCCGCAACTATGGCCTGGAAGCCGAGGCCGACTGGCAGCTGCTGCCAAGCCTTCGCCTGCGTGGCTCGCTGGGGCTGCTTAAAACCCGCTATAAGGATTTTGTGAACGCCGAGGGCGTGCGCCTTGACGGGCGCGACCAAGCCCAGGCGCCGCGCTGGCAGTACTCGCTGGCCGCCGACTGGCAACTTAGCGACAACTGGCTGCTGACCGTCGAGAACGAAGGCAAGGATAAATACTATTTTTCCGACACCCACAACGAGCAGTCCTGGGCCTATAGCCTTTGGCACGCCAACCTGGCCTGGCAACACCAGCACTGGGAGCTGTCGCTGTACGGGCGTAACCTCTTTGACCGCAAGTACGCCACCCGCGGCTTTGGCGGCTTTGGTAACGACCCGGCCGACGGCTACGCCGAACACCCCTATTACCAGCTGGCCGACGGCCGGGTGGTGGGCGCCAGCGCCACTTACCGTTTTTAAGGAGCCTGTATGAACCTGTCTGTTGAGATCTCCATGTACCCCCTGGCGGACGATTACATTCCGCCTATTCAAGGCTTTATCGACACCCTTAACCGCCACCCTCAGCTGACGGTGCTCACCAACACCATGAGTACCCAGGTGTTTGGCCCCTACGATACCGTGCTCAAGGTGGTAGGGGAGGCGATGAAGGCCTTTCACGCCGAGGGCAAGGCGAGCTTTGTCTGTAAATTCCTGGGTGGGGATCTGCGCCCGTGACGGCCTTTGTGGCGGCGGTTATCGAGCAGCTCAAGGCCACCTCGCCCCTTGAAGGCGTGGCGGTGCTGCTGGCCGTTGCCTACCTGTGGCTGGCCATGCGCCAAAGCCAATGGTGCTGGCCGGCGGCGCTGGTCAGCACCTTGCTGTACGTTTGGCTGTTCTACGACGTGGCGCTGCTTAGCGAGTCGCTGCTCAACGTCTATTACATGGCCATGGCGGTTTATGGCTGGTGGAGCTGGCGCCAGGGCACGGCCGGCGGCAAGTTGCCGGTCAATAGCCGCCCCCTTGGCTGGCACCTTAAGGTGATTGGCGCCGGGGCGGCGCTATCCCTGGCCTGGGGCCACCTGATGGCCACCCATACCCAGGCCGCCTTTCCTTATCTGGACGCTGCCACTAGCTGCTTTGCGGTAATAACCACTTGGATGGTCACCCGCAAGGTGTTGGAGAACTGGCTCTATTGGATAGCCATCGACGGTTTGTCCATCTGGCTGTACCTGCAAAAAGATTTGGCCATGACCGCACTGCTGTTCGTGGCCTATGTGCTGATGGCCATCGCCGGGTATTGGAGCTGGCGCCGTGCCTTGCAACTTACCTGAGCCCTGGCAACAGGCTAGCCGCACGCCCTTTACCGGCGGCCTTACCAACCGCCACTGGCTGCTTAGCAGCATCGAGGGCAGGGCGCTACTTAGGCAAAACAGCGCCGCCCTTGAGCTCGGTATTAACCGCCAGGCCGAGCACCAGCTGTGGCAAGCGGCAAGTGAAGCGGGCATCAGCCCGGCGCTTATCTGGCAAGAAGGCGATTGGGCCTTAAGCCGCTTTATCGATGCGCCAACAGGCGCTGCTAACACCCCGGCGCGGCTCATTGCGCTCCTTAAAGCCGTTAACTGGCTGCAAGGCGTTGAGGGGGCGAAGTTACCCTTATTGCCTCTTCGGGAGCGGGCCCTGGCCCTTGGCGCCACCGACGGCCCCTGGCTGGCCTACCGGCTGGTGGAGGCATCTCCCTTGCCGGAGGTGCCCGCCCATGTGGATTTGAACCCCGAAAATTGCCTGTGGCAAGGGGAGCGTTTGTGGCTGATTGACTGGGAATACGCCAGCCTTGCCGACCCTTATTACGACCTGGCAGCCATTGTGGTCAGCCACGAATTGGCGCCACAGCGGCTTTGCAGCGCTTGGCGGTCGCTCACCGGCAAGGTGCTGGTACCAGAGCGGCTTTTGGCCATGTGCGCAATCTATGCCCACCTTTGTGAATGCTGGTGTCGCCACCCGCAGGCGGGCTACCTTGCTTACGCTGCGCATTATCGCAAAGCATGGCAGCACTGCCTTGTGGCGCTGGCAGGGGTCGATTAGCCTCTGCGTCAGATCCCTTACCGGCAAGCTTGCATGCCTTCTGTTGATTTTTCCTGCCGCTGTGGTGGGAGCCTTTTATGAGACGCACCCTGTCCGATGACCCTCGGGACGTGGGTAAAGCGCTGTTTGGCGAACGCCACGATCGCTACTTCTGGTTTTTGCATACCCTTGGCTGGTTCAGCTACGGGGTACTTTTCTGGATCTCCAACTATCTTGCCGGCAGCCCCGGGCGCTACTGGGTGCATATCGTCTTTTTAAGCGCCACCGGTTGGCTGCTCTCCATTCCGCTGCGCTACCTCTACCGGCGGGTGTGGAATTTCAAGCCCCGCACCATTGTCATCATCGCCATCCTTGCCTGCCTGGTGGTGGGTATGGCCTGGCAGCTGGGGCGTAACTTCTTCTTCTACGCGGTGCTCTATCCCAACCGGGCGCCGGATGCGTGGTCGGGCTATTACGGCTACGTGGTGGCAACGGTGCCTATTCTGGCGGCCTGGAGCTGCCTGTATTTCGGTATCAAGTACTACCGGATGCTGCAAATTCTCAACGAAAAGGCCCTAAAAGCGGCCAATGCCGCCCAACAGGCGCAGCTAAAGGCACTGCGCTACCAGCTTAACCCGCATTTTTTGTTCAATACCCTCAATGCCATCTCGACCCTGATCATGGTAAAAGAGAACGACACCGCCAATCGCATGGTGGGAGGGCTGGCAGAATTTTTGCGCTACTCGCTGGAGAACGACCCCATTCGCCGGGTGCCGTTGGAGCAGGAAGTGCGGGCCATGCAAAAATACCTGACCATCGAAGAGATCCGCTTTTCCGACCGCCTTAAAGTGCATTGGCAGATAGAAGATGAGGCCAAAGGGGCCTTGGTGCCGTCGCTTATCCTGCAGCCCATTATCGAAAACGCCATCAAGTACGGGGTGGCCGGTAAGCTCGATGGCGGGAATATCTGGATTTTAGGTAAACGTTTTGGTAGTGATCTGCTGCTGGAGATCACTGACGACGGCCCCGGCCTTGGCCAGGGCAAGAGCACCAGCACCGGCCTCGGCCTTGCCAACAGCCGCGAGCGCCTCGCCACCCTGTACGGCGACGACTTTGCCTTTACCTTGTCACCCCACGAGCCATCAGGGCTGACAGTAAATTTACGCATACCCTACCAGACAGAAGAATGACCATAACAACCCTTATCGTTGACGACGAGCCGCTGGCCCGCCAAGGCCTCAAGGTCAGGCTGGCCCAGTGCCCACAGCTGCAACTGGTAGGCGAGGCCTCCAGTGCCCATGACGCCCTTGAGGCCATTGCTACCTTAAAACCGGAGCTGATGTTCCTGGACATCCAGATGCCGGGCATGACCGGCATTGAGCTGATTGAGTCCATGCTGGAGCGGGATTTGGACATGCCGCTGGTGGTGTTCGTCACTGCCTATGACGACTACGCCGTCAAAGCCTTTGAGCTTCATGCCCTTGATTACCTGTTAAAGCCCATCGACGAAGAGCGCCTTGGCGCCTGCCTTGAACGCATCGACGAGCAGCTTGGCCAGCGTGACCAGGCCCGGCGCGAAGCGCGCATGTTAAAGGCCCTGGCGGAGCTTGCCGGGGTCAGCATCGACGAGATGCAGCAGCGCCTAGACCGCGGCGAAGCGGTCACCGGCGATTACGCCAGCCAACTGGCTATTCGCGACGGCTCGGAAGTAAGCCTAGTGGCGGTGGAAGACATCGACTGGGTAGACGCCGCCGGCGATTACATGTGCATTCACGCCAAGGGCGTGACCCACATCATGCGTAAAACCATGAAAGAACTGGAAGCGATGCTGGACCCGCGCCGGTTTGTACGCATCCACCGCAGCGCCATCGTCAACCGCGAGCGTATCGGCCAGCTGATCAACCTGGCCAGCGCCGACTACCTGGTGCGCCTTAAAAGCGGCGACGAGCTGAGGGTAGGGCGTTCCTACCGCGAGAAGGTCAAACAACTGTTGTTGTAATAAAAGGGCCTGCGGGCCCTTTTTTCATGGAGTGTATCGAATGTCCCTGTCTGGACGCGCCGGCCTTGGGGCCGGACTATCCCTGACCACCGCCGTGCTCTGGGGGCTGCTGCCCATCGCCTTAAAAGAAGTGCTGGTGGACATGGACGCCTACACCATCACCTTCTACCGCTTTTTTGTCTCCGGAGTGCTGCTGGCCCTGTGGCTGGGGGCAAGGGGCGCCTTACCCAAGCCGTCGCGCCTTAAAGGCGCGAGCGGCGCGCTGATACTGGTGTGCGTGGTGGGGCTGTTGGCCAATTACGGCTTTTATCTTGTGGCGCTTCGTCATCTTGACCCGCGCACCGCCCAGACCGTTATCCAGTTGGCGCCGCTGCTGTTATTGCTCGGCGGTGTCTGGCTTTATAAAGAGCCCTTTGGCGGCGCCCAGTTGCTGGGGGTGCTGATGTTGGTGCTGGGCCTTGGTTTGTTTTTTAACGAGCGGCTGGTGGCGATTTTCACCGATGTTAACGGCGCCGGGTTTGGGGTGGCGCTGATGGTGGTGGCGGCGGTGAGCTGGGCAGGTTACGCCCTTGCCCAAAAAAAGCTGCTGCGCGCCTTAAATTCCATGCAGATCATGATGCTAATCAACCTTGCCGGTGGCTTGTTCTTTTTAACCCTGGCCCACCCCCTGCAAATTCTGGCGTTAAGTGGCCGGGAGCTGGGCTGGTTGGTGTTTTGCTGCCTCAATACCCTGGTGGCCTATGGCGCCTTTGCCGAAGCCCTTAACCACTGGGAGGCGTCCAAGGTCTCGGCGCTGCTGTCTATCGCGCCGCTGTTAACCTTCTTCTTTGTGGCGGTGCTTTCGCCCATCATGCCCTTTGGTTTTGATACCCGGCAATTGCCCTGGCTTTCCTACCTGGGGGCGGGGCTGGTGGTGTTGGGTTCGGTGGTGAACGCCCTTGGCAGCCGCCTTAACCGCAAGCGGCGCGGCAATATCGAGGTGTAAGGTAAGGGCCGGCTGGCCCTTTTTTGCATCTTCGTTGGTTTCTTCAGCCGACACCTTAGACGGCCACTTTTTCTGGATACTTAAACGCCGCTTCACCATCTTTATGCGATTTGCTCGTCTTCATTGCTTTACATTTGCCCCTCTTTTGTTAATTTAATGTTCAACCTGCTGTAAAAGCAGGAAAAGCGGGGCAATTAAGACCACCGCTGTAAAGATGAGGGAGTCTTTAAAATGGATAAGGGGATCTGTGTCAGGACACTTGCCCTGCTGCTTGCATTCTTTTCTTTGCATCTTCATGCCCTGGATCAGCGCCTGCTGCCGCCGCTGTTGATGGTCGATGGCACCAGTCAATCGCAATACGCGGTGCGCTGGTGGCAATGGCAAAAGTCGGTGCCTGGGCCCGCTAGCCCGTACTCGGACATGACCGGCCTTCGCTGCGACTACAACCAGCGCGGTGACGTGTGGTTCCTGGCGAGCGCCCCCAACGGCCAACTGGTGGACCGCTACTGCAATGTGCCGGCCGGCAAATACCTGTTTGTGCCGTTGTTCTCGCAGCTTGCTGCCCCCAATTTTGAAAACGAATACGACTGCCCTGCCGTCAAAGACGCGGTGGCGGTGGACTGGCCGCGAATGAGCGAGCTGACTTTGGAAATTGACGGCGAGAACGTCGGTAACCTGGCGCCGTTCAAGCAAAAGTCCAAAAACTGTTTTGATCTTCTAGGCGGGGTGGCCCGTGACCGGCTACCACCGAAGATATTCCCGTCTGCCACCGAAGGTTACTGGGTGATGATCCGGCCCCTGGAACCCGGCGAACACAAGCTTAAAATTCTCTCTCGCTACAACGGCGCAGACGGCCGAGAGCTGGTGCAGAACATCCGCTACACCGTCAATATTTACTAAAATCGACTAACAAAAAAGGCGCTATCAAAGCGCCTTTTTTACTGCCAGTGTCATTAATCGACGTGCAGAATCTTACAGGTGTTGGTGCCGCCGACGGTTTCCATACGGTCGCCTGGGGCCATCGGTACCCGTAACAAAACCAACAAAAAAGGCGCCATCAAGGCGCCTTTTTTACTGCTAGTGTCGTTAATCGACTTGCAGAATTTTACAGGTGTTGGTGCCGCCGATGGTTTCCATACGGTCGCCATAGGTCATCAATACCAGGTCGCCGGTGCTCACCAGGCCTTTGGCCTTGAGCAGGGTCAGCGCCTCGCGCTTAAGGGCCTCGTCCCGGTAGTGGCTCGAATCGAACGCCACCGGGAACACGCCGCGATACAGCGCCAGGCGGTTGAGGGTACCGGCATGGCGAGACAGGGCGAAGATGGGCAGACCGGAGCTGATACGCGACATCAGCAGCGGGGTGCCGCCGCTTTCTGTCAGGGCGATAATGGCCTTGACGCTACCAAGGTGGTTGGCCGCATACATGGTGGAGAGGCTGATGGTCTCTTCCACCGAGTTGAAGCTGTGGTTCATGCGGTGGGTGTCGATGATGGCAGCCGGATTTTTCTCGGCGCCGACACAAACCCTGGCCATGGCCGCTACCGTTTCGGCCGGGTATTTACCGGCGGCGGTTTCGGCAGACAGCATCACCGCGTCGGTGCCGTCCAGTACCGCGTTGGCCACGTCCATCACCTCGGCGCGGGTGGGCATGGGGTTTTCGATCATCGTTTCCATCATCTGGGTTGCGGTGATCACCACCCGGTTCAGCTCGCGGGAGCGACGGATAATGCGCTTTTGCTGACCTACCAGCTCGGCGTCGCCAATTTCCACACCCAAATCGCCCCTTGCCACCATCACCGCGTCGGAGGCGAGGATGATGTCATCGAGGGTTTCGTCGGTGGCTACGGCTTCGGCCCGTTCAATCTTGGCGCAGATAAAGGCCTTGGAGCCAGCCGCTTCGGCCAGTTCGCGGGCGTAGCGCAGGTCGTCGCCAGAGCGGGGGAAGGACACCGCCAGGTAGTCGACGCCGATGGCGGCGGCGGTTTTGATGTCGGCCTTGTCTTTTTCCGTCAGGGCAGGGGCGGTCAGGCCGCCGCCTTGGCGGTTGATACCTTTATTGTTGGACAGCGGGCCACCGATCAGCACCTCGGTATGTACCTTGGCGCCTGCGACTTTGGTGACTTTCAGTTGTACCCGGCCGTCGTCAAGCAACAACACATCGCCTGGGCTGACATCGTCAGGCAGGGCCTTGTAATCGAGGCCCACGGCGCCCTGGTGGCCTTCGCCCTTGGCCATGTCGGCGTCAAGGATAAAAGGTGCACCGATGGCCAGTTGGATGGGGCCGTCTTTAAAGGTGGAAACACGGATCTTGGGGCCTTGCAGATCGCCGAGGATGGAAACGTGGCGACCCAGGCGGGCTGCGATCTCCCGCACGGCTTGAGCCCGTTGCAGGTGATCTTCTGGTGTACCGTGGGAGAAATTCAGACGAACAACGTTGGCACCGGCGCGGATGACTGCTTCGAGGGTATTCCCTTTATCCGTGGCGGGGCCCAGCGTGGTAACAATTTTCGTTCTTCTCAACATGACCGATTACCCAAAAATGCGGTGACGCCACTATAGCATATCACCGCTTTTTTTGTAATTTTACTACAATCGGTCAGTGTTTATCCTCTTCCTTCTCCAGGCGGGACTCACGGAGCACGTCCTTAACCCGTCGCAAATTTTCACGAAAACGTGGGCCACGGCGCAAAACAAAGCCGGTGGCGAGGATATCAATCACGGTCAACGACGCCAAACGGGAGGCCATGGGCATATAAACGTCGGTGTCTTCAGGCACTTCCATGCCGATGGCGATGTTGGCTTCACGGGCCAGTGGCGAGTCTTTGGAGGTGACCGCCACCACGGTGGCGTCGTTGTCGCGCGCCAGGCGGGCCAGCTCTACCAGGCTCTTGGTGCGGCCAGTGTGCGACAGCAACACCACCACGTCGTCGGCGCTGGAATTCATGCAGCTCATGCGCTGGACCAATACGTCGTCGGAGTAGATCACCGGCACGTTGAAACGCAGAAATTTATTGAGGGCGTCGTGGGCCACGGCGGCGCTGGCGCCAAGGCCAAAGAAAGAGATTTTCTTGGCCTGGGTCAGTAGATCTACGGCGCGGTTGATGGCGCTGGTGTCCAGGCTGCGCCTGGCGGTATCCAGGCTTGCCATGGCGGATTCGAAGATCTTGGCAGTGTAGGCATCGGGGCCATCATCTTCTTCTACATGGCGGTTTACATAAGGGGTTCCGTTGGCCAAGCTTTGGGCCAGGTGGAGCTTGAAATCAGGGAAGCCCTTGGTGTCCAGGCGGCGGCAGAAACGGTTGACCGTAGGCTCGGAAACGTCAGCCGCCTTGGCCAAAGAGGCAATGGACGAATGGATGGCGGACTGTGGATTGGCGAGGATCACCTCGGCCACTTTGCGTTCCGATTTGGAGAGCGTACCCAGGCTCTTGGCGATTTTATCCAGGGTATTCATGGCGACATTTTCCTTATGGTTTTAGTGCTCTGCCGAAAGTGACTGCCACTTTGAGTGATCATTTTCGTCATTATTATGAAAAAAAACCTCTTATGAAAGTTAGCGCGGCGATTTTCTTTGGGGTTTGGATGGACAAGACAGGGCGAATGGCGCTTATAATGTAGTTAAATTACAACCTTATTGATCAGCGGAAGGAAGCACGCATGAAACGGGATCACGCCATAGGCCCGTGCGATCTGGTGTTGTTCGGTGTGAAAGGGGACCTGGCAAGGCGTAAGCTGCTGCCGGCGCTCTATCAGTTGGACAAAGCCGGCCTGCTGCACGCCGACAGTCGTATCATCGGTGTCGCCCGACACGAGGCCGACCTCATTGAGAAGACCCTCGATACGTTCCTCAAAGAGCCTGCCGACCCGGCAGTGCTGGCACGATTCAAAGCCCGCCTGGGCCATGTCACCCTCGACTTTGCCGACACCGACGCCTACCAGGCCATAGGCGAAGCGGTTAACCCCGATACCCCCGAAGTTTATTACTTCGCCACTCCCCCTTCCTTATATGGCGACATCTGCCAGGGGTTGTCTGCTGCCGGGCTTATCCGCGACAACAGCCGAGTGATCATGGAAAAACCCATCGGTCACGACCTCGCCTCAAGCCAGGTGATCAACGACAAGGTCGACGCCCACTTTGCCGAGCGCCAGATCTACCGTATCGACCACTACCTGGGTAAGGAAACGGTGCAGAACCTGCTGGCGCTGCGCTTTGCCAACGCCATCTTCGCCAACAACTGGGATTACACCTGCATCGACCACGTGCAGATCACCGTGGCCGAAGAGGTGGGTATCGAAGGGCGCTGGAGCTACTTCGACAAAGCCGGGCAGATGCGCGACATGGTGCAAAACCACCTGTTGCAGGTGCTGAGCCTGATTGCCATGGAGCCGCCGGTGAGCCTCGATGCCGATGCCATCCGTGACGAAAAGCTCAAGGTACTCAAGGCCCTTCGCCCCATTACCAGCAGCAACATCAATGATGTAGCGGTGCGCGGCCAGTACACGGCCGGCTTCTTGCGCGGTAAGGCGGTGCCCGGCTACGCCGAGGAAGAAGACGCCAACACCGGCTCGAACACCGAGACCTTTGTGGCGGTGCGGGTGGATATCGACAACTGGCGCTGGGCCGGGGTGCCTTTTTACCTGCGTACCGGTAAAAGGATGCCGTCCAAGACCACCGAGGTGGTGATCAACTTCAAGGCGCTGCCCCACAACATCTTTGCCAAGTCCCAGCAGCAGTTGCAGAGCAACAAGCTCATCATCCGCCTGCAACCCCACGAAGGGGTTGAGCTGCAGGTGCTGAACAAGGTGCCGGGCCTTGAGTCCAACATGCGCCTGCAAAGCACCACCCTGGACTTGTCCTTCTTCGACGCCTTCAAAGACGAGCGCATTGCCGACGCCTACGAGCGGCTGCTGCTGGAAGCCATGATGGGCAACCAGGCACTTTTTGTACGCCGCGACGAAGTGGAAGCGGCCTGGAAGTGGGTTGACTCCATTCTGACCTCCTGGGAACAAAGCGGCGACAAGCCCAAGAGCTACCAGGCTGGCAGTTGGGGCCCTGTGGCCTCCATCGCGCTCATTACCCGCGACGGCCGCAGCTGGGAGGAATGATGAAACTGACAGTAGAAAAGCGCTTTAACGACCGCGCCCTGCTGGCAGAGCAGCTGGCTACCAAGGTGGCCGGCCAGCTGCAAGAAGCCATCGACGCCAGGGGAAAAGCCTCCCTGGTGGTCTCAGGCGGCCGCACACCGCTGGCGTTTTTTCACGCCCTGTCGCGCCAGCCCATCACCTGGTCCAAGGTGCTGGTGACCTTGGCTGACGAGCGCTGGGTGGACGTAGACGACGCTGCCTCCAACGCCGCCCTGGTGCGTGACAACCTTTTACAAGGCCGCGCGGCCAGCGCCCGCTTTGTGGGCCTTAAAACCCCCCATGCTACGGTGGAAGCGGGCTTGGCCCTTGCCACCGACTGGCTGGGCGCGCTGCCAAAACCCCTTGATGTGGTGATCCTTGGTATGGGCAACGACGGCCACACCGCCTCGCTGTTCCCCGATTGCCCGAACCTCAAGCATGGCCTTGAGACCCGCGACACATTGATCGCCGCCCATCCTGCCAGCCAGCCGCTGGCGCGCATCTCCATGAGCCTGGCTACCTTGCTTAACAGCCGTCAGATCTATCTGCACCTGGAAGGCAAGGACAAGGCCGAGACCCTGGCCAAGGCCCTGGCGGATACCGACGTTACCGCCATGCCCATTCGCGCCATTGTTGGCCAGAAGCAGACCCCTGTGGATGTGTACCTGTATCAGGAGGAAGCATGAATAAGGTAGTGGCCGAGGTTACGGCCCGTATCGAAGCGCGCTCCAAAGGCGCTCGCGAGCAATACCTCAATCACATTGCCCAGCAAAGGGCCGGCGGCGTGCACCGCTCCAGCCTCTCTTGCGGCAACCTGGCCCACGGTTTTGCCGCCTGCGGCATGGAAGACAAAGACAGCCTCAAGTCTTTTACCAAGGCCAACATTGCCATTGTTTCGGCCTATAACGATATGCTCTCGGCCCACCAGCCCTACGAGACCTACCCGGCGCTGATTAAAAAAGCGCTCCATGAGGTGGGCTCGGTGGCGCAATTTGCCGGTGGCGTACCGGCCATGTGCGACGGGGTAACCCAGGGCCAGCCGGGCATGGAATTGTCCTTGTTGTCTCGCGACATCATCGCCATGAGCTCGGCGGTGGCGCTGTCGCATAACATGTTCGATGGCGGCCTGATGCTGGGCATCTGCGATAAGATCGTGCCCGGCCTTTTGATCGCCTCTGCCACCTTCGGCCACCTGCCGTTCGTTTTTGTACCGGCCGGCCCTATGCCGTCTGGCATGCCAAACAAAGAAAAGGCCCGCATCCGCGAAGCCTATGCCCAGGGCCAGGTTGATCGTAACGAGCTGCTGCGCGCCGAGAGCGAGTCGTATCACAGCGCCGGTACCTGCACCTTCTACGGCACCGCCAACTCCAACCAGTTGATGGTGGAAGTGATGGGCATGCAGCTGCCGGGCTCTTCCTTTGTGAACCCCAACACCAAGCTGCGTGACGCCCTGACCGAAGCGGCCGCCAAACAGGTGGCGCGCCTGAGCGAGATGTCCGGCAACTACACCCCCTTTAGCGAAATCCTGACCGCCAAGACCCTGGTTAACGCCATGGTGGCGCTGCTGGCCACCGGCGGCTCTACCAACCACACCATGCACCTGGTGGCGGTGGGCCGCGCCGCTGGCATTACTATCAACTGGGACGACTTTGACCAGCTCTCCAAAGTGGTGCCGCTGCTGACCCGTATCTACCCCAACGGTCAAGCCGACATCAACCACTTCCAGGCTGCCGGTGGCATGGGCTATCTCATTAAAGCGCTGCGTAAGCTGGGCCTTCTGAACGAAGACGTCAAAACCATCGTCGGCAACGGCCTTGACCAATACGAACTGGAGCCCTGGCTCAACGAAGGCAAACTCGAATGGCGCGCCTGCCCCGAGAAAAGCCTGGATACCAGCGTGCTGGCCGACCCGGAAGCGCCCTTTAGCCCCGAAGGCGGCCTTCGCGTCCTGCACGGCAACCTCGGCCGCGGCGTGATTAAAGTCTCGGCAGTGCCGAGCGCCAATACCGTTATTGAAGCGCCAGCGGTGGTCTTTTCTGACCAGCACCAACTGGACGCCGCTTTTAAAGCCGGGGATCTCAACCGCGACTGCATCGTGGTGGTGCGTTTCCAAGGCCCCAAAGCCAACGGTATGCCGGAGCTGCACAAGCTCACCCCGCCGCTGGGTGTGCTGCAAGAAAAAGGCTACAAGGTGGCGCTGGTGACCGACGGGCGCATGTCTGGCGCCTCCGGCAAGGTGCCCGCCGCCATTCACCTGACCCCTGAAGCCCTGGATAACCCGGTGCTGACCAAGGTCCAAGACGGCGACATCATCCGCCTTGATAGCCACAGCGGCGAGCTGACGCTGCTGGTTGACGAGGCCGAGCTTGCCAAGCGCGAAAGCGCCAAGGCTGACTTGCTGCCCAACAGCATCGGCATGGGCCGCGGCCTCTTTATGAACCTTCGCCCGCAACTGTGCGGCGCCGAGCAGGGCGCCACATTGTTCCGCTTCCCCCATGAGGACAACCAATGACCTGGAAACTTGCCCCCCAAGACGTGCTCACTGCCAGCCCGGTAATGCCGGTACTGGTGATAGAGAAGCTTGAGCACGCCGTGCCTCTGGCCAAAGCGCTGGTGGCCGGCGGGATCAGGGTGTTGGAAGTCACCTTGCGCACCGACTGCGCTCTTGATGCTATCGCGCAGATAGCCAAAGACGTGCCCGACGCCCTGGTGGGCGCCGGTACTGTGCTGAACGGCGAAGACTACGAAGCGGCCATCGAGGCTGGTGCCAAGTTTGTGATAAGCCCCGGCATGACCCCTTCGTTGGTCCAGGCCGCCCTCAAAGGCCCGGCGCCGCTTATTCCCGGTGTCAGCACCCTGTCTGAGGTGATGGAAGGCATGGACTTGGGCCTTGGCTACTTCAAGTTCTTCCCGGCCGAAGCCAGCGGCGGCGCGCCAGCCCTTAAAGCCATGGGCGGCCCCATCCCGCAGGTGAAATTCTGCCCCACCGGCGGTATCAGCGAGAAGAACGCCGCCAGCTACCTTGGCCTGCCCAACGTATTGTGCGTCGGCGGCAGCTGGCTGGCACCCAAGGAGCTGATTGAAGCAGGCGACTGGGATGGCATTACCGCCATCGCCAAAGCGGCCTCAAGCCTGAAATAAAAAAGCGCCGAAAGGCGCTTTTTTTCGAGTTGACTTATCCATTTTTTATTTTGAGAGACAGAAATACTAATTAACTTGAATTATTGTAGGATGCTTGGCCGTCAAGTGGTGGTTTAAGGGGTGGCTATATTCCCCTGTTATATATTTGGGGGCGAATTGATTGTGGTAAAAAATGGTGTCATTGGTGATAGTTGGTTTCGCTGTGTCTGTCATAGATAAATGTTGTATTTTTACCTAGAAAGCCAGGTTGCATTTGGTTATTGAAGGTCAATTGCTCCACATGCCAAAAACGTTAAGTTGTTCTTGTGAATCAATTGCTTAATTTTTTCGTGGTTGTTGGGCTAGATATTAGAAAAGTTCGGACCAAAATTCCTCTAGCCAAATCTGTAGCTCCTCCTGTGAATCAAAGTCCTCTTCTGTCAACTTCTCATACTCTTCTGGAGATATAAGCTCTTTATCGATTGCCTCACGCAATTGAGATTTGAATAATTCCACATCATACGGAAACCCTCTTCCAGTTTTAATTGCCTCTCTTATCAACTGTGGATCATAACACTCGACGTGGCAATACTTTCTCAAAATTGTTTTTAATGGTTCTTTGATGCTCATCTAAATCTCTCAAAGCTTTGGGTTCGGATATAAAGTATGTAGACTTACATTCCCGTTTTCATCTAGCTTATAAATTGCTTTAATGGTGCCGTCAGTGAAATCAGTCGGAATGTGTCCCGTAGGATTTTTCTTGCTGCCTAACCTCGTGACTCCCCTGACGTGACTTTGGTAGTCACTTCCAAATACATCTTGCAATGGGAGTTCAACCGGATCAACGAACATATCTCCATTTGTCCGAGCGGCGGCAACATTTTTCTTAAATTGAGTCGAATCTCGAGCAAAGTCATCTGCCTTCAATAATACATCGTCACTAATAAATGCTGTAGCATTTCGCCCTACTTTGTGAGGTTTAGGACTGCCATCTGGAAATTTATTAAATGCGTCATACGCCGTACCTGATGCTGGGTCGAAACCCTTCATAGCTCGATCTTCAAGCTGAAGGTCAGTTACTCTGTTTGGACCACCATGTCTAATTGGTGCGTGTCCTTCAGAGTCTAACTTAGCTATCCTGTTGGCCGTTGTTAACTTGTTGGGATTCGCTTTACTCTCAACCTCGGTAACCTTATTGCGGTTACCACTGTGGTCTTCCTGAACAACCTCTGCTTTGCTCTCGGCAGGGCGGGTGGCGACGATTGGCTCTGGGGCGGCGCTGCTCTGTTGGGTTTGTTGCCGGGGTGGGGCGCCTGCGGCAGCCGGGGTTGCGGCACTGGTGACGGTATTGGCCGCTGTTGCGCTGCTAAGGGTCGCTTCTAGGCCATCAGTGACTTGGAAGATGCAAAGGTCGCCACTTTTTACCGCTTCAACCAGTTGTCGCTCAGCTTGGCTATCGCAAAGCGCATAAGGCAATGGGCTTTGGTTTCGCCAAAACTGGAGCAGCTCGTTAAAGCTGTAAGTAGGAAGCCTATCTAAAAGCTGGGGGAGGTCGTATTGGCTAACGCTGTTAGCCTCACCCAAAAGCTGCAAACCCACCGCATTGCCACGACTGGCAAAAACATAGGTATTACCCAGGCTGTCGGTCACTTCCAGGTTGTCTGAAAAAAAGCGCATCCTTGCACTCCAGATATCAAAATCTTCGGGACGTTATCGCCCTTAACCGATGTTAGAAAGGGCGTATTTGGCTTTGTTGATAGCCCATTCGCTTTTAGCTGTTTTAGGGGTTACTCGTAACGCAACGCGTCTATGGGGTGCAGATTGGCGGCCTTGATGGCTGGCAGGATGCCAAAGAGCACCCCCACAAATACCGAGAACCCCAGCGACAGCGCGATGGCCCACAACGGCACGGTGGCCGCCGGAATACCGGGGATCACCGCCGTTACCCCCAAGGCCAGGCCATAACCCAGGGCCAGGCCTATTACCCCCCCCAACAGGCACAGCAGCACCGCCTCGGCCAAAAACTGCCAGAGGATATGGGCGCGGGTGGCGCCAAGGGCTTTTAAGATACCAATCTCGCGGGTGCGCTCGGTCACCGACACCAGCATGATGTTCATGATGCCGATGCCGCCCACCAGCAATGACACCCCCACCACGCCGGCGGCTACCCAGGTGGTGCCATTGGTGATGGCGCCAATGCGGTCTTGCAGCTGCTTGGCGGTTTCCAGCTTGAAGTCGTCAGGGGCGGCGCCGTTCAGCTTGTGGTTGCGCCTAAGCAGGCGGGTGAGCTGGGCGGTGACCTTATCTTGCTGGGTTGGGTCGTCCACCGCCATGGAGATGGTGAGGTTGGGGGTGGAGACAAAGCCTTGCAGGGCCCGGGCGGTGGAGTAGGGGATGAATATCTGGTCATCCTGATCAAAGCCAAAGAAGCGGCCCCGCTCTTCCAGCACGCCGATGATTTTGAACCACTCCTGGCCCAGCTGCAGATACTGGCCTATGGGGTCGCCTTTTATCTTGAGGTTACTGACCACGGTTTTACCCAGCACCACCACCCGGCGCCGGTATTGCTCGTCGCTTTTTGAAAAAAAGCGGCCCTTGTCGGTGTAGACGCCGTTTAGCTCCTGGTAGCTAAAGCCCACCCCAAAGGCGATGGAGGTGGTCTTGCGGCCCTGGTAGCTCAGCAGCCCCAAATTGCCCGACAGCGGCGTGGAGACAGTCACGCTAGACACCCCGGATACGCTGTTGCGGATAGACTCCACATCGGTCTCGGTGAGCTTGGCAAAGTTACCGGCGATTTGTTCCTTAAGGGGGGTGTCGGCCCGCACCGACAGCACGTTGCTGCCAAGGCCGGAAAGTTGTTTGTCGATACTGGCGGTAAGCCCCTGGAGCACGGCCACCACGGCTATGACCGAGGCAATGCCAATAACGATCCCCAAGGTGGTGAGCACCGAGCGCATGCCGTGGGCGCGAATGGCGTTAACGGCGGCGCGCAGGCTTTCATAAGCGGTGGCACTGAGATTAGACAAGGCGCGATCCCTCCCCATCCACCAGAGAATCGCTGGTGATAAGGCCGTCCATAACCCGCACCACCCGCTGGCAGTGGTTGGCGATGTCCTGCTCGTGGGTCACGATCACAATGGTCTGGCCCTCGCCATGCAGCTCGTCAAAGAGCGCCATGATGTCGCGGGTGGTTTGCGAGTCGAGGTTGCCGGTAGGTTCGTCGGCCAGCAAAATGGCGGGCCGGGTCACCAGGGCCCTGGCAATGGCTACCCGCTGGCGCTGGCCGCCGGATAACTGATTGGGGCGGTGCTTGGCTTTGTCGCCAAGGCCCACCTTGTTGAGGGCGTCCATGGCCTTTTGGTGGCGCTCTTTAAGGCTAAGGCCCCGGTACACCAGCGGCTGGGCCACGTTATCTAAGGCACTGGCCCGGGGTAGCAGGTTAAAGCTTTGAAAGATAAAACCTATCTGCTGGTTTCGCACCTGGGCCAGGCGGCTTTGCGGCAGCCCGGCTACGTCTTCGCCCCCCAGCCAATACTGGCCGCCGGAGGGAATGTCCAGGCAGCCAAGGATATTAAGCAACGTCGATTTACCCGAGCCTGACGGGCCGATAATGGCCAGGTAGTCGTTCTGGCGCACCGCCATGTCGATGCCCTTTAAGGCCCAGAACAATTCGCCGGCCATATCGAAGGCCTTGGTAATGCCTTCGAGACGAATGACATCAGTCATGGGCGACTATCCTGTCGCCGTCCTTGAGGCTGCGAAGGGCACGGGCCGGGCCTTTGACCACCTTATCGCCGGCCTTAAGGCCGCTGGCTATCATCTGCTGGGTATCGTCAGATAGCCCCAGGGTAACGGCCTGGCGATGGGCGACACCGTCTTTGTCCAGCATCACGAAGGGCTTGTCGTTGTCGTCGTAACGCACCGCTTCAATGGGCACCAACAGGGCGTTGTCGGCGGTTTCGGTGTAAATCTCGGCGCGGCAGCTCATGCCCGGGCGAATGGCCTTGCCTTTGAGGTCACTCAGCAAAATCTTCACGGTAAAGCTCATGCCCTGGCGGCCCACGGCCTGGCGAGCGGTGGTGGCGATAGACTCGACTTTGCCGGTAAGCGGGGTGTCGGGGAAGGCCACGGCAAAGATATCGGCGCTCTGGCCGACTTTCACCCCGGCGATATCGGCTTCGTCCACTTCCACCTCGGTGAGGATGGCGGAGGTGTCGGCCAGGGTCATCAAGCTGGAGCCCACGATGTTGGTGGTGCCGGGGATAACGGTTTCCCCTTCCTTGATGTCCACCGCCGTCACCACCCCGTTCATGGGGGCGTAGAAGCGGGTCTTGGCCAGCAATTCCTTGACCCGGTTAAGGTCGGCCTCGGCTTGCTTGAGGGCCTGCTCGCGGGTTTGCAGGTCAATCTCGGCAAGGGTGAGGTCGGATTTGGCGGTCTCAAAGGAATCGGTGTCTAACAGGCCCTTGGCGTGCAGCGCCACCTTGCGGGCTACTTGGGCGCGCAGGGTTTGCAGGTAGCTTTTTTGGCGCTCGATGGCGATACGGCTCTGGCTGACATAGGCGCTTTGGGCGTCTACCTGGGCCTGGTAGGTTTGGGGGTCGAGCTGAATAAGTAGCTGGCCTTTTTTAACGGTATCGCCTTCTTCAACGTACACGTGCTGCACCATGGCCGAGACTTCCGAGCGCAGCTGCACCTGTTCGCGATAGGCAAGCTTGCCTGAGGCCAGCACCGAGCGTTTAAGCTCGCCGATGGTGGCGCTTGCCACATCCGCCTTGATGCCGGCCGGGCCGGAGTTGACCTTGATAACCACAAGCAGGCCCAGCACCACCAAGATGCCCAGGCCAATCAGGATACGACGCATCGGCTCAGCCTTTGGTAAAGAAGATAATAGCGGCCCAAGCGCCGTACACCACCACGTAGGGCAGGGTGGCTATCACCCAGGCCCGGGTTTTGTCGATGCGGGTCCAAAGGGTAATGCCAAGGGCCGACAGGAAGACGCCCCAAAAGGTAAAGAGGGTCAGGGTATTGGCCAAGTTGGCCCAGGGGTCGGTAGGCTCAAGGCTTAACAGCGCATTGAGGGAAAATAGGTTGGCATCGGCAAGGGTTGGCAACGGCGTGGAGATGGCCACCACCAAAAACGACACCAGCGACGAGAGCAGCTCCGGGGCGCGGGCCCAAACCGCCAGGGCAAACCAGTCACCAAAGCCATGGGTGTTTTCGTCATCCACCTTGGTGGCGAACATCAGGTAAAGGCCGTGCAGGCAAAAAATCACCAAAGAGCCCACCAGCACGGTGAGGCAGGTGGTAACCAACAGGGTGTGGGGCGTTAAAAACGCTTCGGCATTTTGGCGCTCGGCCGGGCTTTTGTCGGCCAGGGGTGCCATGAACTGTTCTTTGATGCTGTCAAAGTCGTGGCCCAGGAAATAAAAGGCAAAAAAGGCGATGGGCAAGCCGACATACAAAAGGAAGGGGAGGAAGGTCCAGTATTTGCTATGGTTGACGCCGTTAAGAGCGCGGCTTGGCGATACGCAAATATCAATGATGGCCGAAAATGGCGACGAACTTTGCATGAAAGACCCCTTGTTGTTTTTTGGCCGAGTTCAGGCCGTAAATTTCCACCTGTGGCAAGTTTCCCGGCAGGCTGCAAGTGGTGTCAAGGGCGCGTTTGGCATGTTTACTTTTTGTAACAAACTGGATTGTATGGAAATTAAGCGCTGGTAGATGATAGGGAAAAAGCACAGGGGAGTTGCGATGATCAAAGTGACGGGGTTGGCCAAACGTTTCGGGGTGGCGGATCCGAAAAAACTGACCGAAGAAGAAAAAGCCGATCCGCGTTATAAGGGGCGTTTTTTCCACTCGGTGCTCAATGTCGGTTTTGAATGTGAACAAGGCCAGGTGCTGGGGCTGCTGGGCCCCAATGGCGCCGGTAAAACCACCACCTTGCGGATGCTGAGCTCCGCCCTTAAGCCCGACGCTGGCAGCATTGAAGTGGGCGGTATCGACGTGGTGAAAGATCCGGCCAGCGCCCGTAAGAAAATCGGTTTTTTATCTGCCAGCACCGGCCTTTACGGGCGCCTCAGCGCCCAGGAGAACGTCGCCTATTTTGGCAAGATGCACGGCCTTGGCCCCGAGCTTTTGGCCGAGCGTATGGAAACGCTCTTTAGCCTTTTAGACATGAAACCCTTTTTGCACCGCCGCGCCGACCAGATGTCGTCTGGCATGAAGCAGCGCACCTCCATTGCTCGGGCGCTGGTGCATAACCCCAGCGTGGTTATTCTCGACGAGCCCACCACCGGGCTCGATATCATGGCCACCGAAACGGTACTGGCGGTGGTGCGGCATTTAAAGGAAACCGGGGTGCCGGTGATTTTCTCCACCCACCATTTGGACGAAGTCTCTGCCCTTTGCGACAGGGTGGTGGTGATCGACAAAGGCCAAACCGTTTTTAACGACAGTTTCAGCGCCTTTGCCCAAGACCAGGGTGATTTACGCCAGGCGCTGCTGGCACTGGTGAAAAAGGATGCCGCCTGATGTGGACACTGTATAAAAAAGAATTGCTGGAACTGGTGCGGGACAAAAAGACCCTTTTCTTTGCCATCGCCATGCCGCTGCTGATTTTTCCGCTGCTGTTTGGCGGTATCGGCATTATTACTGCCAAGCAAATGCAAAAGGCCGAATCGGAAGAATTAAAGGTGGCCATTACCCGGCCGCTGCCGATGGTGACCGACGCCATCCGTAACGCCAGCCACCTGCAACTGGTGACCGACGCCCCCCTTGGCGACATCAGCGCCGTTATTCGTAGCGGCAAGGTGGATGTGGTTATCAAGGTGCCAGGCGACTTTGACGGCAAGGCGCTAAAGCAAAGCCAGTGGCAGGTCTATTTTAACGATGCCTCGGCGCTCGGGGCGGTGATGAGCCGTATCGGCACCGCTCTGGAGCCGGTAGAGAACCGCCTTCGCCAGCAATACAGCGACGCGGCCGGTATCGACGAAACAGTGCGCCTGGCCCTTGGTGAGCCCATTGATTTGCAAAAGGTATCGGTGGCGGATAAACGTGAGTCCATAGGTGAGCGCATCGGCGGCTTCTTGCCCTACATCCTCTTTTTTACCTGCCTGATGGGGGCCATGATGCCGGCCATCGACTTGGGCGCCGGTGAAAAAGAGCGGGGCACCCTGGAAACCTTGTTGCTCTCGCCGGTGCCGCGCACCCAACTGGTGCTGGGTAAATTTCTGGTGGTGTTTACCACCGCCGTGCTGGCGTCATTGCTCTCGGTGTTCAGTTTTGGCTTTTGGGGCATGCTTATCGGCCAGCATTTCGCGGTAGACGCCATCATCAAGGTGTTTGCCACCATCGGCGTGCGCGACATGCTGTTGGTGCTGTTAATGCTGGTGCCCATCGCCGCCATTTTCGCCTCGGCCATGTTGTCGCTGTCGGTCTATGCCCGCAGCTATAAAGAGGCCCAAAACTACATGGGCATGCTTAATATTCCCCTTATCATGCCCATTGTGCTGGCCATGCTGCCGGGTATCAGCCTCGATGCCCAGTGGGCGCTGGTGCCCATCACCAACGTGGCGCTGGCCATCAAGGAGATCTTAAAAGGCACCGTCGATTACGGCCTGCTGGGGCTTATTCTGCTCTCCACTGCGGTGATAGCGGCGCTGCTGATAAGCTTTTGCGTCTATTGTTTTCGGCAAGAAAAGGTACTGTTTCGCTGACAAAAAGGGCGCCTGCGGCGCCCTTTTTTATGGCCTTAACCTTGCGTGGCTTGGTTGAAACCTGATGCCAGCTCCAAATCAAGCCTGCCACACCCATCATCCATGCTGATGTATCAATGTGAATTGGCAGCAGCGCCGTTTTTGGCCGGTGAGGGCTTTTGGCCTAGTTTATCGAGGGCGGCCTTTTGGGATTCGAGATTGAATTTGTCCACCAGCGCCTGCATTTGCAGATCGAGATTTTCCTGGGTGAGGCTACGTACCTGGTGGAGCTGAATAAGGTTAAAGGCGACGGAGGCAATAAAGAGCAGCGCGATAACCACCATGGCATCAAGGTGCAGGGTAAATTTTCGTTTGAGCATAATGGCGCTTGGCAAGCTGACGTGGGCACACCTTAGCAACGTCCCAAGGCGCTGCCAACAAGGTTAATAAAAAGCCCGGCGAGCCGGGCTTTTTTCAGCGAAAACTCTGGGCCAACAAGGCGGCAATAAGCAGCGGGCACACCCATTTGACGTACCAGCGCCAGAACCGCAAGACGCCGCTCGTGGCAAGGGTTGAAGAGCCTTCGGCCAGGGCCTCAAGGCAGCGGTGGCGGTGCCACACCCAGCCGGTAAAGACGCACAGCAGCAGCCCCACAAAGGGTTGCAGGTACTGGGTGGAGACGCTTATCACCAACCCGAACAAGCGGTCGAACTGCCAGAGGATAGCCAGTGCCAGCAGGCTCACGCCGGCGCCGATAAGCCAGGTAGCCTGGGCGCGGCTAAGGCGGGTTTCTTCGGCCACAAAGCTGACCGGCAGCTCCAGAATGTTGATGGACGAGGTAATGGCGGCGATGCCCATCAGCAAAAAGAACGCCAGTGCTACCCATGGCCCCAGGGCGCCAAGTTTGGCAAAGAGCGCCGGCAGCAGATCAAACACCAGGGTCGATGACGACACCAGGTTGCCGTCACTGCCGTGAATTTGCACCCCGAGATTCTGCGCCGCGTACATGGCCGGCAGAATCAGCAGTCCTGCCAAAAACGCCACGCTGGTGTCCACCAGGGTGACCGACAGCGCCAGCTTGGGCAGGTTGGAGTCGGCCTTGAGGTAAGAGCCGTACACCATCATTGCCCCCACCCCAAGCCCAAGGGAGAAGAACGCCTGGCCGGTGGCCGAGAGTAGCAGGGCCGGGTCGCCAAGGGCGCTCAGATCTGGCGTTAAGTAACGAGCCAGGCCTTCAGCGGCGCCCTCGCGGGTGAGCATAAAGCCAATCAGCGCCAGCAGCAGCGCAAACAGCATCGGCATCAGCCGCTTTGACCAGTTCTCCAGCCCCTGGCTGACACCACGGCTCACCACAAAGGCGGTCATGGCCATAAACACCAGGGTAAAGAGGGTGTTGCGCACAAAGCCAAAGTGCTCGCTCCACTTTGCAGCGGCATCGAGGCCACCCAGGCGAAGGCCGGCGCCCAACAGGTAACTGAGTAACCAACCGGCGACGATGGCGTAAAAGCTCAAAATCAAACAGACGGTAAAAATGCCGGCCAGGCCGGTAAAGACCGCCAGTTTCTTCTGGCCAAGGGCCATCAGGGAGCGCACCGAGTTGGCTTGGCCATGGCGGCCTATCAAAAGCTCGGCCACCAGCACCGGGTAGGCGAGGGCAAACACCAGTATCAGGTAGACCAGCAAAAAGGCGCCGCCGCCGTGCTGGGCTGCCTGGGTGGGGAAGCCCCAGATATTGCCAAGGCCGACGGCCGCGCCAGCGGCGGCCAGTACAAAGCCCAGGCGCGAGCTGAATTGTCCACGATTTTGGGTTGTCATTGGATACTCTGGACCATCACCAGCAGGATAAGTAAGGGGCAAACCAGTTTGACATAGCCGGGCCAGAGCCTCCAGAACCATGATTTTGCAAAGGTTTCGTCTTCGGCGGCCAAGGCTTTAAGGAGACTGTCGCGCCGCCACAGCCAGCCGACATAGACGCAGAACACCAGCCCCAGCAGCGGCTGGGCGTACTGGGTAACTACCTTGACCACCAGCCCAAACAGGGTGCCAAACTGCCAGCAAATGAGCGCCATGGCGATAAGCACCAGCCCCAGCACCCAGGCGCTGGCAACACGGCGGCTGCTGCCGGTGCGAGCCACCAAAGATGCGGTGGGCACTTCCAACATCGACAAGGTCGAGGTCAGGGCCGCCACCGCCAGCAACAGGAAAAAGCCAAAGGACAATACCAGGCCGGCGCTGCCCATGGTGGCAAACAGCCGGGGGAAGAGGTCGAACACCAGAGTGTCTGAAGAAATAAGTTGGCCGTGGGCATCAAGGATGGCAAGGCCCTGGGCTTTGGCTACATACAGGGTTGGGATCACCAACAGCCCCGCCAAAAAGGCGATGCCCGAGTCAATCAGGGTGACTTGCAGGCCAAGGCGCGGCAAGGAGGCGTCTTTATCGAGATAGCTGGCGTACACCATCATCACGCACACCCCGATAGACAGCGAGAAAAACGCCTGGCCAGTGGCGGCCAGCCAGAGGTTGGGTGCCAAGAGCTTTTGCGGGTCTGGGGTGAGGTAGGCACTAAGCCCTTCGCTGCCGCCGGGCAGGGTCAGCACGTAACAAGCCAGTGCAATCAGCACCACCAAGAGTGCCGGCATCAGCCGTTTGGACCACTTTTCAATCCCTTCTTGCAGGCCGCGCTGCACCACCCACCAAGTAATAAGGCCAAACAGCAGCCCCAGAATGAGGTTACGGCCGAGGCTAAAGGTAGTGAGCCAAGGCCAGCTCACCCCCACCAAGCGCAGCAGGGCGTCGCTCATGTAACCCAGTAGCCAACCGGCAATGATGAGGTAGAAACTCAAAATGGCGCTCACCGCCAACAGCCCCAGCCAGCCGGTGAGTTTGCCCACCTTGCCCGCCAGGGAGCCAAGATCGGCAATGGGCTCCTGGTGGCCGCGGCGGCCAATGGCCATTTCTGCTACCAAGGCCGGGTAGGCCAGGGCGAACACCAGCAGCAGGTACAACAGCAAGAAGGCGCCGCCGCCGTGTTGGGCGGCTTGGGTGGGAAAGCCCCAGATATTACCCAGGCCCACGGCAGAACCGGCCGCAGTCAGTACAAAGCCCAGGCGGCTGGAAAATTGGGTTTTAACCATGTCTTAGCAAAACGTAAAGAAAGGAAGGCGCATCATACCGGCTTGCCGTCGCCAGCGTCTATTGACAAGGTTATCTTTCGATTTATTAGAACGTAGATTGCGATTTTTAGCAGTATTTATTTGTTTTTTTGTCGGTAGAGTAAGCCTCAACGTTAACCCACGAGGATCTCCCCATGAAAAAAGTCCTGCTTCTGACCAGCTCCATCTTCGGTGACAACGGCAACTCTTCCCAACTGGCCGGTTACTTCAAGGCTGCTGCTGCCGGTAAAGACCTTTCCATCACCGAAAAAGACCTGATTGCTCTTGATCTCCCCCACCTGGCAGCCCCCGAGCTGCTGAGCTGGATGGCTGCCCCTGGCGAGCGTACCGCCGAGCAAGCCGAACTGGCCAAGCTCTCTGACAACCTGATTGAAGAGCTCAAAGCCCACGACGTTATCGTGCTGGCTGTCCCCCTTTACAACCTCGGCATCCCCAGCCAGGTCAAAGCCTACTTTGACCGCCTGGAGCGCGCCGGCG
Organism: Gallaecimonas pentaromativorans; assembly: GCF_003751625.1. Taxonomy (NCBI): domain Bacteria; kingdom Pseudomonadati; phylum Pseudomonadota; class Gammaproteobacteria; order Enterobacterales; family Gallaecimonadaceae; genus Gallaecimonas; species Gallaecimonas pentaromativorans. Next base: position 33,779 of record NZ_RJUL01000004.1, read on the forward strand.
TGACCTTCAAGTACACCGAGAATGGCCCGCAAGGCCTCATCGAAGGCAAACAAGCCGTGGTACTGGCTGCCCGTGGCGGCGTTTACGCCGGCAGCGAGTGGGATTCACAAACCCCGCACCTGTCCACCCTGTTCACCCTGATGGGCATTACCGAGCAAAGCTTTGTCTACGCCGAAGGCCTGAACATGGGCGACGAGCCCAAAGCCAAAGCCCTGGCTGAGGCCAAAACCAAAATCGAAGAGGTTGTGGCTGCCCTCTAAGGCGCGCCATAAGAAAAGCCCGGGCATCTGCCCGGGCTTTTTTGTGTCAGAAGAAAAGCCGCAATAGCGGGTTGGCAAGGCGCCCCAGAGGCCCGGTGAACACCAGCGGCGCGGTGAGCACTGTCAGGCACAGGCAGGGCGCGTCTTCGGTATAGGGTTGGTGCTCGTGCTGCTGGTCAAGGTGGGTAAAGTCCCCCTCCTGATAGCGGCCGGACTCATCTTTAATATGGCCAGACAGCACCAAGGTCAGCTCTTCACCGCCATGGGTGTGCTTGGGAATGCGGGTGTGGCTGTCGATATATAAAAAGCTGGCCTTGGCTGCCTTTTCGCCAAGGTCTACATCCGCCGACCACACCTTTGAACCCAGGCGGCGCCAGCTGCCCACCCGGCCGGCCAGGGGCCGAAGGGCGCGGGGTAGGGTAAAGGATTCGCCGTTGATGGTGAGCTGGTTTTGCGCGGCCGTCGGTGCTTCTTTGGCCGGGCCAGCGTCGGCTGGGGCGTCATCGAGGCGCAGCAGCAGGGCGTCAAAGAGGCTATCGTCTAACGCCATCGATTGTCCCAACTGTTCTTTGGCCGCATCCTGCTCTAATTCATCGCACAGGGCCTGGCAATAGCTGCACGCCTCCACATGGGCAGCCAGGGCCGCGCTGGTGGCGGTAGGCAATAACCCTTGGGCATGGGCAGCCAGCATAGCGGGAGCGGGGTGGTGCTTAATCTTCACGGTGCAGATGCTCCTTGAGTCGTTCCAGCGCGAGACGGACTCGGGATTTCACGGTACCCAGCGGCACCCCCAACTCGAGGGCAGTTTCCTGTTGGGTCTTGTCTTCCACATAAATCTTTTCAATGACTTGGCGCTGGGCGTCGGGCAGCAGCGCTAACAGCGCTCGGGCTTGGTCACCCAAGATCTGTTCGTCGATGGGGACATCGTCTGACTCTTGGCTGGCCAGCGGCCACAGATCATCGGCCATCAAGGTTTCGGGGCGCGCGGCCTGACGGCGCATCATGTCAAAACTTTGATTGCGAGCCACCCGGTAAACCCAGGTGCTAACGGCCGCTTTTTCAGGGTCGTACAGGTGCGACTTGTTCCACACCGTCAGTAAGGTCTCTTGCACCAGCTCCAGTGCCAGTTGCTCGTTGCCAAACTGCTTGTAACCAAAGGCCTTCAGCCGAGGGGCAAAATACGCAAACACCCGCCCGAAAGCCTTTTTGCAGCGGCCGGACGCAATTTGTGCAAGATCGTTGGCTAACTGGTCGCCACTCACGTTGCTATCCCTTGGATTACTTTGTCGTTTGGCAGTATACCTTGCCTCGGACCAAGCCGGGGTGCTCATCTGTATTGCTCCAAAAGGGGCTCATAGGGCGCTTTACGCCCTCAAACCCTCTTTGGATCACTGGCCTTAAAGCCCCAATCCGCCATGCCAACTGGCGCGGGATACCCCTCCGGGCGCTGTTCTGGCAGCCAGGGCAGGTTGTGAATGGTATCTGCCGGTAACAGCCCGAGCTCCGGTAGCCAGGCCTTGATATAGCTGGCTTCCCTGTCGTGCTGGCGGCTTTGCCAGGCCACGTCAAAATAAATAGGCCGGGTGCTGGCACCCAGGCCGGCAATGTAGGCCCAGTTACCCCAGTTGGCGGCAACGTCGTAGTCAAGGAGCTGGCGCTCGAACCAGTCGGCGCCGGCGCGCCAGTCTTGTTTGAGGTCGTGTACCAGAAAGCTCGCCACATTTTGGCGGGCGCGATTGCTGATATAACCGGTGGCCAGCAGCTCGCGCATGGCCGCGTCCACCAGCGGCAGGCCGGTGTGGCCCTGTTGCCAGGCGAGCAGACGTTCATCGGTTTGGGTACTGGCGTGGGGGGCAAAGGCCTTTGCCCCTTGCTGGGCCAGCCAATGCTGGAAGAATTCACGCCACAGCAGCTCGTCAAGGAGCTTATCGCGGCCCTGGCCTGTTGGGGCGCTGTGCAGGCATTGCCAGACGTGGTCTATAGCCAAAATCCCTTCGCCCAAATACACCGACAGCTGGCTTGAAAAGCTGTTGCCCAAGAGGCCGTTGCGGCTCTGGTGGTAGTCTGCCAGCAGTTGGTCACGAAAATACAGCAGCCGCTCGTTGGCGGCGTCTTCACCTGGATCAAAGCGAAAAGCCCCCGGCGGCAGGGTGAGGGTAGGCGCTTTTATCGGCGTGGTAGGCGGCAAGGCGTTGAGGCGGCCCATGGAGGGCGCCTTGAGGCTTTTACGAAACTGGCTGAAGCTGCCTTTGGCCTCGCGATGGTCAAACAACCTATTGGCCGGGGCGAGCTCTGCGCCAAGGGCTTTGGCCAGAGCCTTTTCTTCAGGGGCCACCGGGCTTGCCATGCGAAGGGCGCTCAGCTGGTGCTCGCGAATAAACGCGGGCAGCGCCTCAGGTTCGAGCACGAAAATATCGCTGCCCCTTGCCCGTAGCGCTTCTTGAATTTTACAAAGATTGGCTTGCAGCCAAGCGCGGCGCAGGGCGCTAAGGCGGGTTGGCCAGCACCACAGCAACATCGCTTCGTCGATGTTTTCAAATAGCGGATTGCGGTGCAGCCTGAGCTGGCCGTTTAGCAAGATCCCCTGCATTTTCTACTCCTTCTACAACGCTCGGAGCAGTATTTGACCTGATCCCAGCTGTCTGTGTACTTACGCCGCCACTGAAAAGTCAGGCCACAGACCGGGCAAACCTTTACAGGTCGTTGTTTTCTATGCGCCGCCATTGCCAGGCTACCTGCTGGTTAATGGCATCGAGTTTGGCCTCGTCCCAGCGGTCCAGGGTGCGATACACCATGGCCAGCCGTGGGTTACCGGCAAGCGTGGTGCGGTTACGGGCCAGAAAATGCCAATAGAAGCTGTTGAAGGGACAGGCATCGGCGCCGGTCAGCTTGTTCACCTTGTAGCGGCAGTGCTGGCAGTAATTGGACATACGCTGAATGTACTTGCCGGAGGCGGCGTAGGGCTTGGAGGCCAGCAGGCCGCCATCGGCGTGCATGACCATGCCCAAGGTGTTGGGCAGCTCCACCCATTCATAGGCGTCCAAATACACGGCTAGGTACCAATCGCAGATGGCTTCAATGTCCAAACCTGTGATCAAGGCAAAATTTCCGGTGATCATCAGCCGCTGGATATGGTGGGCGTAACCGTTTTGCAAGGTGTTGCGAAGGGCCTCGCTCATGCAATGCATACCGGTTTTGCCGCTCCAATACAGCTCGGGCAGTGGCCGGGTGCTGTTAAGGGCGTTGTGGCTTTTGTAGCCCGGCATCAGGGTCCAATAGAGGCCGCGCACATACTCGCGCCAACCGAGGATCTGGCGCACAAAGCCTTCCACGGCATTGATGGGGGCATGGCCCTGGTAATAGGCCTGGCAGGCCGCCTCGCACACCTCACGTGGGCTTAATAGGCCAAGGTTGATAAGCGGCGAGAGCCGGGAGTGATAAAGATAATCTTCGCCGCTGGCCATGGCGTCTTGGAAGGTGCCAAAAGCCGGGAGGCGCTGGGTAATAAAATCGTCCAGTTCCTCAAGGGCCTGCTGACGGGTCACCGCAAACTCAAAGGGCAGCAGCTCACCGATATGGTGGGAAAAACGCGCCTCAACCAGCGCCAGCACCTCTTGGGTAATGGCATCGGGGGCGTAGCGCTTTAACGGCGGCAGAGCCTGGGGCTGCCAGGCTTCGCGGTTTTGATGGTCAAAATTCCACTGGCCGCCCTCGGGCTCGGCGCCGGCCATGAGCAGGCCGGTATTTCTGCGCTGCTGGCGGTAAAAGTGCTCCATGCGCCATTGGCGTCGGCCTTGGCTCCAGCGGGCAAATTCCCTTCGAGATGTGAAAAAACGGTCGTCCTCAAGCAGCGTCACCTTGACGCCAAGCTCAGCCTGCCAGTGTTGCATCTCGGCCAGCAGCCGGTATTCGCCGGGCTCGGTAATGAGCAGCGCGTCGGCGTTATCTATGTGGCGCGTGACGGCATCAAATAAGGTCGAGGGGCTATCAGGCAAGGCGCTGTATGTAACGTTATAGCCTTGCTCGCCAAGGGCCTTGGCAAAGTGGCGCATGGCGCTAAACACCAAGGCCAGCTTCTTCTTGTGGTGGGGGCTGTAGGTGGCTTCGGCCATGACCTCTGCCATCAAAACGCGGTCTTCTGGCTGGTAGTGGCGAAGGCTTGAGAGGTCGGTACTTAACTGGTCACCCAGCACCAAAATGAGTTTTGCCATCGAAAAACAAAGCGGGCACGGGGCCCGCCTTCCTAAAGTGCCTTTTCGATGGCTGTACGCAGCTCCTCGCTGTCCGGTTTGGTGCGGCTGGAAAAGAGCTCAATGACCTTGCCGTCTTTGCCAACCAGATACTTGTAGAAATTCCACTTGGGCGACTGGCCGCCCGCTTCACGGGCCAGGATGCGATAGAGCGGATCTGCCTCGTCCCCTTTGACATGCAGCTTTTCAAACATGGGGAATTTGACCTGGTATTTGGTAAAACAGATATCGGCGGTGGTTTTTTCGTCATCCGCTTCCTGGTTGAAGTCGTCAGACGGGAAGCCCAGCACCACCAAGCCTTTGTCCTTGTACTGGCTGTACAGGGCTTCAAGGCCATGGAACTGGGGGGTAAAACCGCAGTAACTGGCGGTATTGACGATGAGCAGTGTCTTACCCTGATACGCCTGGCACAGGTTGACGGTCTGCTCGGAATTGAGCTTGCGCTTGACGAATTTAAGGGCGTCAGGGCAGTCCGCCGCCAGGGCGGGCAGGGCCAGCAAGGCGAGGGCGGGGATCAGTTTCTTTAGCATCAGATAAGCTCCATTTAAGACCGAGAGTCGTACGACATCAGACCGGGCATCAGATCAGGAGCTTTCATGTTCAGTCATCTTCCGTCTCGCTGCAATGCACTTGTGATAGGTGCCAGTGGCGGTATTGGCGCCGCCCTTTGCGACGAGCTGCAGGCGCTGGCGCAGGTAGAGCGCCTTTATGGGGTCAGTCGCCGGGGCCAGGGGCCCGCCACCTTTAACCTCGCCGCCGACCTTGCCACTGATGAGGGTAGGGCAGAGCTGGCCCGCTGGCTTGCCGGCCAGCCGCTGCACCTGGTTATCAATACCTTGGGGCTATTGCATGGCGACGGCATCTGGCCAGAAAAGCGGATAGAGGATGTCAGCGCTGAGGCGCTTTTAAAAAGTGCCCTTGTTAACGCTTTTAGCCCGGCCCTTTGCCTGCAGGCCTTGTGGCCCAATCTGACCCTGGCCAAAAACGCTTTGGTGGGGCATTTGTCGGCAAGGGTTGGGTCCATTGCCGATAATCGTCTTGGCGGCTGGTACAGCTATCGCGCTGCCAAGGCGGCGCAAAATCAGCTTAACCGCACTCTTGCCATCGAGCTTGGTCGGCGGTTGCCGGGCGTCTGGCTGCTAACCTTACACCCCGGCACCACTATCAGCGATTTATCCACGCCCTTTCTTGGCAATACACCCAAGGATAAGCAGTTCAGCCCACAGCGCGCCGCCCGGCAGCTACTACAGGTGCTGGCCGGGGCTGGGGCCCAGCACCATGGCGGCTTTTGGGCCTGGGACGGCCAACCTATACCTTGGTAGGGGATATCAACAAAATCTGGGGGCAAGGCTGTGGATAACTGCTTTCATCCCCAGCTAAGGCCCCTTAACCGGGAAATCTGCAAGGGTGGCTGTTTTTTGCCCAGTAGTTGCCGGGCTGCAAACGCTTGTGATGCGCAAACGTTTGAATGGGCGCAAAAAAAGCCGCCACATGTGAGATTGATCAGGAGGGAGTCTCTGTGGCGGTGTCAAATGACAAATGCTTGCCTCTGCAATAAACGACACTGCCGGCACCCGCCTAAAGTACTAGGTGAAATAAATTTTCTAATTTCTCTAAATGCCTAAAAGTCCCAGAGCGACCAACACCTCTTTTACCTCGCGCGTCGCTTCCGGGCCCAGGGGCTGCAGCGGCTGGGGCAGGGAATGGCCGACAAGGCCTAGTAGCGCAGCGCTGGCCGCCATCACTTTAAGCGAGCCAAAGCGGGTGAAAAGCGCCCAAAGCTGGGCAAGGGTGTCATGCTGCTGCTGGGCTTTGGCGGCCAGATACAGCGCTCGGCACGCCTCGGGGAAGAGCCCGGCAGCAACCGAATGCCAACTGGCTACCCCGCTGCCAAGGGCCACAGCCGCGGCCCCGTCCCCTGCCACCCCCAGGTTGATGTGAGGGGGAAGCAAGGCGCGCAGCCGCCGGTTATCTGCCGGGGTGAGCCCCGGCAACTTGAAGGCGGCAACCCGGGGAAGTTGCGCCAGGGCCTGACGCAAGGCATCGCTGAAGGTAAATTGGGTAGTGCGGGGGTTTTCATAAACGCAAAGGGGAAGGTCGCAAGCGGCGCTCAGGCTTTGGTAGAGCCCAAAGACTTCGTCCTCGTTCAAGGGCTGGTAAGACACCGGCGCCAGCAGCAAACTGGCGGCGCCTTGGCGCTGGGCCCCTTCGGCCAATCGCAGCACATCGCGGGTAGCCAGGGCGCTTATCCCCACCATCACCGGTACCTGCCCGGCCTGGGCTATCACCCGTTCACTGATGGCAAGACGCTGGGCAACCTCAAGATAAGGGGCGCAGCCGGTGGAGCCGAGGGCGCCAATGCCATCGACCCCAGCTTCGCTGAGGCGGGCCACCAGCCCATCGAGGGCCTGATAGTCGATGCCGCTACCGGCAAAAGGGGTTAGGGGATAGGCGTAAAGGCCGGCTTTCATCGCTAAAATCCTTGAGTCGGGGCGTGTTGGCAGCGTACTGTCAATAGCGCGATTAACCAAGGGTTATCAATAGCAATCAAGGAGTTGCCATGGCACTTTCGCCTTTTCACCTGGCCATTCCGGTCTTCGATTTGGCCCGGGCCCGGGCTTTTTACGGCGAGGTGTTTGGCCTTACCGAAGGCCGCTCGTCCAGCCAGTGGGTCGATTTTGATTTTTTCGGGCACCAACTGGTGATCCACGAACACCCCAAGACCCCTTCACAGCAAGCGGCCCATACCAACCCGGTGGACGGCCACGACGTGCCGGTCCCCCATTTCGGGGTGGTATTGCCTTGGGAGCAGTGGCAACAACTGGCCGAGCGCCTCAAAGGATTCAACATCCCCTTCGTAATAGAGCCTTATGTGCGCTTTCGGGGACAGGTTGGGGAGCAGGCCACCATGTTCTTGCTCGACCCCTGCGGCAACGCGTTGGAGTTCAAGGCCTTTAAGGACATGAGCCAGCTTTTTGCCAAGTAACGGATAAAAGAAAGCCGCCACAGGGAAGAGAGAGGGTCTGGGGGCTGTGGCGGCCAAGGGACTTGCTTGCCCTGGCATTGTATCGCCGTTGCGCCCCACTAGAAGCCCCAAGCCGGGCAACAGTCCGTTACGAAAAAATGTGACGAAAATCACTGTTCGCTGGGCGTAACGATAATCCGCATTCGGCCATGAAAAAGGGCGCCTTAGGGCGCCCTTTTTTGCTGCCGTTTATCAGCGGATAAGCGACAGGAACTCGCGGCGGGTGTCGGTAGACTCGCGGAACGAGCCCAGCATCACGCTCGATTTCATGGAGCTGTTTTGCTTTTCAACGCCGCGCATCATCATGCACATGTGCTTGGCTTCAATCACCACCGCCACCCCTTGGGCGCCGGTGACTTCCTCGACCGCCAGGGCGATCTGGCGGGTGAGGTTTTCCTGAATTTGCAGGCGGCGGGCGAACATATCGACGATGCGAGCAAACTTGGACAGCCCCAGCACCTTGCCGTTTGGCAGGTAGCCGATGTGGCATTTGCCAACGAAGGGCAGCAGGTGGTGCTCGCACAGGGAATAAAGCTCGATGTCCTTAACAATCACTAATTCGTCATTGTCGGAGCTGAACACGGCGCCGTTAACCAGTTCTTCAAGGGACTGCTGGTAACCCTGGGTCAGATACTGCATGGCCTTGGCGGCACGCTCGGGGGTTTTTAGCAGACCCTCGCGAGAAGGGTCTTCGCCCAGGCCACGGATGATGGCTTCATAGTGCTTGGCCAGTTGTTCTGTCATGAATTGCTCTCTCAACGGATATGGCGGCCGCCGTCCACATGGAGGGTGCGACCGGTAACGTAATGGCTGTTCAAAAGGTAGTGGACGGCAAGCCAGATCTCGTCGCAGCCCGGCTCGATACCCATCACGGACTTGGCCAGGGTTTTGGCCTTGTACTGGGCGTCATCATCTTCGTTAAAGATGATAAGGCTGGGGGCAATGCTGTTTACCCTCACCCTTGGCCCAAGTAATTTGGCAAAGGACAAGGTCAGGCTCGATAGCGCCGCCTTGGAGGCCACGTAGGCAATGTGCCGGTCACTCCCTTTCTCTACGGTGTAATCGGTAATGTGGATGATGCTACCGCCATCTTCTATCTGGCCTGCCAGGTGCCGGTTGAGCAGGTAGGGCGCCTTGGCGTGGACCTGCATCATGGCGTCGAAATGGCGGGCGGCGTCATGGATATCGGCTTCCAGATCCCAACTTGAGGCGTTGTGGATAATGGCGCCGAGGGGCTGCCCGGACAAGGCACTAACCAGGGCGGCGATACCGTCATCGGTGGCGAAATCGGCCTGGATGCAGCGCACGCCCTGGGCGGTCAATTGGTCAATCTGCTTGCGGTGCTGGCGGTAGGTCATGATGACCGGCCGGCCTTGTTCCAAAAAGCGGTGAACCAGGTGCAGCCCGACGCGCTGGGCGGCGCCGGTAATAAGCACGGGATTGGCCGTCATTTGGCTTTCTCAACAGTTAAAGTCAAACTGGGCAGTCATACTACCTGCTTGGCCGTTTTGGATCATCTCATGCCGTCACTTTTGTACAGTCGTTGTCCCCTACTTCTTAGTCGCTAGCTCGTTGATGTATTTCCCAGGGGAGGCGACGGCCTCTTCCAAGACGTTATCTTCTATCCCTCGCCGCAGGTGCAAATCAAACGTATGGTGTGCTCCATCCTGGCCGGTTACGCCTGGGACAAAACCAACCCCTACGTCAAAGAGTCCAGCCGGCGCTTGGGGACTCTGGCCGAGATCTGCCGGGCTGGATGAACCGCTTCAAGCCCCTGCTGGCGCCTTTGGCCGGTTTCTGCGACAGTGAGCTTAACTAACAAAGGAGGGGCCATGAAAAAATGGGCCTTTTTAATGGCGCTGGGCCTTGGCGCCTGTACCAGCGTACCCCCGGAAGGGGTGGACGCCCGCATGCACCAGTGGCAGGGCTACAGCATCGGCCTGGATGCAGCGCACGCCCTGGGCGGTCAATTGGTCAATCTGCTTGCGGTGCTGGCGGTAGGTCATGATGACCGGCCGGCCTTGTTCCAAAAAGCGGTGAACCAGGTGCAGCCCGACGCGCTGGGCGGCGCCGGTAATAAGCACGGGATTGGCCGTCATTTGGCTTTCTCAACAGTTAAAGTCAAACTGGGCAGTCATACTACCTGCTTGGCCGTTTTGGATCATCTCATGCCGTCACTTTTGTACAGTCGTTGTCCCCTACTTCTTAGTCGCTAGCTCGTTGATGTATTTCCCAGGGGAGGCGACGGCCTCTTCCAAGACGTTATCTTCTATCCCTCGCCGCAGGTGCAAATCAAACGTATGGTGTGCTCCATCCTGGCCGGTTACGCCTGGGACAAAACCAACCCCTACGTCAAAGAGTCCAGCCGGCGCTTGGGGACTCTGGCCGAGATCTGCCGGGCTGGATGAACCGCTTCAAGCCCCTGCTGGCGCCTTTGGCCGGTTTCTGCGACAGTGAGCTTAACTAACAAAGGAGGGGCCATGAAAAAATGGGCCTTTTTAATGGCGCTGGGCCTTGGCGCCTGTACCAGCGTACCCCCGGAAGGGGTGGACGCCCGCATGCACCAGTGGCAGGGCTACAGCGCTGAAGCGTTGATGGACAAATGGGGCGTACCCGCCCAGACCAACAAGGTAGAAGGCCAGGACTGGCTTATCTACCGCGACACCAAAACCGGCTCTAAACCCAGCATCGGCATCGGGGTCGGAGGTGGCTCGGGTAACGTGTTTGGCTCCCTTGGTACCGTTTTTGGCGGCGGCCCCAGCGTGGACGGCTGCACCCGCCAGGTGGTGGTGGTGGACGGTAAAGTCTCGCAGATCCGCTGGCAGGGCGATCCTAAGCTATGCTGGGAGTTGACGCCGTCACCGACCGGCAGTCAGTAACGCCAAACAGGCTGGCAGACAGGGAGGTCAATCATGAAAAAGGCGTTAGGAATGATGGGCTTGGTGCTTGGGCTTTGTGCCTGCCAAAGTGCCAGCGATCCCGGCTTTTACGACAACCTCTGGCGCCTTGATGCCAGTCAAGTCAAAGGCCCCCTGGCCACCGCCGCCCGCTCGGTCAAAGGCATTACCCTCAAACTCAGCTCCGACGGTCGCTTAAGCGGTGAGGGCGGTTGTAACCGCTACTTTGCCGACTACCAACTGGTAAATGGCGCCGCCATGACGGTGGGGCATATCGGCAGTACCAAAATGGCCTGTATGGGGGAGCTGATGCAGGCCGAGGGGCTTTATCTTGATCGGCTGCAAAAGGCCAACTGGCTGGAGCGTGACGGCGCCAATCTCAAGCTGTTCTCCGACGGCTTTGAAAGCCCGCTGGTGTTTGTGCCGAGCCCTTAATCGGACTCCAGCACTTCGCGGTTTTGCCGCAGATCCATATTCACCCGCAGCAGGCCGTCTTCCATGATGGTGCGGGTGGGAAGCCCGGCCCGGCGAAACACCCCAATCATGCCGCGGTTTTGCGGTAGCACTTCAGCAATAAACTCCTCTACGCCTTGTTCCCTGGCAATTTTCAGCAGGTGCTGAAAAAGAATGCTGCCCACTCCGAGGTTTTGCAGGCTATCGAGCACAGCGCAGGCAAACTCGGCCCTTTTCACCTTGCTGCCCGGCAGCAGGATGTAACGGCCTATGCCCAGGGCCTCTTCTTCGCCTTTCTCGCTGTAATGGCCGGCGGCAATGGCCACGTGGCTTTCAAAGTCCACATCGGTAAAGCGGGCCGCTTCGTCCAGGCTCATCTGCCATTTGGGGCGCATGAAGCGGTAGTAGATGGAGCGGTCCGACATGTGCTCGTAGGCTTTGAGCAGCGCGTATTTGTCTTCCCGGCGGATGGCGCGGACAAAGACGGGGGTGCCGTCTTTCATGCGGTCAAAGGACAGATAATGGCGGGCGTTGATCATGGGCGGCTCAACCGGAATTTGCGCATAGTGTAACCACTTATGAGTGCAAACACAGGATCTGGATCAACAGCGCGGAGGAGTTGTTAAAAACCCCGCCGAAGCGGGGTTTGGTTTAGAGGTCGAAGTCGTCCAGATCGCCTAAGTCGACGTTGGCGTCGATTTGCCCCACCAGGTAGGAGCTTATTTCCGACTCCTGAGGCGCCACCTGCACGTTGTCTGACACCAGCCAGGCGTTGATCCAGGGGATGGGGTTGGAGGCGGTGGCAAAGGCCGGGGCCAGACCGACCGCGTTCATCCGCACGTTGGTGATGTATTCCACGTATTGGCTGAGGATGGACTCGTTAAGGCCGATCATCGAGCCGTCTTTAAACAGATATTTGGCCCAGGCCTTTTCCTGCTCGGCGGCGCGTTTGAAGAGCTCTTCGCACTCGGCGCGGCATTCAATGGCGATCTCCGCCCATTCGTTGCCTTCCTTGCCGTCGCGCATCAGGTTCAGAATCTGCTGAGTGCCAGCCAGGTGCAGTGCTTCGTCGCGGGCGATGAACTTGATGATCTTGGCGTTGCCTTCCATCAGTTTGCGCTCGGCAAAGGCAAAGGAGCAGGCAAAGCTGACGTAAAAGCGGATGGCTTCCAGAGCGTTGACCGCCATCATGCACAGGTACAGCTTTTTCTTGAGGTCGCGAAGCGCGATCTCATAGGTTTTGCCGGCCACCACATGGGTGCCTTCGCCGTGCAGTTGCCAAATTTGGGTGTATTCGATGAGCACATCGTAATAACCGGCAATTTCGTCGGCGCGCTTTTGGATTTCTTCGTTCATCACGATGTCGTCGAACACCTTGGACGGGTCGGCGACGATATTACGGATGATGTGGGTGTAGGAGCGCGAGTGAATGGTCTCGGAAAAAGACCAAGTCTCAATCCAGGTTTCCAGCTCAGGGATAGACACCAGCGGCAGCAGCGCCACGTTGGGGCTGCGACCCTGGATGGAGTCCAGCAGGGTCTGGTATTTGAGGTTGGACAGGAAAATGTGCTGCTCGTGCTCGGGCAGCTGGGCAAAGTCGACGCGGTCTTTGGAGACGTCCACTTCTTCGGGGCGCCAGAAGAACGACAGCTGCTTTTCGATCAGCTTTTCAAAGACTTCGTATTTTTGTTGATCATACCGGGCCACGTTGACCGGCTGGCCGAAGAACATCGGTTCGGTCAGGGCGTTGTTGTTGACCCGGCTGAAAGTGGTGTAACGCATTGGTAGCTCCCTGAGAAAGGGGGGCCAAGCCCCCCTTTAAATCAAATCTTGCAAGCGCCGCCGGCACAGCCGTCGTCGTCTTCTTCCACCGCAACCGTGGCCTGGGGCAGGGAAGCGGCGGTGACGGTAAAGTCCTTTTGGGCGTCCGCCGCACCGTCACGGGTGTTGTGGTAGTAAAGGGTCTTCACACCGTACTTATAGGCGGTGAGCAGGTCTTTGATCATCGACTGCATCGGCACCTTGCCGCCCGGGAATTTGGCCGGATCGTAGTTGGTGTTGGCACTGATGGACTGGTCGATGAACTTTTGCATGATGCCCACCAGCTGCAGGTAACCGTCGTTGTTGGGAATGTCCCACAGCAGTTCGTAGGCGTCCTTGAGCTGCTCGAAATCCGGTACCACTTGGCGCAGGATGCCGTCTTTGGAGGCCTTCACCGAGATGTGGCCGCGCGGCGGCTCGATGCCGTTGGTGGCGTTGGAAATTTGCGAGCTGGTCTCGGACGGCATCAGCGCTGACAGGGTGCTGTTACGCAGGCCGTGCTGGACGATGTCTTTACGCAGCTGCTCCCAATCGAGGTGCAGCGGCTCTTCGACTATCTTGTCCAAATCCTTTTTGTAGCTGTCGATGGGCAGCACGCCTTTGGCGTAGGTGGTTTCTTCGAACATCGGGCAGGCGCCGCGCTCTTTGGCCAGTTCCATGGAGGCTTTGAGCAGGTAGTACTGCATGGCTTCGAAGGTTTTGTGGGTCAGGCCGTTGGCGGAGCCGTCAGAGTAACGCACGCCGTTTTTGGCCAGATAGTAGGCGTAGTTGATAACGCCCACGCCCAGGGTGCGGCGGCCCATGGTGGCGATGTGCGCGGCTTTAACCGGGTAGTCCTGGTAGTCCAGCAGGCTATCGAGGGCCCGCACGGAAAGCTCAGCCAGCTCTTCAAACTCGCTGACATCATTGATGGCGCCGAGGTTAAAGGCCGACAGGGTGCAAAGGGCAATCTCGCCGTTTTCGTCGTTGATATCCATCAGCGGCTTGGTGGGCAGGGCGATCTCCAGGCACAGGTTGGACTGGCGCACCGGCGCCACCGCCGGGTCGAAGGGACTGTGGGTGTTGCAGTGGTCGACGTTCTGAATGTAGATACGGCCGGTGGAGGCGCGCTCGGACAGCAGCAGGGAGAACAGATCTACCGCTTTGAGGGTCTTCTTGCGAATAGACTCGTCCTGCTCGTATTTGGCGTACAGTTCTTCAAACTTGGCCTGATCGGCAAAGAAGGCATCGTACAGGCCGGGCACGTCAGAGGGGCTGAACAGGGTGATGTCGCCGCCCTTGATGAGGCGCTGGTACATCAGGCGGTTGAGCTGCACGCCGTAGTCCATATGGCGGACCCGGTTTTCCTCAACGCCACGGTTGTTCTTCAGCACCAGCAGGTTTTCCACTTCCAGGTGCCACATGGGATAGAACAGGGTGGCCGCGCCGCCCCGGACCCCGCCTTGGGAGCAGGATTTAACGGCGGTCTGGAAGTGCTTGTAGAAGGGGATACAGCCGGTGTGGAAAGCTTCACCACCGCGAATGGGGCTACCCAGGGCGCGGATGCGGCCAGCGTTGATACCGATACCGGCACGCTGGGAGACGTACCGGACGATGGCGGCCGCAGTGGCGTTGATGGAATCGAGGCTGTCGCCGGTTTCGATCAGTACGCAGGAGCTGAACTGACGAGTAGGCGTGCGCACACCGCTCATGATGGGGGTGGGCAGCGACAGCTTAAAGGTGGACACGGCGTCGTAGAAACGCTTGATGTAATCCAAACGGGTGTCGTGGGGGTAGTCGGCAAACAGGCAGGCCGCTACCAGGATGTACAGGAACTGGGCAGACTCGTAAATCTCGCCGGTCACCCGGTTTTGTACTAGGTATTTGCCTTCAAGCTGCTTGACTGCCGCGTAGGAGAAATTCATGTCGCGGCTGTGGTCGAGAATGTCGTTCAGAGCATCGAAGTCGCTGCGCGAATAGTCGCTCAGCAGGTGCTCGTCGTATTTGCCCATCTCCACCATGTTGCTGACATGGTCAAACAGGTGGGGCGGCTCGAATTCGCCGTAGGCTTTTTTGCGCAGGTGGAACACCGCCAGGCGAGCAGCCAGGTATTGGTAGTCCGGCGCTTCTTCGTTTATCAGGTCGGCAGAGGCCTTGATCAGGGTCTCGTGGATATCCGCCGTCTTTATGCCATCGTAGAACTGGATTTGGGCACGCAGTTCCACCTGGGATACAGACACATTGTTAAGGCCTTCGGCAGCCCAGGTAACCACACGATGGATCTTCTCAAGATCAATGGATTCCTGTTGGCCGTTACGCTTGGTGACGAGGAGGTTCTTGTTCATGACGTACCTATCGGACTTTTCCCTAAGCTTGCGCCAGCAAAGACGGCGACACTGGCGTATGTTTCTTGTGCATTAGATACACAAGATGTTGGGTTTGGTTTTGATTTTAGAAACAAGATAGTGAGGTATGGGCAGTCTTTCAAGGTGTAAAAGTGACGGCTTTTTGACCCCGTTAGTGGCCACTAACCTAAATGGGGTCGGCTTTGCCTAAGTTGTCAAAATGCAAGCCCCGATCAAAAAAACCGATCAGCTGTTTGATCGTGTGATCTTGCACCACTTCAGCAGATCCTCCGGTGCCGCCAGCACCGCCTTGGCCGGCCAATCGGGGTGGCTGTCGTCCACATAGCCCCAACTGGCCACAAAGCCATGCATGCCGGCGCCCTGGGCCGCTTCCATGTCGGTCAGGGCATCACCAAGATAAAGGCACTGGCCAGGAGCCACCCCCATCAGCTGGGCGGCATGAAGGAGCGGCGCCGGGTCAGGCTTGCGACTGGCAAGGGTGTCGCCACAAACCAGCGCCTTGCAGGCATCAAGCGCCGGAAAATGGGGCAGGGCAGCCACTGTCAGGTGGGTCACCTTGTTGGTGACGATGCCCCAGGGAATGGCCGCTGCATCCAGCGCGCCAATCAGTTGGCTGACCCCCTCAAAAAGCCGGGTCTCGGCAGAGATGTCGCGCAGGTAGGCGTCCCAAAAGGCCTGGCGCAGCGTTTCTTGCTCAAAGGCCCCTTCGCCAAAGCCCAAGGTCAGCAGGCTTTTGGTGCCGTGGGTAGCATGGGGGCGCACCTCGGCCAGGGTTTTTAAGGGCAGGTTGTGGGCGGCCAGCACTTCGTTTAGCGCCCGGCGAAGGTCGGGCGCGGTATCAAGTAAGGTGCCGTCGAGGTCGAAAAGAACCGCGCTCATGCCGGTTTCCGGGCGGCGACCAGGTAGTTCATGTCCAGTTTTTCGGAGCGGCTGAACTGGCCGGTCAAGAGGTTGTAGCTCATGCCCACCGCTTTTAAAGGAATAAGCCCGGCGTTGTCGCAAAAGGCCATCAGCTCGGCCGGCTTGATGAATTTTTGAAAGTCATGGGTGCCAGCGGGCAACCAGCGCAGGATGCGCTCGGCGGCAAAGACGCCAAGGGCCCAGGCTTTGGGGGTGCGGTTAAGGGTAGAGAACACCAGCATGCCGCCGGGCTTACAGAGCTTGGCGCAGGCGCTCACCACCGATTGTGGGTCCGGTACGTGCTCGAGCATCTCCATGCAGGTCACCACATCAAACTGGCCGGGCAGCTCTTCGGCCAGGGCTTCGGCGGTTATTTGCCGGTATTCGAGCGCCACCCCCACTTCTTCTGCGTGGGCACGGGCCACGTTCAGCGGCTCGGTGCCCATGTCAGCGCCGGTGACCACCGCGCCCAGGCGGGCCATGGACTCACTTAAAATGCCGCCGCCGCAACCGATATCGACGATACGCTTATTGCCAATGCCATCGGCCATTTCCTCAACGAAGGCCAGGCGCACCGGGTTCAACTGGTGCAGGGGCTTAAATTCCCCTTCTTTATCCCACCAGCGGTGGGCCATGGCTTCGAACTTGGCAATTTCAGTGTTATCTACGTTGTTATTCATCTTTACCTTCCGACATTGGCAGACGGGCCATTATAGCCCTGAGTGCGTTGCCTTTTCATGGTCAACGTCGACCGTTGTGGTATAGTGGCTCACTTTGTTGGAAGACCTTTAAAAGGGACGACTGAGATGAGCGATCTGGCCAAAGAAATCGTACCGGTCAGCATCGAGGATGAGCTCAAAAGCTCCTACCTTGATTACGCCATGAGCGTTATCGTCGGCCGGGCGCTGCCCGATGTTCGCGATGGCCTCAAGCCGGTACACCGGCGTGTTCTGTTTGCCATGAACGAACTGGGCAACGACTGGAACAAAGCCTATAAGAAATCGGCCCGTGTGGTAGGGGATGTTATTGGTAAATACCACCCCCACGGTGATTCGGCGGTCTACGACACCATAGTGCGTCTGGCCCAGCCTTTTTCCATGCGTTACACCCTGGTAGACGGCCAGGGCAACTTCGGCTCCGTGGACGGCGACTCTGCCGCCGCCATGCGTTATACCGAAGTGCGGATGGCCAAGATCTCCCACGAGCTGCTGGCGGATCTGGACAAAGAAACTGTCGATTTCGTTCCCAACTACGACAATACCGAACAAATCCCCGATGTCTTGCCGACCCGTGTGCCGAACCTCTTGGTTAATGGCGCTGCCGGTATTGCCGTGGGTATGGCCACCAACATTCCGCCCCATAACTTAAAAGAAGTGGTGGGCGGCTGTGTGGCGTTGATTGATAACCCGGATTTGACCATCGACGAGCTGATGGAATACATCCCGGGCCCCGATTTCCCCACCCACGGCATCATCAACGGTAAAAGCGGTATCCGCGACGCCTACCACACCGGCCGCGGCAAGATTTACATCCGTGCCCGCGCCGAAGTGGAAGTCAACGAAGACAATGGCCGCGAGACCATCATCGTTCACGAGCTGCCCTACCAGGTAAACAAAGCACGGCTGATTGAAAAGATTGCCGAGCTGGTTAAGGAAAAACGCCTCGAGGGCATCAGCGCCCTGCGCGACGAGTCCGATAAAGACGGCCTGCGGGTGGTTATCGAACTCAAGCGCGGCGAAGCCGGCGAAGTGGTACTGAACAAGCTCTACTCCCTGACCCAGATGCAGGTAGTGTTCGGCATCAACATGGTGGCGCTGGACCAAAACCAGCCGCGCCTCTTTAACCTCAAAGATGCCCTTGAGTGCTTTATCAATCACCGCCGTGAAGTGGTGACCCGCCGCACCATTTATGAGCTGCGTAAAGCCCGCGAGCGCGCCCATGTGCTGGAAGGCCTGGCCATTGCCCTGGCCAACATCGACCCGGTTATCGAGCTTATCCGCCGCAGCCCGACCCCGGCTGAGGCCAAAGCTGGCCTGGTTAGCACCCCTTGGGAGCTCGGTAACGTAGCAGCCATGCTCGAAGGCGCTGGCACCGACGCCGCACGCCCTGAGCACCTTGAGCCGCAATACGGCATCCGTGACGGCAAATACTTCCTGACCGAAGTGCAGGCCCAGGCCATTTTGGATCTGCGTCTGCACCGCCTGACCGGCCTTGAGCACGAGAAGATCCTCGACGAGTACAAAGGCCTGCTGGATCTCATCAAAGAGCTGCTGTTCATCCTGGCCTCCCCTGAGCGCCTGATGGAAGTTATTCGTGAAGAGCTGGTGGCCATCTCCGAGCAATATGGTGACGAGCGCCGCACCGAGATCAGCGAGTCTTCTGCCGATATCTCCATCGAAGATCTGATCAATGAAGAAGACGTGGTAGTAACCCTCTCCCACGAGGGTTACGTGAAATACCAGGTCCTGACCGATTACGAGGCCCAGCGCCGCGGCGGTAAAGGCAAAGCAGCCACCAAGATGAAGGATGAAGACTTCATCGAGCAGCTGCTGGTAGCCAACACCCACGACACCATCCTATGCTTCTCCAGCCGTGGCCGCCTCTATTGGCTGAAGGTGTACCAGCTGCCGCTGGCCAGCCGCACCGCCCGTGGCCGCCCCATCATCAACCTGCTGCCCCTGGAAGCAGACGAGCGCATCACCGCCATTTTGCCGGTGCGCGAGTATGAGGAAGGCAAGTACATCTTTATGGCTACCGCCTTTGGTACCGTGAAGAAAACCGCCTTGACCGAATACAGCCGCCCGCGCTCCAGCGGCATCATCGCCGTTAACCTCAACGACGGCGACCAGCTGATTGGCGTGACCATCACCGACGGCAGCAACGAGATCATGTTGTTCTCCGATGCCGGTAAAGTGGTGCGCTTCAAGGAAGGGGAGGAATCCCCTGTACTGGACGAGCAAGGCAACCCGGTGTTGGACGAAAACAGCCAGGTACAGATGAGCTTCAAAGGTGTCCGGCCTATGGGCCGCGGCGCCACCGGGGTACGCGGTATCAGCCTGGAAGACGGCCAGTCTGTGGTGTCCATGGTTATCCCCAGAGAAGGCGTGGACATCCTCACCGTGACCGAAAACGGTTATGGTAAGCGTACCGAGCAGGCCGAGTATCCGGCCAAGAGCCGGGCCACCAAAGGGGTGGTATCCATCAAGGTCTCCGAGCGTAACGGCAAGGTGGTGGGTGCGGTAGCAGTTGAAGAAGGCGATGAAATTATGCTTATCTCCAACCGTGGCACCCTGGTGCGCACCCGGGTCAATGAAGTGTCCCGAGTCGGCCGTAACACCCAGGGCGTGACCATCATTCGTACCGCAACGGATGAGAAGGTTGTCGGCTTGCAGCGCATCGCCGAGGTGGATGAAGAAATCGTCCCCGAGGCGCAAGGCGAAAACGCCGACGAGTAATTCAAAAGCGGCCATGGGGCCGCTTTTTGTTTTTAGATAGGGTCGTATGAACAACGTATTCAATTTTTGCGCAGGTCCCGCCATGCTTCCGCCGGCGGTGATGCAACGTGCCCAGAGCGAGATGATTGACTGGCAGGGCCGCGGCGTGTCGGTGATGGAAGTGTCCCATCGCGACAAGCCCTTTATGGCGGTTGCGGCCAAGGCCGAAGCCGACCTTCGGGAATTGATGGCCATTCCTAACAACTACAAAGTGTTGTTCCTGGCCGGCGGCGGCCGCAGCCAGTTCACCGCCGTGCCCTTGAACCTGTTAAAGGAAGGCGAACAGGCCGACTACCTCATTACCGGCCAATGGTCCAAAGCTGCTTATGAGGAGGCCAAGCGCTTTCGCGACGTGGCCATCGCTGGCGAAATCGATATGAGCCAAAAGCCCATCTCGCTGCCCACTGATATCAAGGTACGTGACGGGGCCAAGTACCTGCACTATTGCCCCAACGAAACCGTCGATGGCATCGAGATGTTCGAGGAACCCAATGTAGCGGTGCCGCTGGTGGCGGATATGTCCTCTTGCATCCTGTCGCGCCAGATTGATGTGTCCAAGTACGGCCTCATTTATGCCGGTGCCCAAAAGAACATCGGCCCCTCTGGGCTGGTGGTGGTGATCGTCCGTGACGATCTGCTTCGTGACGACCTGGTGGTGCCCTGTATCTGGGATTACACCAAGCAAGCCGAGCAGGGCTCCATGCTCAACACCCCGCCGACTTATTCCTGGTACCTGGCCGGGTTGGTGTTCGAATGGCTCAAAGAGGTGGGGGGCGTTGCCGCCATGGAAGCGCATAACGCTGCCAAGGCTGAGCTGCTGTACGGCGCTATCGATAGCATTGGGCTGTATCAAAACCTGGTGGCCCCGAGCTGCCGCTCACGGATGAACGTGGTGTGGCAACTTAAAGATGAAAGCCTCAACGAGGCCTTCCTTGCCGAAGCCGAAGCCCTGGGGCTGATGGCCCTTAAAGGCCACCGGTTTGTGGGCGGTATGCGCGCCTCCATGTATAACGCCATGCCGCTGGAAGGTACCCAGGCCTTGGTGACCTTCATGGCGGACTTTGCCAAGCGCCATGGCTGATCTCAGCGCCCTGCGCCAGCAGATAGAGGAGATAGACAATCGCTTGCTGGCTCTGCTCAGCCAGCGGTTGCTGGTGGCCGACGAGCTTGGCGAACTTAAAGGGGGCAGGGTGTTTGACCCTGCCCGCGAGTTTGCCCTGGTCGAGCAGCACGTGGAGAGCTTTACCGAGCTGCCGGCGCCGCTGGTGCGCCAGTTTAGCCGCGACCTCATCTCCCTATGCCGGGCCCGCCAGGGGCCGTTTCGCATTGCCAGCCTGCAACCGCCGCTGGTGCATGCGCTGCTTGGCCGCTATACCCAAACCCTGCCAAGCGATGCTCCCTTCGAGGCGGTGTTCGAAGGGCAGGCACAAGGGGTATTGTGGCTCGGCGACCTGCCAGACTCCCTGGCCGGGTTGCTACCTGCTGCCACTTTCGCTTATGAGGGGCAGCAGGGCTTTTTGCTGACCGCCCAAGGCGCCACCGGTGGTGCCTGGCAACTGAGTGACAAGGCACCCGGCCAAGGCGTGGGTGCCAGATGGTTTTTGATTTCCGGGCATCAGTTTGATGCCTGGCCCTTACTCTCGGAAGATTGATATGGAATTACTGACACTGGCCGCCGGCGGTACTGTTGCCGGAACCTTGTCTATGCCTGGTTCAAAATCCCTGTCCAACCGGGCATTGCTGCTGAGCGCCTTCTGCGCGGCGCCCACCGCCTTGAGTAACGTGCTGGACGCTGACGACATCCGCCATATGCGCGGCGCCTTCAAGGCGTTGGGGGTGGCGGTGGCCGAGCAGGGCGAAAGTCTTGTCGTTCAGGGCCCCTGGCAGCCCGGCACGCCGGCCGAGCCGATTTTCCTCGGTAATGCCGGCACCGCCATGCGCCCCTTGACCGCTGCCCTGGCTCTTACCCCTGGCACCTTTGAACTGGTGGGCGAGCCGCGCATGTATGAGCGGCCCATCGGCGATCTGGTGGACGCCCTTCGGCAACTGGGCGCCGACATCGGCTATTTGGGTGAAGATGGCTACCCACCCCTTAAAATCAACGGTAAGAAACTGGCCGGCGGCACCCTGAGCGTTAAAGGGGATCTGTCCAGCCAGTTCCTGTCAGCGCTGCTCATGGCCGCGCCTCTGTGTGAAGGGGACGTCACCATCAAGGTGGATGGTGAGCTGGTCTCCAAACCCTATGTGGAACTGACCCTGGGGCTGATGGCTATTTTCGGCGTCACCGCCGAGCGCCCCGACGACCAGACCTTTGTCATCAAGGGGGCCTGCCAGTACCAAAGCCCCGGTAATTACTATGTGGAAGGGGACGCGTCTTCCGCCTCCTATTTTGCCGCTGCCGGCGCCATTGGTGGTGACGTCACCATCAAGGGTCTTTTCAAAGGCATGCTGCAAGGTGATGTGGATTTTGTCGACGCCCTCGAGCAAATGGGCGCCAAGGTCCAGTGGGGCGAACATCAGGTGCGGGTGCAAAAAGGCGAGCTCAAAGGCATTGATATCGATGCCAACGCCATTCCCGATGCGGCCATGACCCTGGCCACCACAGCGCTTTTTGCCGAGGGGCAGACCGTTATTCGCAACATCTACAATTGGCGCCTTAAAGAAACCGACCGGCTGCACGCCATGGCGACGGAGCTGAAAAAGGTGGGCGCCGAGGTGGAAGAAGGGCAGGACTTTATCAAGGTCAGCCGCGGCAAAGCCATCCGTTATGCCGAGATTGATACCTATAACGATCACCGCATGGCCATGTGTTTTGCCTTGCTGGCTCTTGGCAACAGCACCATGGGGATTCGCGATCCCAAGTGCACCGCCAAGACCTTTCCGGATTTCTTTGCGCGTTTTGCGGCAATCCGTAAAGGTATTTGAAAGACTTTTGCCCTATAATGCGCGCCCGACGCCTGCAGGCTTTAGCCTGTATCCGTAGAAATGGAGGATTTTATGGCTGAACTGGTACCCGTCGTTACCGTAGACGGACCAAGCGGCGTAGGCAAAGGCACCCTGTGCCAATTGCTGGCGGACAGGCTCGGTTGGCACTTCCTTGACTCCGGTGCCATCTACCGGGTGCTGGCCCTGGCGGCGCTGCATCATCAGTGCCCCTTGGAAGACGAGGAAGCCCTGGTGCCGCTGGCCGCGCACTTGGACGTGCAGTTTGAGCCAGCAGCCGAAGGGGTGAAGGTCATCCTCGAAGGCGAGGATGTCACCAAAGCCATTCGTACCCAGGAAGTGGCCGGTACTGCCTCGCAAGTGGCGGCCTTCCCACGGGTGCGCGAAGCACTGCTGCGCCGTCAGCGGGCCTTTCAGAAGGCGCCTGGCCTGGTGGCCGACGGCCGGGACATGGGCACGGTGGTCTTTAAAACGGCCCCGGTGAAACTGTTTCTGACCGCCAGCGCCGAAGTCCGCGCCGAGCGCCGATACCAGCAGTTGCTGGCCTCAGGGCAGGATGCTAAAATCGAACGTCTTTTAACCGAGATCCGTGAGCGTGACGAACGCGATGCCAATCGCGCCGTGGCGCCACTGAAGCCAGCGGAGGATGCTCTGGTCATTGATACCAGCCATCTTTCTATCGAGCAGGTGCTCGATGCCGCTTGGCAGGCGGTCTGTGCCAAGATACCGGCACTGGCCAATTAAGAACCCTTCTGCGCCAAGGAACGGTGTAGAACACATGAACAACCCCATGTCGGATGGATGCCACATGGTTTGTTAAATAAGCAGACACACATGACTGAATCATTTGCTCAACTGTTCGAAGAAAGCTTGAAAGAGATCGAAACCCGCCCGGGTTCCATCGTTAAAGGTACTGTTGTTCGCGTTCAAAAGGACATCGTACTGGTCGACGCTGGTCTGAAATCTGAGTCCGCTATTCCTGCCGAACAGTTCAAAGATGCCAACGGCGAAATCACCGTAGCTGTAGGTGACGTTGTTGACGTCGCGCTGGACACCGTAGAAGACGGCTTCGGCGAGACCATCCTGTCTCGTGAGAAAGCCAAACGCTACGAAGCCTGGCTGGTTCTCGAGAAAGCTTACGAAGAAAACGCCACTGTTATCGGTATCATCAACGGTAAAGTTAAAGGCGGTTTCACTGTCGATCTGGACGGCATCCGTGCCTTCCTGCCTGGTTCTCTGGTTGACGTTCGTCCTATCCGTGACACTGCTCACCTGGAAAACAAAGACCTGGAATTCAAGGTCATCAAGCTGGACCAGAAGCGCAACAACGTTGTTGTTTCCCGTCGCGCTGTGATCGAATCTGAGAACAACGTTGAGCGTGAGCAACTGCTGCAAAACCTGCAAGAAGGTATGGAAGTCAAAGGTATCGTTAAGAACCTGACTGACTACGGTGCCTTCGTTGACCTGGGTGGCGTTGACGGCCTGCTGCACATCACCGACATGGCTTGGAAGCGCGTTAAGCATCCTTCCGAGATCGTCAATGTTGGCGATGAAATCACCGTCAAGGTACTGAAGTTCGACCGTGAGCGTACCCGTGTATCTCTGGGCCTGAAGCAACTGGGCGCCGATCCGTGGGTTTCCATCGCCGAGCGTTACCCTGAAGGTCACAAGCTCAAAGGCCGCGTGACCAACCTGACCGACTACGGCTGCTTCGTTGAAATCGAAGAAGGCGTTGAAGGCCTGGTACACGTTTCCGAAATGGACTGGACCAACAAAAACATCCACCCCTCCAAGGTTGTTAACCTGGGCGACGAAGTGGAAGTTATGGTTCTGGACATCGACGAAGAGCGTCGTCGCATCTCCCTGGGTCTCAAGCAGTGCAAACTCAACCCCTGGGAAGAGTTCGCTGGCCGCTTCAACAAGGGCGACCAAGTCTCCGGTAAGATCAAGTCCATTACTGACTTCGGTATCTTCATCGGTCTGGACGGCGGCATCGACGGTCTGGTTCACCTGTCCGACATTTCCTGGAACGCTACCGGTGAAGAAGCCGTACGTGAGTACAAAAAAGGCGAAGAAATCACCGCAGTTGTTCTGCAAGTGGATGCCGAGCGCGAGCGCATCAGCCTGGGCGTGAAGCAACTGGAAGCCGATCCTTTCAACAACTACCTGAACGATAAGAAGAAAGGTGCTATCGTTAACGGTACCGTGATCGCTGTAGACGCCAAAGGTGCTACCATCGATCTGGGTGAAGGTGTTGAGGGCTACCTGCGTGCCTCCGATATTTCTCGTGAGCGCATCGAAGACGCTTCCACCGTGCTGAAAGCCGGCGAAGAAGTTGAAGCCAAGTTCATGGGTGTTGATCGTAAAAACCGCACCATCTCCCTGTCCATCCGCGCTAAGGATGAAGCAGACGAGCGTGATGCCATCGATCACCTGAACAACCAGGACGACGTGGTTATTCCTAACGCCATGGCTGAAGCTTTCAAAGCTGCTAAGAGCGAAGACTAATCAGGCGGGTGGGGTTTTGGCCCCACCCTCTTTGGCGCCGAGGAAACCTTATGACCAAATCAGAACTCATCGAGAGTTTGACCGCCAAGTACACCGACCTGCCCGCGCGGGATCTGGAACTGGCAGTTAAAGAAATTCTGGAACAGATGGCCAACACCCTGGAAGCAGGGGAGCGCATCGAGATCCGGGGATTTGGCAGTTTTTCCCTGCATTACCGGGCACCGCGGGTTGGGCGTAATCCCAAGACCGGGGATTCGGTGGAGCTGCCTGCCAAGCAGGTACCCCACTTCAAGCCGGGTAAGGAACTGCGGGAAAGGGTCAATCTGAGCGCTGGTTCCTGATCAGTATTTAAGAAAAAAAGGCATGCGAGAGCATGCCTTTTTTGTGTCTGAGGCCGCTTTTAGGCAATAATAGCGGCGTTCGATTTTGGCCCACAGGAGGTGCGGTGCTAACCCTCATCAAATGGCTTGTTGCCGTCGTTATCTTTATCCTGGCTCTGGCTGTTGGTGCCGAAAATGCCCAACCTGTTGCCGTTAACTATCTGGTTGCCCAGAAAACCTTCTCTTTGGGGCAGTGGCTGGGGATCGCCTTTGCTTTTGGTGCCTTACTGGCTTTTATTGTGCTTGGCAGCCTGTGCTGGGTACAAAAGCGCAGAATCGCCCTCCTGCAGCGCAAGTTGAGCGCCAAACAAAAAGACGCCTGATTTATGGTTGAACTTCTGTTCCTGCTTTTGCCCATTGCGGCCGGTTACGGCTGGTACATGGGCCGTCGCAGTGTGCGCCAGGAACGGGAGGTTCACCGTAACCGACTCTCTCAGCGTTACTTCAAGGGCCTTAATTTCCTGCTCTCCGACCAGCCCGACAAAGCGGTGGACTTGTTCATCGACATGCTGGCGGTAGACTCCCAGACCCTCGAAACCCATATGGCACTGGGTAACCTTTTTCGCCGCCGTGGTGAAGTCGACCGGGCCATTCGCATTCACCAGAACCTAGTGGCTCGCCCCTCTATCGGAGAGGAAGACCGGCGTCTTGCCATGCTGGAGCTTGGCCAGGACTTCATGGTGGCCGGGCTCTATGACCGGGCCGAGAATATCTTTGATGAACTCAAGGACGACCCTGAGCATAGCCAACAGGCCCAAGAGCAATTGCTGGCCATCTATCAGCACACCAAGGACTGGCACCAAGCCATCAAGGTGGCCAAGCGCATGGGTAAAGACAGGCCCATGGCCATTACCCGCGCCCTGAGTCACTTCTACTGCCAGTTAGCCGGGCTTGCCCTTGATAAGGGCAATAGTCGTGAAGCCCTCAAGGAATACAAGAAAGCCTTGGATGTGGACAGCGGCTGCACCCGTGCTCGTGAAGGCCTTGCCAAGCTCTACCGCGACGGCGGGCAACTCGAAGAGGCGCTCGCGGTATTGGTGCCGGTGATCAGTACTGACCCTGATAACAGCTCCGAAGTGTTGCCTGTCATAGCTGACCTTTTTAGCCGCCTGGGTGACAGCGAAGGCTACTACAACTTTCTTGCCAAAGCCGTCAGCCAGGACAGCGGCGTTTCGGTAGTGCTGGCTTACGCCGACCTCACGCAAGCGCAAGCCGGTATTGGCAGCGCCGAAGCACTGCTGCTTGATGAGCTAAAACGCCACCCCACTCTCAAAGGCTTTCGCCGCCTTATTCAGTATCAGCGCGAGAAGGTCGCCGAGCCTTCAGCCAAGGAGAGTCTCAACCTGCTGGCCGAGCTGGTTGAGCAACAGATCCGTATTCGCCCCACTTATCGCTGTCGCCACTGCGGTTTTAGCGCCAACAAGCGCTACTGGCTCTGTCCATCTTGCCAGCAGTGGGGGCAAATCAAACCCATCCGTGGCCTGGATGGTGACTAAGGAGAACCCATGCCAAATAAGCCTGTCGTCGTTGCGCTGGATTTTGATGACAAAGCCAAAGCCCTGGCGCTGGTTGACCAGCTCGACCCGCAACAGTGCCGCCTGAAAGTCGGCAAGGAAATGTTTACCCTCTTTGGCCCCGATTGGGTGAAAACCCTGGTCGATAAAGGGTTCGATGTTTTTCTCGACCTTAAATTTCACGACATTCCCAATACCGTGGCCAAAGCCGTGGCCGCAGCGGCGGAGCTGGGCGTGTGGATGGTCAACGTCCACGCCAGTGGTGGCCGCCGGATGATGGAAGCGGCCAAAGCGGCCTTGGCACCTTATGGCGATAAAGCGCCGCTGCTGATTGCGGTTACGGTGCTGACCTCCATGACCGATGAAGAGCTTCAGGAGCTTGGCGTCAGCGCTACGAGCGCCGAAGAGCAGGTTTTGCTCCTGGCTTCTTTGACCCAGGCTGCCGGCCTTGACGGTGTGGTGTGCTCGGCCAAGGAAGCTCCGCAACTTAAAGCGACCCTTGGCCAGGACTTTAAACTGGTAACCCCGGGGATCCGCCCGGCTGGCAGCGACGCTGGCGACCAGCGCCGGGTACTGACTCCGAAAGAGGCTTTGGCGGCCGGTTCGGATTACCTGGTTATTGGCCGGCCTATTACCCAGGCAGACGACCCCATGGCGGTGCTTGGCGCCATTAATGACAGCCTGAAAAACTGACTATACTTACCTCTGAGCTAAGGAAGTGCTCATCTGGGACAACCAAGGTAAGGACAACCTATGAAACGGACTTTGCAATTGCTGTTACTGGCGGCCAGTGTACTGGCCTGCAATGTGGCTTTGGCGGTAGACGTCGATAAGACGACAACTGACCAAGGGGTTGTGCAAGAGACTGCTGAAGCCATTGATATCAATTCTGCCTCGGCAGAGGAAATCGCCCACACACTCAAGGGCGTCGGAGCGAAAAAGGCAGCGCTTATTGTTGAATACAGAGAGGCCCATGGCCCTTTTACCAGCCTTGAAGACCTCAAGAAGGTAAAAGGTCTTGGAGAAAAGCTTCTCAGCGCGAACGCCGATAAAATTCGCTTTAAATAACAAGGGGCCGTCAGGCCCCTTTTCTTTTGCGCCAAACAATACTAACCAGCCACCAGGGTAGCACCGCCATGGCCCCGAACAAGTGGGCATCGGTTGCCACCGGCGCGCCGATAAGGGCGATGGTTTCAGCTGCGGCGCCATGCCACTGCTCCCAGCCTATCTTGGCTATCACTCCGATGATGATAAGCCAGCCGGTTTTCTCGCCTCGGCGAATGTCTTCCAGTGCGCCCATCAGCAATAGGCCATGCAAAATACCCGAAAGCCCAACGTACCATTGAAGGGCAGGGCAGAAGGCCAGTAACCCAAGGCTGCTGGCCACACTCAGGTAACCCAAGCGGCCCCACCAACCCCAAAAGCGGTAATAGCGGCCATGGAGCCAGCCAATAACCAGGGTGCCAGCACTGTTCATGGCCAGATGCCAGCCATTGGTATGCAGCAAATGGCCGGTGACGAGCCGCCAAAGCTGGCCGTCGAGGATGGCTTGGCGTTGGTACATCAATTGCTGGTGCAGATCGGCCGGCAGCAGCATCAACAGGCTGGCCAACAGGATCAGGCTGAAAGCTCCGACCAGATGTGGCATCAATGGCAAACTCTTTTTAGAATGGGCCTCCATCCTAAGGGGGAGTCATGGCCCGAGCAAGTTGCCCAAAGTGCAATCGTTTGATAATTCACTGTATTTGTGCGCTGATCCGGCCTTTGGCATGCCGCACCCAGGTAACCCTGGTGCAATATCCCGGCGAGGAAAACCACCCTCTGGGTACCGCAGCATTGGTGCAAGGCGCGTTGGATTGTGCCTTGCTCCGTACCGACGCGCTGCTCGCGGCGCCAGCCTGGCCGGATGGAACGGCTCTGTTGTTTCCGGGGGAAGAGGCCAGCAACCTCGCCACCTTAGCTAGTGCGCCGCCCCATCTGGTGGTATTGGATGGCACCTGGCGCAAGGCCCTTCGGCTCTACGAGCAGAGCCCGGCACTCAAGGCCTTGCCTAAGGTGTGTTTACCCCAAGGGGCAGCGAGCCGCTATCGGCTTCGCAGTACCCGCAAAAAAAGTGCCTTGAGCACGGTAGAGGCGGTGATGATGGCCCTTGCCATCATCGAACCGGGTATCGATTTATCTCCCCTTGAAGACGGTTTCGAGGGGCTCATTGAGCGGGCAATGACCCGCCTGCCGGCATCGGTTCGGCAACAATATCTATAAGGAAATCCCATGGCAGTACACCACACCCTGATCAAGGTTCGCGGCTATCACCTGGACGTCTACCAGCATGTCAACAATGCCCGCTACCTAGAGTTTCTCGAAGAAGCCCGCTGGGGCTGGCTGGAAGACTCGGGTGAGCTGGCTTGGTTCCAGGCTCACAAGCTGGCCTTTGTGGTTGTTAACATCAACATTAATTACCGCGCCGCGGCCACCCTTGGCCATACCCTTCGCATCAAAACCCAGCTTGCCGAACTGGGTGAGCGCTCTGGTGTGGTGCGCCAGGAAATTTATTTTGATGGCTCCGACACCCTGGTAGCGGACGCAGCCATTACCTTTGTGTGTATGGACCAACGCACCGGCAAAGCTGTTGCCATGGAGGGAGAGCTGGCGACCTTTTTGCAAAAACACCTAGAGTGAATTTGACGAAAACGTTACAATGCGCCCGACCCTACAACAGAGGCCGGAGTGCAGCATGGAACACCATGACACCCACGAGCCTTACTACCAGCTTCAAGACGAGGTAGTCAAAGAACTGCCCCTGGAGTTGGAAGAAGATGCTCATCTTTGCTAGATGCATTACGTGAAACAAAAAAGGCAACCCTCGGGTTGCCTTTTCTTTTTTATCAAAGACTTAGAGCACTTTGGTGATGGCGTCGGCCAAGTAATCCACGTTGCTGTGGTTGATGCCGGCCACGTTCATGCGGCTTGAATCCACCATGTATACGGAAAATTCGTCCTTGAGGCGATGCACTTGCTCTTTGCTGATCCCCAGGAACGAGAACATGCCGTATTGCTTGGTGATAAAGGAAAAGTCCTTTTTGTCCTGGCGGGCGTGGAGTTTATCCACCAGCAAGGAACGCAGCTCATGAATGCGGCCACGCATCTCGGCCAGCTCGGTTTTCCAGAGCTCGGTGAGCTCGGTTGAACCCAGCACGATATCGATGATGGCAGCGCCGTGGGCAGGCGGCATGGAGTAGATGCAGCGGGCCACGTTTTGGATAACGCTGGACAAAATCGCCACGCGGGTGCTGTTTTCGCCAACCAGGGTCAGGGCGCCGATCCGCTCGCGATACAGGCCAAAGTTTTTTGAGCCTGAGGTGGTGAGCAGGAATTCGGGCAGCGTCGCCGCCAGGGTGCGGGGCCCAAAGGCGTCTTCGTCGAGGCCATCGCCAAAGCCCTGGTAGGCCATATCGATAAGGGGAGTAAAGCCCTTTTCCTTAGCCAGTTCGGCAAAGGCCAGCCACTGCGCTTGGTTAAGGTCGGCGCCAGAGGGGTTGTGACAGCAGGCGTGTAGCAGCACCACATCGCCTTTGGGCACCGACTGCAGGGCATCCATCATGCCGGCAAAGTCGACGCTGGAATTGTCCTTGTCAAAATAACGGTAGGATTTGACTTGGATGCCGGCGGCGTTAAAGAGGGCATTGTGGTTGGCCCAGGTCGGGTCTGTTACCCAGATGGTGGCGCCGGGGTTACAGCGTTTGATGAACTCGGCGGCCATGCGCAGCGCGCCGGTACCGCCCGGGGTGGATACGGTGCACTGGCGCGCCAGTACCGGGTTGCCTTCGCCAAAGACCAGCTTGGCCAGTTTGTCGTTAAAGCCGGCGTCTCCTGCAGAGCCAATGTAGGTCTTGGTGGTTTCGGTCTCAATGCGTTGGCGCTGGGCCAGGGCGACCGATTTGAGAATGGGGGTTTCACCCGTCTCGGTTTTATACACACCAACACCGAGATCCACCTTGCTGGGGTTTTCATCGTTTTTATAGGCGATGGAAAGGCCAAGGATTGGGTCGGCGGGCACAGCTTGCAGGCTTTCAAACATGGTCGGTTGTTCCAAAAGGGTGGGCGAGAAATCGTTTCCCCTAGCCTAAGCCAAATAGCGGCCAAGGTTAAGTGGGTTAAGGCGGCAAATGTGGCTAGAATAGTGCACTTTTTCTCAAGGGCGAGACTCAATGCGTCTGGATAAATTTCTTGCCGACAATTCCCTTTACTCCCGTGCTCAAATCAAACGGTTGATGCACCGGGAAGAAGTCACCGTAAACGGCGAGGTAGTCAAGGACCCCGGCTTTAAGGTGACCGATACCGATGAGGTGATGTTGGAAGGCGAAGCCATGCGGGCGGTTGGCCTGCGTTATTTTATGCTGCACAAACCCAAGGGGTATGTGTGCTCCACCGACGATCCTGAGCACAGCTCGGTGTTGGCTTTGCTGGATGACAAAGAGCGTTTTGGGCTGCACATGGCTGGCCGCTTGGATCTTGACACCACCGGGCTGGTGCTGCTCACCGACGACGGCCAGTGGTCGCACCGGGTGACCAGCCCCAAACACGACTGCGCCAAGCGCTACCGGGTTTGGCTTGACGATCCCCTGATTGACGATGCCGAGCAGCGCTTTGAAGAAGGCGTGCAGCTAAGGGGCGAGCGGCATTTGACCAAACCGGCGACCCTCGAGCGCGTGAGCGAGACCGAAGTGCTGCTGACCATCAGCGAAGGTAAGTACCATCAGGTCAAACGGATGTTTGCCGCCCTGGACAACAAAGTGGTGGATCTGCACCGCGAAGCCATCGGCCCCTTGGAGCTCGATGCCAGCCTTGGCGAGGGGGAATACCGGCCGCTCACCGCCGAAGAGGTGGCGCTACTCGGTTAACGGGCCAGCTCAAAGGCGAGGCTGAGCTTTTCGGCCAAGCTGTCGTCGAGCTCGGCCGTCGATATCAGGCGGACCTTGTGGGTAATGCGGTCTTTTTTGGCAAGGACGCCGCTATCGACAAAGCGCTCATCAAAGGGTTGGCCCTTCCCCAGGGCCAGCCCCAACTCAAGTTGCCGGTTCCCGGCGGTTTTAACAGTGGCAAAAACCTTGTTGTGATAGGCCGCCACCTGGGTTTTGGCCGGGCAAAGCTTTACCTCGTCCGACAAGGACAGCAATAAATCCTCCACCGCATCATAAAGGGGCCTCAAGGCCGCCTTGCCGCCGCTGTATTGGGCATCGACCAAACGCGGCGCTTCAAGAAGATAGTGCTCTTCGTCGGTGCTGTGGCTATCGAGGATAAGGGCAATGGTCGCCCCGCCAAGGCCATACTCGTCTTTGAGCCAGGCCTTGGCGTCCTTGGGCGCTTCGGCGGCCACCAGGGCGCGCCAGTCTTCCAGTTCCCGGCCAGTGGTGGCCGCCAGGTTCTGGGCCATGGCCTGCGCGTGCTTAATGGCGGGGTGAAGATGATACATGCTTAGGTGATCTCAAAAGGCCATGGCTTTAGAATGCCCGTACCCATTCTTTTAGACCAGTGCCATGCTCAGCTATCGCCACGCCTTTCATGCCGGCAATTACGCCGACGTTCTCAAACATGCCGTTATTGCCTTTGTGCTCGATTACCTAAAGCAAAAGGACAAGCCTTTTTATGTGCACGACACCCACGCCGGTGCCGGCCGCTACCTGCTGAGCGATGCCAAGGCCCAGAAAACCGGGGAATTTAAAGACGGCATTGCCAAGGTACTGGCCGCCGCCGATGCTCCGGCGGCCCTGGCGCCCTACCTGGAGGTGGTGCGCGCCATGAACAAGGGCGAGCTGCTGCATTACCCGGGCTCGCCCTTTTTGACGCGCGAGCTGCTGCGAGACCACGACCGCCTGTTTCTAACCGAGCTGCACCCGGCAGACATGGCGCTATTGGAGCAGCTCTTTGCCAGAGACCGCCAGGTGAGGGTAGAAAAGGCCGACGCCTACGAGACCCTGGTGGCAAAGATGCCGCCCAAGGAAAAGCGCGGACTAGTGGTCATCGACCCGCCCTATGAGCTCAAAGAAGACTACCA
Source organism: Gallaecimonas pentaromativorans (assembly GCF_003751625.1). Taxonomy (NCBI): domain Bacteria; kingdom Pseudomonadati; phylum Pseudomonadota; class Gammaproteobacteria; order Enterobacterales; family Gallaecimonadaceae; genus Gallaecimonas; species Gallaecimonas pentaromativorans. The sequence continues at coordinate 66,624 of NZ_RJUL01000004.1, forward strand.
AGCGGTGGTGCACGCCATCAGCGACGCTCACCGGCGCTTTGCCACCGGCACCTATGTGCTTTGGTACCCGGTGGTAGAACGCGCCCGGGTTGAGGCAATGATGGCGGCGTTCAAGGCCACTGGCATTAAAAAGCAGCTGCGTATCGAGCAGGGCCTGCTGCCAGATACCGATCAGCACGGCATGACCTCTGCCGGCCTGTTGGTGATCAACCCGCCCTGGACTCTCAAGGCCGCCATGGACGAAACCTTGCCCTGGCTGGACAAGGTGCTGGCCAAAGGGGCAGGGCAGTATCGGTGCGAGTGGCTGGTGGAGGAGTGATCAATAAAGCTGCTCGTCGTCGCCGTCTACCTGGACGTTGAGCTGGCCGTCTAAGTCTTCGGTCACCTGGATATGAATGGGGCTGCAACAGTTGGCGCAGTCTTCGATGAAATCCTGGCCGACATCATCCGGCTCTAGGGTGATAAAGGTGTGGTGGCCGCAGGTGGGGCATTCAACCCGCCATTGCCTGACTTTATCCATGACGCCTCCAAAAGCGTGGCGATGACTGTCAGTATGGCATTGGGCCAGCAGGTTTACGTTTATTTACCCGCTATTGTTCGAGTTGGTTTAGGTGCATGGGGCATACTTGAACTGTGACGTAAATGAGGAACTTTCCCATGAAAAAGACCCTGATCACCGGCATTGCTGCCCTTAGCATGATCCTGGTACCGACCCTGGCTGAGGCTCATGACGGCCACTACGATGGTCATTATGGTGGTCACGGTGGTCCAGGTCGGGTCATCGTGGTGAAACCGGGTTACCATCACTACGGCCCGCCGCCGGCTCGTCGCTATTATCACCACGGTAATGCCCTGGCCGGTATTGCTACCTTCGCGGTCTTTGCCGGTATCACCTATGCCATCGTCAACAACGCCTATTATCGCCAGCAAGGGGACCGCTACGTTTATGTCGATACCCCGCCGGCCGGTAGCTACCGGGTGGTTAACCAACCTGGCACTACGACTACGGTAACAACCACCACCACTTCCGTTGCCCGTGGCGAGGGTCTGAGCCCCGGCACTGTGGTGGACGAAATTGTCGGGTCCACCAAGAAGGTGGCTTATGAAGGGCGGCTTTATTACATCGCCGATGGGATCTGGTATCTGCCGGTCGATGGCGGCAGCCAATTCGTGGTGGTGCAGCCTCGTTACTGATGGTGGTAGAGGTTCAGCAGGGCGCTGGCGCTCTGCTGGGCTTGCTGCCAGTAATGCTCGCCAAAGAGGTTGGCGTGGTTGAGCAGGTGGTAGAGGTTGTAAAGCTCTCGCCGGCTTTCGTAGTTTTCATCCAGCGCCAGGGTATCGTCGTACGCGGCGTAAAAGTCCGGGTCAAAGCGGCCAAATAGCTCGGTCATGGCGATATCTGCCTCCCTGTCCCCGTAGTAACAGGCCGGATCGTAAAACACCGGTTGATCGTTTATAAACCCAATGTTACCTCGCCAGAGATCACCATGGAGCAGGCTCGGCGTCGGCTGATGATGCTTTAACAGCCGGCAGGCACAATCGAGCAGCGCCTCTTGCTGAGGCAATATCAACCCTTTCTCCGCCAGCATCCCCAACTGGAACGACAAGCGCTGCTCGCAAAAAAAGCGGTGCCAATGCTTATGCCAGGCGTTGGGTTGGGGGCTGTTACCGATGAAATTGTCCTCGTCAAAGCCGTACATGGCTTGGTCCTGGCGCTGGTGCAGGGCGGCAAGCCCTTCGCCAAGGCGCTGCCAGCCCAGGCAACTGGGGGCGGCAAAGTCGAGATATTCAAGGACCAGATAGGCAAAACCCCGGGTGGCGCCCACGCACACCACTTCGGGGCTGCGCAGCGGGCCAAAACGGGACAGCTCGCCAAGGCCAAAGGCCTCTGCCTGTAGCTGCTCGAGGTGGCACGACTCGCTTATCTTGACGAACAGGCTCAGACGCCCATCGCCCACCACGTAGCTTTGCCAGCGCGGCCCGGTTTGATGCAGGCGCCGCTCAGACAAGACAAAAGGCCTGCCGATAAAGGCCGAGATCTCTTCTTGCAAGGCATGCCACATGGTCGTTCTCCTGCCGCAATCGCTGGTGATAAGCGTAGCCGCAAATACTCTGGCAGGCTCAGCGTTCGCTGCGGGTACGGGTGGCCGGAGGTTCCTTGATAAAGGGGTATTGGCTGTCCTGGTATTTCAGCTCGGTAATGCGATTGCAAAGCCCGGCCAGGGTTTTGGCCGTTGAGCTGACACTGAGCTTGTTGACCAGCCAATCGGGCAGCCAGCCTGCCGGATCGGCGCTACCGGTGTAACGAATTTCGGTCAGCCCCTGGCCTAAGGGCGCCAGGCGCCACTGCCCCGACACCCCGTGCATGCGCACATAGCCTTTAAGTTGCGGGTAGCGCTCGGCGGCGTCTTTGATATCAAGATACAGCGTGAAGTCAGGGTCTTGGCGCCAGGCAGAGAGGGTGACCGCGTCGCGGTTTCTGGCCGGCCAGGGCAAATGAAAGCGGGTATGGATAACGTCTTCGGTGGTGGACGGTTTGTCGAGGCGTTTTACCGCCTCGACATGGGCCATCCATTGGGGCACGGCTTCAAGATCGTTCATCACCGCCGCAAAGGCCGAAAGCCGAGTGACTACTTGGCACTGGGCTCGCACCCTCACCAGGCCATCGCGACCTTGTTCTGTCCACAGCTTGACCCCGTTTCGCTCCGGCTGAGCCTGCCATTGACCAAAGGCGAGGGTAGGGGCCAGTATCAGCCCCCACAGCAGTTTAGAAAGCGCCGGCTGCCCCCGGGAAGACCACCGGGCTTTCGGTGCCGTCTTTGGCAACGGCGGCAACGCCGAAGAAGTAATTGTCAATGACCACTCCTTTGAGGGTGTAACTGTCTGTATTTCCAACGTAACGACTGTGCGTCCAAGTCGGTTCGGTGGTCAAGCGCCAATACACCTTATACCCCGCCAGTTGTTTATCCTTACCGGCTTGCCAGCTCAGGGTGGTATCCGGGCTGACCGCACCTTTGATGGTGACACCCGCTGGCGCCGTGGGTGCCCAGGCCATGGAGGCGAGAGTAATGGCATCAAGCGCCGCCACCTTGCGGGCGTAGTCAAAATCCACCCCGGTCAGCACGTCGCCATAGGCCACACCGTTCTCGGTGCGAAGGTCCTGGTGCTGGCGGTTGTAGTTTTCGTGGGTTTCCATCAGCCGTACTCCGGGATAACCGGCGTCATTAAAGGGGCTGTGGTGGCCGCCACGGCCGAAGCGGTCGAGGCGATAAACCATCATCACGTCCAGCATCGGCAGATACTGGTGAGCCAAGGCTTTGATGTAGCGGCCCAGGTTGCGGGAGGGGGAGTCCAGCTCTCCGCCGGTAAAACGTCGGGTGCGGGCCTCGGTGGCGGTTTCAACCGCGCGGGTTCCCTCGGAGAATACCCGTACCGTGTGGTTATCTTTGATGCCGTCGATGCCTTCGGTGTTGCCAATCATGTCGTTGTTGATCACCGCATCGATGTTCCAGCCCTGCTCGCGAGCGTATTTGGCGAGGATCTTGCCGCCAAAAAGCCCTTGCTCCTCGGCTGAGAGGGCGGAAAAGACGATGGTGCCGGGAAAATCGTATTTAGTCAGTACCCGCGCCGATTCTAGGGTCGCTGCGATACCGGAGGCGTTGTCGTTGGCGCCGGGAGCGTCGGCGGTGGCGTTCATGACATCGGTCACTCGCGAGTCGATGTCCCCGGAAAGCAGCGCCATGCGTTTTTTATCCTCGCTGCCCCATTTGATGGCGATGACGTTGGTGATGAGGGTCGGGTTAGGAATACGTTTTTCACCGCTGACGGTATCGGATACCCGGATCACCTCCAGGCAGCCACCGCACTCTTTGCTGATGGCCTTGAACTGGGCTTCAATCCAGTCGGTGGCGGCGCCGATGCCGCGGGTTTTAGAGGTTTGGCTAGAAAGAGTGTGGCGGGTGCCAAAGCTGACCAGTTTGGTAACATCAGCCTTCATGCGCTCGGCAGACATGGCGGCGCCAATGTCGTACAACTCGGGTTTTTCTGCCGGCGGTACTGTCTGCGCCTGGGCAAGAAACGGCAGCAAGGTGGCGGCCAGCAGGGTCTTTTTGATCATGGTTATCTCCTGTTGTCAGTGTCTCTAAGCTAACAGCGACAACGGGCCAGGCCAGTGCTCTGCGCCGGTGCGCCTTGTTGATGCGACCAAAGGGCGGGGTCATTGGCGTTGCACCGGGCCGACCAACACCGCTATTATTGCGTCTCTTTTGGTCAGGGCGGGGTTCCCGCTGCCGAAGCGCCCTTGGTTTGGGTGGTAAGCAACTGACGTTTCACGATTTTGACTATCAAGTGGCCCTTGGTACGGGTCACCACTGACAAGGACATTCCCATGCCTGCTATTACCCTGCCAGACGGTTCCGTTCGTCACTTTGATAACCCTGTTTCCATCATGGATGTGGCGCTGGACATTGGTCCTGGCCTGGCCAAAGCCACCATTGCCGGCCGTGTCAACGGCGAGCTGATGGACGCCAGCGACCTCATCGAAAACGACGCAACCCTGGCCATCATCACCGCCAAGAATGACGAAGGTCTTGAGATCCTTCGCCACTCCTGTGCCCACCTGTTAGGTCATGCCATCAAGCAGCTGTGGCCGCAGACCAAAATGGCTATAGGCCCGGTGATCGATAACGGCTTTTATTATGACGTTGACTTGGATTTCCCCCTGACGCAGGAGCATATCGAGCAGCTTGAAGCCCGTATGCACGAACTGGCGGAAAAAGACTACGACGTCATCAAGAAAAAAGTGAGCTGGCAGGAAGCACGGGACACCTTCGAGGCCCGTGGTGAAAGCTACAAAATGGCCATTCTGGACGAAAACATCAGCCACGATGATCGCCCCGGCCTGTACCACCACGAAGAATATGTCGATATGTGCCGCGGCCCGCACGTACCGAACATGAAGTTTTGCCATTACTTCAAACTGATGAAGGTCTCTGGCGCCTACTGGCGTGGCGATGCCAAAAACAAGATGCTGCAACGCATCTACGGCACCGCCTGGGCCGATAAAAAGGCCTTGAACAGCTATTTGGTGCAGTTGGCTGAAGCCGAAAAACGCGACCACCGCAAAATCGGCAAGCAACTGGACTTGTTCCACTTCCAAGAAGAAGCGCCGGGCATGGTGTTCTGGCACAACGACGGCTGGATAATCTTCCGTCAACTCGAGACCTTTATCCGCGAAAAGCTGCGCGAATTTGACTATCAAGAAGTCAAAGGTCCCTTGATGATGGACCGGGTGCTGTGGGAGAAATCCGGGCACTGGGAGAAATATGGCGACGCCATGTTTACCACCAGCTCCGAAAACCGCGATTACGCCATCAAGCCCATGAACTGCCCAGGCCATGTGCAGATCTTCAATCAGGGCCTCAAATCCTACCGCGACCTGCCGCTGCGCATGGCCGAGTTTGGCTCTTGCCACCGCAACGAGCCGAGCGGCGCGCTCCATGGCCTGATGCGGGTGCGCGGTTTTACCCAGGATGACGCCCACATCTTCTGTACCGATGACCAAATCCAAGCGGAAGTGGCCAGCTGTATCGACATGGTTTACAGCACCTATGCCACCTTTGGCTTTGAAAACATCAAGGTCAAACTCTCTACCCGTCCCGAGCAGCGCATCGGCTCCGATGCCATCTGGGATAAGGCAGAACAGGGCCTGGCCGAAGCGCTGAGCGCCAAAGGTATCGAATACGACCTGCAACCCGGTGAAGGGGCCTTTTACGGGCCGAAAATCGAGTTCACCCTGCATGATTGTCTGAACCGTGCCTGGCAATGTGGTACTGTGCAGCTCGACTTTGCTCTGCCGGGCCGTTTGGGCGCCAGTTTTGTGGCCGAAGACAACGACCGCAAGGTGCCGGTGATGATCCACCGTGCCATCCTGGGGTCCTTGGAGCGTTTCATCGGTATTCTTATCGAGGAATACGCTGGATTCTTCCCGGCATGGCTGTCGCCGACCCAGGCAGTGGTGATGAATATCACCGATGCCCAGGCCGATTACGTGCAAGATGTGGTAAAAACCCTTGAAAGCGCGGGCATTCGTGCGAAAGCCGACTTGAGAAACGAGAAGATTGGCTTTAAAATCCGCGAGCACACGCTTAAGCGCGTCCCGTACCTGCTGGTAGTAGGTGACAAAGAGCGGGAAGCAGGCGAAATCGCCGTCCGTACGCGCAAAGGACAAGATCTCGGCAAATTCAAGCTGGAAGACTTTATAAGCCAGCTGCAAGGCGAAATTGCCAGCCGAGGCAAACAAACCGTGGAGGAATAACGTATTAAAGGCGGAAGACGGGGCCCATTGGTCCAGCAGAAACCGAAACACCGTATCAACGACCTGATCCGTATCCCTGAAGTACGCCTTATTGGCGCAGAAGGTGAGCAGCTCGGTGTCGTTAAAATCCAGGATGCCCTGGCCCAGGCTGAAGCAGCCCAAATGGACCTCGTAGAGATCAGCCCTAACGCTGAACCGCCGGTCTGCCAGATCATGGATTACGGTAAGTTCCTCTACGAGAAACAAAAAAGCGCAAAAGAACAAAAGAAAAAGCAAAAACAGATCCAGGTGAAGGAAATCAAATTCCGCCCTGGCACAGATGAAGGCGACTACCAGGTAAAACTGCGCAACCTGGTTCGCTTTCTGGAAGACGGTGACAAAGCCAAAATCACCCTGCGGTTCCGTGGTCGTGAAATGGCGCACCAAGAGCTTGGTCGAGACCTGCTTGAGCGGATCAAGGCTGACCTCGAAGAGCTGTCTGTTGTTGAGTCTTTCCCGAAAATGGAAGGCCGCCAGATGGTGATGGTGCTGGCACCCAAAAAGAAATAATCAGGCGCCCACAAGTAACGGGTCAGTTCGGCCCGTTCGCCCTGGTTGTTGGTTGTTAACAATGCGGAGTTATTCGTAATGGCTAAAATGAAGACCCATCGTGGTGCTGCCAAGCGGTTCAAAAAAACCGCGTCTGGTGGCTATAAGTTCAAGCAGTCTCACCTGCGCCACATCTTGACCAAAAAATCCTCCAAGCGTAAGCGTCAGCTGCGCGATACCCATCAGGTTGCCGCTGCGGACAAGCCGCTGGTCGACCGTATGCTGCCTAATCTGTAAGGGGATTTGAGAGATGCCAAGAGTTAAACGTGGTGTAACTGCCCGCGCTCGTCACAAGAAGGTAATGAAGGCCGCCAAAGGTTACTATGGCGCCCGTAGCCGTGTTTATCGCGTTGCCTTCCAGGCCGTGATCAAAGCCGGTCAATACGCTTACCGTGACCGTCGTGCTAAGAAACGTCAGTTCCGTCAGCTGTGGATTGCCCGTATCAACGCGGCTTCCCGTCAGAACGGTCTGTCCTACAGCCGTCTGATCAACGGTCTGAAGAAAGCTTCCGTGGAAATCGATCGTAAGATTTTGTCTGACATCGCTGTACACGACAAAGCCGCCTTCACTGCTCTGGTTGAAAAAGCCAAAGCAGCACTGTAAGACGGAGGGGGGCTCCGGCCCCCCTTTTTTGCAAAAAGAGACCACCCCATGCCAACACTGTTTTTCTTTAGCTTCTTCTTTACTTCCTGACATTCAGGAGGCCTTACCTTGGTGAAGAAGAAGCTAAAGGAAACCCAAGGCCTCCCCGTCGGGAGGCTTTTTTGTTTGTGATACGAGGACGCCATGCAACATCTTGACGAGATCGTCAGCCAGGCCAAGGCAGCCATCGACGCTGCCGCGGACATGGCGGCACTGGATGCCATCCGGGTCGATTACCTGGGTAAAAAAGGCTTGCTCACCCTGCAGATGCAATCACTGCGTGACCTGAGCCCGGAAGAGCGCCCCAAGGCCGGCGCCGTGATCAACCAGGCCAAAGAGGCGGTTCAGGAAGTACTGAACGCCAAGAAGAATGCCATGATGGAAGCCGAGCTTAACGCCAAGCTGGCTGCCGAGCAGGTGGATGTCACCCTGCCTGGCCGTCGCCAGGCGCTGGGCGGCCTGCACCCGGTGACTCGCACCATAGAGCGTATCGAGAGCTTCTTCGGTGAGCTGGGCTTTGCGGTCAAAGAAGGTCCGGAAATTGAAGATGCTTTTCATAACTTCGACGCCCTGAACATCCCGGCCCATCACCCGGCCCGAGCGGACCACGACACCTTCTATTTCACCCCCGACATGCTGCTGCGCACCCAAACCTCCGGCGTGCAAATTCGCACCATGGAAGTGGAAAAACCGCCGCTTCGCATCATCTCTCCTGGCCGCGTCTACCGTAACGACTACGACCAGACCCACACCCCCATGTTCCACCAGGTCGAAGGCCTGCTGGTTGACGAGAACATCTCCTTTGCCGATCTCAAAGGCATTCTTCATGACTTCCTGCAGAACTTCTTTGAAGAAGACTTGGAAGTGCGTTTTCGTCCGAGCTTCTTCCCCTTCACCGAGCCCTCTGCCGAGGTGGACGTGAAAGGCAAGAACGGCAAGTGGCTGGAAGTGCTGGGCTGCGGCATGGTGCACCCTAACGTGCTCAAGGCGGTGGGTATCGACCCGGAAAAATACACCGGCTTTGCCTTCGGTATGGGCGTGGAACGCCTGACAATGCTGCGCTACGGCGTTAACGACCTGCGGGCGTTCTTCGAGAACGACGTACGTTTCTTGAAGCAGTTCAACTAAGGCAGGGAGTGAGTCATGAAATTTTCTGAAAACTGGCTGCGCCAATGGGTAAGCCCCGCTATTGATACCCAGGCCTTGTCCGAGCAATTGTCCATGGCCGGCCTGGAAGTGGACGGCATCGAGCCGGTCGCCGGCACCTTCCACACCGTAGTGGTAGGGGAAGTGGTGGAATGTGCCCAGCACCCCGACGCCGACAAACTGCGCGTTACCAAGGTCAACGTCGGTGAAGACGAGCTGCTGGACATCGTCTGCGGCGCGCCCAACTGCCGAGCGGGCTTGAAAGTGGCCGTCGCCAAAGTGGGCGCCGAACTGCCCGGCGACTTTAAAATCAAGAAAGCCAAGCTGCGCGGCCAGCCGTCCCACGGCATGCTCTGCTCCTTCACCGAGCTGGGCATCGATATCGAAGCCGACGGCATCATCGAGCTACCGGCGGACGCCGTTGTCGGCACCGATATCCGCGATTACCTGGCGCTCAACGACAGCATCATCGAAGTGGACCTGACCCCCAACCGCGCCGACTGCCTGGGCGTGCTGGGCCTGGCCCGGGAAGTAGGGGTACTCAATAACCTCGACGTCACCAATGAGCCCTGCGCGCCTGTTGCCGCCACCATCGACGATAAGCTCGCCATCAGCCTCAAGGCCCCCGATGCCTGTCCGCGCTACTTGGGCCGGGTGATCAAGGGTGTGGATCTGTCTCGCCCCAGCCCCCTGTGGCTGACCGAGCGGCTGCGCCGCAGCGGCATTCGCAGCATCGATGCGGTGGTGGATGTCACCAACTACGTGCTGATTGAGCTCGGCCACCCCATGCACGCCTTCGACTTGGCCAAGCTGGACGGCGCCATCCAGGTGCGTCTGGCCGAGAAGGGTGAAAAGCTGGTGCTGCTGGACGAGTCCGAAGTGGAGCTGGCCGATAACACTCTGGTGATAGCCGACGCCACCAAAGCCCTGGCCATGGCCGGTGTCTTTGGCGGCCTGCACTCCGGCGTGACCAGCGACAGTAAAGATATCTTCTTGGAAGCGGCCTTCTTTGCGCCTACCGCCATCGCCGGCCGTGCTCGCCAATACGGCCTGCACACCGACGCCTCCCACCGCTACGAGCGCGGCGTCGACCCGCAGCTGACCCATAAAGCCATGGAGCGTGCCACCGCACTGCTGCTGGACATCGTTGGCGGCCAAGCTGGCCCTGTGGTGGAAGCGGTAGCAGAGGCGCATCTGCCCAAAGGCGCGCAAATCGTGCTGCGCAAGGCCCGCCTGGCCAAGGTGCTGGGCGCCAATATCAGCGATGACAAAGTCACCGAGATCCTGACCCGCCTGGGCACAGAGCCGGCCTTTGACGGCAGCCAGTGGACAGTGACGGCGCCGAGCTACCGCTTTGACATGGCCATTGAAGAAGATCTCATCGAAGAAGTGGCCCGGGTCTTTGGCTACAACAACATTGCCAACAAGGCTCCCCAAGCCAAACTGGTGATGAGCCACCACCGCGAAGCGGAACTGAGCCTCAAGCGGGTGCGCTCCTTGCTGGTGGACTTGGGTTACCAAGAAGCCATTACCTACAGCTTTGTGGAGCCCAAAGCCCAGGCGGCGCTGTTCCCGGCTGAAGAAGTGCAAATCCTGCCGCACCCCATCTCGGTGGAAATGTCCGCCATGCGGGTTTCCTTGTGGCCGGGTTTGCTGCAAGCGGTGCTGCACAACCAGAACCGCCAGCAGGGCCGGGTGCGCTTTTTTGAAAGCGGCCTGCGCTTTATCACCTGCGATGGCGAGCTCAAGCAGCAGAAGATGCTGGCAGGGGTTATCACCGGCAGCGCCTATGGCGAACATTGGACCCTGGAGCAGCGCGGCAGCGACTTTTTCGACCTTAAAGGCGATTTGGAGCAGCTGTTGTCACTGACCGCGGCCCTTGACGAGTTCCGTTTTGAGCGCAGCAGCCTCGATGCCCTGCATCCGGGCCAAAGTGCCCAGATCGTGCGTAATGGCGAGATGGTTGGCCACTTCGGCGTGCTGCACCCGGCCGCCGCCAAGGCCCTTGGCCTCAAGTCCCAACCCTTGGTCTTTGAATTGCAATGGGAATTGCTCGGTGAGCGCCGGATCCCCGATGCCAAGCCGGTTTCCCGTTTCCCTGCCAACCGCCGCGACTTGGCTGTGGTGGTGAAAAATGAGGTGGCAGCGGGAGAAATTCTCGAGGTTTTGCAAAAAATTGGCGGAAAACAAGTAGTTGACGTAAACTTGTTTGACCTGTACGACGGTAAGGGCGTTGCCGATGGCCATAAGAGCTTGGCTGTCAGCCTGACGCTACAGGACACAACGCGTACCCTTGAAGACGGCGAAATCGCCGATGTAGTCTCCAAGGTGGTTGACGCGCTGAAAAGCCAGTTTAATGCATCCTTGAGGGAGTGATCTATGGCGCTGACCAAGGCAGAAATGGCCGAGCACCTCTTTACCAAGCTGGGGATCAACAAACGGGTAGCCAAGGATCTGGTGGAATCCTTTTTTGAGGAGATCCGCCAGGCACTGGAAAACGGGGAACAGGTCAAATTGTCCGGCTTCGGCAATTTTGAACTTCGGGACAAGAATCAGCGTCCCGGCCGTAACCCGAAGACCGGTGAGGATATTCCCATTTCTGCCCGGCGCGTGGTGACATTCCGCCCAGGCCAGAAACTCAAGAGCCGTGTGGAAGAGGTTCAAGAGTAACGAAAAGGAGAGCCATTATGGCTCTCCTTTTTCGTTATTGGGCCAACCTGCTGGCACCACCATATGCCTAAGGCCGCTGCAGCCGTCCTGCACCATGATGGGCGCCTGGCACTGGCCAGTAAACGCCGCTAACTCGCTACTGGGTGTGGTGGCAATCCACTGCCAGCGCGCCAATGCCCGCCAGTCTCCATCCGGCAGTTTTCCTGCCTCAAACCACTGACCTTGCTGATGCCCGGGCGCAAGCCAAGGGTAAGAGGGGCCGTCGCCAAAGAGTATGCCGTGGCTACAGAGCCTGGAGCGTGCCGGTTGCCAGCCTTTTGTTGCCAGCCAGGCTTGTGCTTCGGGCCTTGCCAGTAGCGGCAGTTGCCGGGTTTTAAGGTGTGCCGCTTTTTGCTCCAGCCAGTCCCGTTTGCCCGGCCCCAGCCAACCCGAAGCAAGCCCCAGGTAGAATTTTACGGTCAGTTCCCAATGTTCAATCTCGCCGCTGCGTAAATCTCTGACGATAAGGTCCGGCGCGCCAAGGGTGCGGCCTTGGGCGGTAATTTGGCAATCTTGCGCCAAGATCTGGTAGCGGCCGCTGCCGCTAAGAAGCGCGGCCACCAGTAACTCAAAGCGCTGGCCAAGTCTGGCAGTAGCCGCCAGCTGCTGGCCAAGGGCTGCCAAGTCTATTTGTCCGGGGGCGGGCAGTAAGGCGGTGTCGCCTATCTGTAGCAGGGCCGGTGTACTGGCAACCCAGTCAAGCATCTGCTGGACCTGCTGCGCTGAAAAGGGAGGTGAGCTTTGCATGGGGCGAGCTTACCAGAAAAAATTCTGACCAGCTGATCCACCACTAAGTTGTACCCGTATGCGATATCAATGCTGAAAACCTATACATAAATTAATATCTGTATAGATAACTGGGGGTGCTATGGAGATCAAAGTTGGCGTTAGTGCCTGTGTGATTGGCCAACAGGTGCGGTTTGACGGTGGCCATAAGCTGTCGCGTTTTATCAGCGACGAGCTGGGCCGCCATTTTCGCTTTGTGCCGGTTTGCCCGGAAATGGCCATCGGCATGGGCTCGCCCCGGCCCACCATTCGCCTGGTGGGCGACCCGGAACACCCCAGGGTGCAAGGCACTAAAGGCCCCGAGCTTGACGTGACCGAGCAGCTTAAGGCGTTTGCCGATACCGCGTTGCCGGGCATGAGTGAGCTAAGTGGCTACCTGCTGTGCGCTAAATCCCCCACCTGCGGCATGGAGCGGGTGCGGGTTTATCGCCCTGACGGCGAAGGCTTGGGTAAGGTTGGGGTGGGGGTATTTGCCAAAGCCCTGATGGCGCGCTTTCCCAACCTGCCGGTAGAAGAAGACGGACGCCTTAACGACCCCTTGCTGCGCGAAAACTTCGTGCTGAGGGTGATGGCCTATCACCAGTGGCAGCAACTGCGCCAAGACGGGCTGACCCTCGCTAGGCTTATGGCCTTTCATCGCCGCCACAAGTTCTTGCTGCTGGCCCATAACCAACCGGTTTACCGCGAATTGGGCCCGATGCTTGCCGCGGCGGACACGGCCACCCTCAAGGAGGTGGCAGAGGCTTATATCAGCCGCTTCATGCAGGCCCTTCAATCCCCGGCCAGCCGAAAAGATCACACCAATGTACTGATGCACCTGCAGGGCTTTTTTAAAAAAATGTTGAGCGGCACCGAAAAACAAGAGCTTAGCGAGCTTATTCAGCAGTACCGCCAAGGCCTGGTGCCTCTGGTGGCGCCCCTGACCCTGATTAACCATCACCTGCGGTTGCACCCGGTGGGCTACCTTGCCGAGCAAAGCTACCTCAACCCTTATCCGGCTGACCTGAAACTTCGTTATGGACTCTGAACTTCTCAAAATTGGCGACCTTGCCGAGCGCAGCGGCGTATTGCCGGTGACCCTGCGGGCCTGGGAGCGCCGTTACGGGCTGCTAAAGCCCCAGCGCACCGCCAAGGGCCATCGGCTTTACCCAGCCAGCGAGCTGGCCAAGGTGGCGCAAATTCGCCAGTACCTGGCCATGGGCGTTAGCCTCAGCGATATCAAAACCTTGCTGGCCGGGCTTGGTGAGCCGGTGGTAACACCACTTGCCGAACCGGTATTGGCTCTGGCGCAAAGCCTGAATGTCAAAGCTCTTCGCCAAACCCTCGATAACCTGTTGAAAGAGCAGCCCTTGGGGCTGTTGTGCGAGGCGCTCTGGCAGCAGCTTCAGCAGTGGCCAAAGGGGCCTTTCTCAAGCGCCGGCCAAGGGCTTTTAGAGGCCGAACTTAGCCTGCGCCTTAGCGCCATCAGCCGTTTGCAGCAGCCGCAAAAAAGGCCGGTTGCGCTGTTGGCCGGCACTATGGCGCCGCTGTGGCGGTTGATGGTGCTGGCACTGTTGTCTCAGCGCTATCAGGTGGTGGACTTGGGGCCTCACTTTTCTGACCGCGAGCTGCAACTGGCCCTTAATGCCATCGAGCACCAGCAGCTATATCTCGGTGCCATCAAAGGCTCGCTGCCGGCCCACCAATCGGTGCTGCCGGGCGCCTTTTCTCTCAAGGAGTGGTTATGACCGCCCTGGTCTGGTTTCGAAACGATCTTCGCAGCATCGACAACACAGCCCTTAGCCGCGCCATGGAGGCTGGGGAGGCGAGGGCGCTTTTTATCGCTACCCCCGGCCAGTGGCAGCACCACCACATGGCGCCGGTTAAATTGCGGCTTATCAATCATGCCGTGGATAACCTTGGCGAGCATTTGGCCAAGGCTGGGGTGAGGCTCGATGTGCTGGTGGTGGAAGATTTTGCCGCCGTGCCAGCCGCCCTTGCCACGTATTGCCGCGAGCATCAGGTATCAGCTCTTTATGCCAACCGCGAGTATCTGGTCAACGAGCTGGCCCGAGACAACGCCGTGGCCGAGACTCTGGCTTGCCCCTGTTATTTTCTGGACGATGCCCTGCTGGCCCCCCCCGGCTCGGTACTTACCCAACAGGGCGAGCCCTATAAGGTGTTTACCCCCTTTAAAAAGCAGCTCAAAGACCGCTTGTTGCAACACCTGGGGCAGGTACAGCCGAGGTTGAAGGGCGATGCCATCGAGCCGCCAACAAAGGCGGTCTTCTCAAGCCCCGATTGTGACGCATTGTTGGAAGGTTGGCCGCTGGATGAAGACGCGGCGCTTTTAGCCATGCGCCGTTTTGTCACTGAACGGGCGGCTGATTACAAGACCGAGCGCGATTTTCCCAGCCTCGATACCACCTCAAGGTTGTCGGCGGCGCTCTCCATCGGCCTTATCTCGGTGCGCCAATGCCTGTGGCGGCTTTTGCACGAGCACGGCGATGCAGTCTGGGATGACGCCTCCGGCCCCGGCACCTGGCTTAATGAGCTGATTTGGCGCGACTTTTACCAGCATGTGGCCTGGCATTTCCCCCGGGTGGTCAAAGGCCGGGCCTTCCAGGCCGATACCGACGCCATTGCCTGGTCTTATAACGAGGCGGCGTTCAAAGCCTGGTGTGAAGGGCGGACCGGCTATCCCATCGTCGATGCCGCCATGCGCCAACTGGTGGCCACCGGATGGATGCACAACCGGCTGCGGATGATCGCCGCCTCCTTCTTGGTCAAGGATCTGCAGCTCGACTGGCGCCTGGGGGAAACCTTTTTTATGCGCCATCTTATTGATGGCGATTTTGCCGCCAACAACGGCGGTTGGCAGTGGGCGGCCAGCACCGGCACCGATGCGGCGCCGTATTTTCGCATCTTTAATCCCACCGAGCAGGGCAAACGCTTTGATCCTAAAGGGCAATTCATCCGTAACTGGGTACCGGAGCTGCAAAGCGTGAGCGACAAATATTTGTTTGAGCCAGCCGCTTACCCCGGCGCACTCGACTACCCGCAGCCCATCGTCAATCACAAAGAGGCAAGGCTGAAAACCCTGGCCCTGTTCAAGGCCATCAAGGAGGGCTGATGGACGCCGCACTGACCCGGTTCTTAGAGACCTACCAGCGCCTGGACAAGCACAATCTGGCAAGCCTTGGCGATATTTACGCCAAGGGTGTGCTGTTTGAAGATCCCGCCCATCGCCTGCAGGGCCTGGCGGCGCTGCAAGGTTACTTTGCTTCGTTGTATGAAAACGTCAGTGCCGTGCAATTTGCCTATGCCGCGCCTTGGCTGCACGGCGAAAAGGCCCAGGTGCAATGGACCATGACCTTAACCCACCCGCGCCTTGCCGGTGGCCGGCCGGTGGCGGTGGAAGGGGTCAGCCTGCTGCGCTTTGCCGGCTCCGGCAAGGTGGAGCATCACCGGGATTACTTTGACTTGGGCGCCATGCTTTACGAGCAGCTGCCGCTGTTGGGCCCGGTAGTCAAAGCCGTTAAACGCAGGCTCGCCTCATGAAAGTGCTGATAACGGGCGCCACCTCCGGCATTGGTTGGCAACTGGCCCACGATTATCTGGACGAAGGCCACGACGTTATCGCCGTAGGCCGCAAGCGTCAGGCCCTGGCGGTGCTTAAAGACAAGGGCGCCAAGGTGCTGGCACTGGATTTAACCGACCGACAGGCAACCCTCGACGGCCTGGCTGGGCTTGGCCCACTCAACCTTGCCATCCTCAACGCCGGCACCTGTGAATACCTCGATATGCCCGATTTCGACTCGGCCGCCTTTATCCGGGTGATGCGGGCCAATGTGGAGTCCATGGCCATTTCCATCGAAGGGGTGCTGCCCTGCCTTATCGGTTGTGAAGGGGCAAGATTAGTGGGGGTGGCTTCGGCGGCTGCCTACCTTCCCTTGCCAAGGGCCGAAGCCTACGGCGCCTCCAAGGCGGCTATTCGCTACCTGTTCGACACCCTGGATATCACTCTTGCTCGCCAGGGGGTGGCGGTGAGCACCGTGTTCCCGGGGTTTGTCAAAACCCCCTTAACCGACAAAAACGACTTTGCCATGCCGATGCAGCTTTCTGCCCAAGACGCGGCGCGCTACATCCGCCGGGGCATCGACAAGGGCCAGCGCCATATTCACTTTCCCAAAGCCTTTACCTGGACCCTGCAACTCTTGGGGCTACTGCCTCAGGGACTGTGGCGCCGGCTTGCCAAAAGGATGATAAAAGCATGAAACGTATTGCCGTTGTGGGGTCCGGTATCGCCGGCATGACTGCTGCCTATTACTTGTCGCGCCAGCATCAGGTGAGTCTCTTTGAAGCAGGCACCCGCCTTGGGGGCCACACCCATACCGTGGACGTGGCGGTCGATGGCGAGAAGAGCGCCATCGACACCGGCTTTATCGTCTTTAACGACCGCACCTATCCCAACTTCCGGCGGCTGCTGGCCGAGCTGGGGGTGGCCTATCAGCCCACCGAGATGAGCTTTTCGGTGCGTAATGACGGCGCCAACCTCGAATACAACGGCCATAGCCTTCGCACCCTCTTTGCCCAAAAGCGCAACCTGCTGCGCCCGGCATTTTGGCGCCTTATTCGCGACATCTTGCGCTTTAACAAGGCGGCCAAGCTGGAGGCCGCCAAAAGCGGCAGCCAAACCCTGGGCGACTTCCTAGCCGAGGGGCAATTCGGGCCGCTTTTTATCGACAACTACCTGCTGCCCATGGGCGCTGCCATCTGGTCCATGGGGCTCGATGAAATGCGCGATTTCCCGCTGAGCTTTTTTGCCCGCTTTTTTGAAAACCATGGCCTTTTGGATGTGGCCAACCGGCCGCAATGGTTCACCATCGTAGGCGGCTCGCGCCAATATATAGCGCCGCTGACGGCGCCTTTTAAAGACAATATTCACCTAGCGACCCCCATCAACCGTATCGAGCGCCTAGGCGGGCAGGTGCGGCTTATCAGCGACGGCAAGGATTGGCTGTTCGACGAGGTGGTGCTGGCCTGCCATGCCGATCAGGCCCTGGCCATGTTGGCGGCGCCGAGCGCGGCGGAAAACCAGGTGCTTGGCGCCCTGGGCTTTAACGACAACGACGTGGTGCTGCACCTGGATACCGGTCATTTACCCAAGCGCCAAGCAGCCTGGGCCAGCTGGAATTACCGCATGGGCCGCAGCCGCCAAAAGGCGGTGCTGACCTACCAGATGAACATCCTGCAATGCCTGGATAAGCGCCACCAATACCTGGTGACCCTAAACGACGAAGTGGATGAGGCCAAGGTGCTGGGCCGTTACCGTTACAGTCACCCGGTTTACACTTTGGCGGCCATCAAGGCCCAGCAGCAGTGGCGCGATATCTCCGGTGTCGACGGGGTGCATTACTGCGGCGCCTATTGGTTTAACGGCTTTCATGAAGATGGTGTCAATAGCGCCCTGAGGGTATGCAGCGCTCTTGGAGTGAGCCCATGACCAGCGCCCTTTACACCGGCCAGGTACGCCACCGCCGGCATCTGCCCAAGGTGCATGGCTTTAGCTACCCCTTTTTCATGTGGTATCTCGACTTAGACGAGCTACCGGGCGAGGAGGGCCGCTGGTTCTCTTGCCGCCGCTTTGCCCTGGCGCGGTTTTACCGCCCCGATTACCTCGGCGCCCCAGACCTGCCCCTGGCCGATGCCCTGCGAGAAACCTGGCAGTCGCAAACCGGCAGCGCCCCCGAGGGTAAGGTGTATGGCCTTTTAAACCTGCGCACCCTGGGCCTTTACTTCAGCCCGGTTAATTTCTATTACGGCTTTGACGGCCATGGCGAGCTCACCCATTTTTTGGCCGAGGTGTCCAACACCCCCTGGAATGAGCGCCACTGCTACGGCCACCGGGTGGTGGATGGCAAGTTGCCGGATCACCCCAAGGTCTTTCACGTATCCCCCTTTAACCCCCTAGAGCAGCAGTACCGCTGGCGTATCAAGGCTCCCGGTGAGCAGCTTTTTGTGCACCTTGAGAACCATGACCCCCGTGGCCACGTATTTGATGCAACCCTGGCCTTAAAGCGCCATGCGCTGAGCCGCCAGCATATTCGCCGCCAGTTGCTGCGCCGCCCGGTAATGACCCTGACCGTGGTATTGGGCATCTACTGGCAGGCCCTCAAACTCGCCATCAAAGGCCTCAAATTTTACAGCCATCCCAAGGAGACGGCATGACTGAACCAGTAGCCGCGGCCATTGCCGCCGACCTTCCGCTTTCGCAGCGCCTTGCCCGCAAAATCGTGCTGGGGCTCTTGGCCAAGCTGGAGTACGGCACCTTGCGGGTAAAAGACGGTGAAGCCGAGCTGCAATTTGGCAGCGGCCAGCCGGTGGCAACCCTTGAAGTGCTGGACAGCGCCTTTTACCCGCAGCTACTTCTTGGCGGCTCCATTGGCGCCGGGGAGGCTTATATTGCCGGGCTGTGGCGCTCAGACGATCTCACCAGTCTGGTGCGAGTCATGGTGCTCAACCTGCCGCTTTTGGACAGCCTTGAGCGGCGCCTGGGGTGGGTCACCTGGCCGCTGCAGCGGCTCAAACACCTTGTTAACCGCAATAGCCGCCAGGGCTCGAAAAAGAACATTCTTGCTCACTACGACCTGGGCAATGTGCTCTACAAAAGCTTTTTGGACCCGAGCCTGATGTATTCCTCGGCCCTCTATCCCCACGCCGAGGCGAGCCTTGAAGAGGCCCAGCAGCATCGGCTGGATGTGATTTGCCAAAAGCTGGACCTTAAACCGGGTGACCATCTGCTTGAGATAGGCACCGGCTGGGGCGGCCTTGCCCTTCATGCGGCCAGGCACTTTGGCTGCAAGGTCACCACCACTACCATCTCCGATGCTCAGTTCCAAGAAGCGAGGGAGCGGGTAAAAGAGGCCGGGCTTGAAGGGCAAATTACCTTGCTGACCCAGGATTATCGCGACCTAGACGGTCAGTACGACAAGCTGGTCAGCATCGAGATGATTGAAGCGGTAGGGCACCGCTACCTGCCGGCCTTTTTTGAAAAGTGCCAGTCCTTGCTTAAACCCGACGGCGTGATGCTGCTCCAAGCCATCACCATCAGCGACCAACGCTACGACAGCTATGCGCGCTCAGTGGATTTTATCCAGCGTTACATCTTCCCCGGTGGCTGCCTGCCGTCTAACAGCCGAATGCTGGGCCTGATGGCCAGGCACACCGACTTTGTGGTGCGCGACCTCAAAGACTTTGGCTTTGATTACGCCCGCACTCTAAAAGAGTGGCGCCAGCGTTTTCATCACGGCTTTGAAGGGCTGCGCCCCCATGGCTTTGACGAGCGCTTCAAGCGGCTGTGGGACTACTACCTCTGCTACTGCGAAGGGGGGTTTTGGGAGCGGGCCATCTCGGTGGTGCATCTGGTGGCCACCCGCCCCGGTAACAGGCAATGCATTGGCTGCTAAACCTGCTGCTCTATCAAGGCGCCTGGTTGGTCGCGGTGCTGGCCAAAAGCGCCTGGCCGGTGTTGGCAATATTGGCGCTGCACCTGTGGCTCAGCAACCAGCGCCGGGCCGATAGTCGGCTGATGCTGCTTTACATGTTCATCGGCGCTCTGGTTGACGGCAGCTTAAGCCTGCTGGGGCTCTTTGATTTCGGCCCCGGGGTCTATTTAGTGCCGCTGTGGCTTGTTGCCCTTTGGGCGGCTCTTGCCATGCTCCCCAACCATAGCCTTGCCTGGCTCAAAGGCAGGCTTTGGCTCAATGTCTTGCTGGGCGCCCTGGCCGGGCCCTTGGCCTATTGGGGCGGGGTGCGCCTGGGGGCGGCCCAGTTTGGTTGGCCTTTAATGCCAGCCATAGCCACCCTGGCTTTGGTGTGGGCGGGTTTATGGCCCGGTTTGATGGCGCTGGCAAAGCGGGAGGCGGTATGAGAACGCTGTGGCTTTTATGCCTGCTGGCCATGCCAGCCTTAGGGCAGTGGCAGCTTAAAGGGCAGGGCCGCTTTGAGTATCTTTTTTGGGATATCTACGACGCCCGCTATTACACCGGTCCGGAGGCCCAGGCGCTTTCGCTTCATTATTTACGGGACATCAAGGGCCAGGACATCGTCAAGCAAACCGCCAAAGAGTGGCGCCATCTTGGCCTTTATCGCCAACCTTGGCTGGACTGGTTTGCCGAGTATTGCCCTGATGTGAAAAAGGGCGACACCCTGCGCCTGGAAGTTACCCAAAGTGAAAGCCGCTTTTATCTCAACGGTGAGCTGCTGGCCAGCAACGCCGACCCTGACTTTGGCCCGGTCTTTCTGGCCATTTGGCTGTCGCCCAAAACCCGGGCCCCTGAACTACGCCTGGCACTGCTGGGCAAGGAGGATTGATGCGCGTTTTATTACTAAGCCTTTGCCTACTGCTGGGGGGCTGCGCCGCCGGCATCGAGGATTACCAAGGCACTAAGCCTGCCCTTGAGCTGGATAAATTCTTTAACGGCAAGGTGCTGGCCCATGGCATGTTCCAAGACTACAGCGGCAAGGTCATCAAACGCTTCACCGTGGTGGTTGAGGGTAAATGGCAGGGCAACACCGGCACCTTGGATGAGCACTTTACCTACAGTGACGGCAGCACCCAGCGCCGGGTCTGGACACTCGAAAAACTGCCCGGCGGCCAATACCAGGGCCAGGCCAGCGACGTGATAGGCACCGCCAAGGGCAAAGCGGTGGGTATGGCCTTTCAGTGGGGCTACACCTTGCGCCTGACCATGGATGACGGCGACACCCTGGATGTGACCATGGACGATTGGATGTACCAGCTCGATGAGCGGCATTTGATGAACCGCACCACCATGAAAAAGTTCGGCCTGGCGGTGGGGGAAGTCACGCTCTTTTTCGAAAAGCAGTAAAATGGCCGGCCGTTACGTATAATGCGCCGCCATGCAAAGCCACCTTGACCAATTTCACGCCTTAAGCGAGCTGCTTTCCCGGTACAAAGGGGACTGGCAGTTGATGCCCTTTACCCAGGCCACCTGGCCCTGGCCCGAAATGGCAGGCCTTGAGGCCTTTAGCGCCGACGAACTGGACGGCCTCGACCTCGATGGCCAACGGGCTCTTATCGAGCCGTATCGGCCTGGGCTTTTTGCCTGGATGCAAACCGAGTTGGGCGCTTTTGCCGCCGAGGGCCCCGAGCCCCTTGCCCGGCTTTCGGTGGGCATGAAGGGGCGAAAATGGCAGCAAATTACCGATTTTAGCCAGGCGGTGCGCCCAGTCGCATCGGTGCTGGAATGGTGCGCTGGTAAAGGCCACCTGGGCCGCGTTTACGCCAGCCAAGGCCATGCTGTAAAGGCCCTTGAGCTGCAAGCGGACCTTTGCGAGCAAGGGCGCGAGCAGGCCCGGCATTGGCAGCTGGACCACCAGTTTGTGTGCGCCGACGCGTTGTCGGCAGACGCGGCGCAGTATGTGCGCCAAGACCAGCACGCCATGGCGCTCCACGCCTGCGGGGATTTACACAGCCGGCTTTTACAGCTTGCCGTAAAGGCGGGCACTGAGGCGGTGAGCATCTCGCCCTGTTGCTATCACCTTATTGCCACCGAATACTACCAGCCGCTATCAAGCGCTGGGCGCCAATGGGATCTGACCCTTACCCCCTTTGATCTTCGCCTGCCGCTACAAGAGCTGGTGACCGGCGGCGAGCGGGCGAGTCGCCTTCGCCACCTCGAGCAGCAATACCGGCTTGGCTTTGACGCCCTGCAACGGGCGCTGACTGGGGTGAATGCTTATCTGCCGGTGCCCAATGCCCCCAAATCACTTTTTACCGGCGATTTTGCCGGTTTTGCCCGCTGGGCCGCCGACAAAAAAGGTCTGGCGTTATCCGCGGGCATCAATTGGCAGCATTACCTGGCCCTTGGCCAGGCGCGCCAGCAGGTGGTCAGGCGCATGGACTGGGTACGGCACTGGTATCGAAAACCCCTGGAGCTGTGGCTGCTACTGGATAGGGTCTGCTTCTTGGAAGAAGCGGGCTACCAGGTAAGCCTTGGCACCTTTACCGACAAACAGCACACCCCACGTAACGCCCTGATTGACGCACGAAGAGGACGCTTCTGATGTATCTGCCTTTAACCCTGCAACAGCAACGGCTGACCCTGGCCCGCCTGTCGGCCCGCCAGCGCCTGGTGACCGGCACCCTTATCGGCTGGGAAGAAGGGCAAGGGGTGGTGCGCCTTGGCAAGGGCTACCACTCGCTAAAAGCCGGCGATCTGTTATGGCTACCTGCCGATACCCTGTTTGCGCTTGGCGCCGGTAGCGACAGCGCCTTTAGCCAATTGTGGGTGTCGGCAAGGCTGCCTTTGGCGCTGCCAAACCGGGCCGGGCTTATCAGCGACCCTTGGCTCTTGGACACCTTAAAACGGGCAGGGCAGGCCAATCAGCAGCAAAGTGCCCTGTTGCTGTCGGCCTTGGCTGGCGAGCTTGCCAAGGCCCGCACCCAGCCCCTTGCCAAGGCGCTGGATTGGCCGGTAACCAGCGGGCCCTTGGCCGATCTGCCGCTCATTGAAGCCGGGCGCCAGGGCCAGCATCAGCAGCAGCGGGATATCGACCCAAGACCACTGGCGCTGACCCCGGCTTAAAGCAGGGCTTTAAAGGCCTCTGGCACCGCCACGGCGCAGCGCTCGGCGGTGTTGAAAAACACGATGCCGACTTTAGCGATGGCCACCGGTTGGCCGTCTTGGCGGGATAAGCGCTGAAACACTTCTACCCCTTTGCGGCCCATCTCGCCGACGGCAAGTTCCATGGTCAGTTGCTCGGGGTAGAAAGCTTCTCCTAAATAGTTGACCACCAGCTCCGCCACCACTTGGGCGGTGCCTCCGATGTTCCCCTCCCCAAGGCTATGGCTGGCAAGCCATTGGCAGCGTCCTTCGTGCAGCAAGGTCACCAGGGTGTCGTGGCCAAGGTGTTGGCCGTAGTTGATGTCGCTGATGCGAAGCGGCAATGCGCACTGAAAGAGAGTGGTATCGGGGAAGGTCAGTTGTACTCTGGCCATGCACAGATCCTTTTGGCAAAAGCTCAGGCTAAGCGATTGGCGAGTAATAAAAAAGGCACCATAAGGTGCCTTTTTACAGCGGCTAGGTGCTGCCTTTTTAGAGCTGGAACTTGGCCACTTCTGTCGCGACCTGCTGGCCAAGGGCGCGGAGCTGGTCGGCTTGCTGCGCCGCCTGGTGGCTGGCGGTAGACATCTCGTCGCCGACGCCGCGGATGATCTCGGTGTTTTTGCTGATCTCCTGGGTCACCGAGGTTTGCTCTTCGGCAGCCGAGGCGATTTGCGCCGCCATGTCGTTGATCTGATTGATGGCGCCCAAGATCTCGCCAAGGCGTTGGTTGGCCGCTTCGGCGTCGGTGACGCTCTTGTCGGCCATCATCCGGCCCTTGTCGGTGGCGTCCACCGCTTTGCTGGCGGCCCCTTGCAGCACCTCAATCATGCCCTGAATTTCCTGGGTAGAGCTGTGAGTGCGCTGTGACAACACCCTGACCTCGTCGGCCACCACCGCAAAGCCGCGGCCCTGATCGCCAGCCCTTGCCGCCTCAATGGCGGCGTTCAGCGCCAGCAGGTTGGTCTGTTCGGCAATGCCACTGATGGTGGAGAGGATGGAGGTAATGTTCTGGGCATGCTGGTTCAGGTCGCCAATGATGCTGTTGGCGCGAGACACTTCTCCGGCCAGGCCTTCGATGGAGCGCTGGCTTTGCTCTACCTGGCGACGGCCTTCTTCGCTAAGGCCTACGCAGTTACGGGCCGACACCGCCGTTTGTTCGGCGTTACCGGCAATTTCCTGGGTGGCGGAGGCCATTTCGGTCACGGCGGTGGCCACCATATGAATTTCGGTCTGGTGGCGCTGGATACGGTCGTTTTGGCTGCGGGCGCCCTTCGCCGTTTGCTCAGCCTCGGCCAGCAGGCCTTGGGAGGCGTCTTTGAGCCTTGAGATAATACCGTGCAGCTGCTCCACAAAACGGTTGAAGCTTCCCGCCAGACGGCCAATTTCATCCTGGCTGTTAACCTTGAGGCGAATGGTAAGGTCGCCATTACCATTGGCGATGGCGTCAAGGTTCTCGGTGATATCAGACAAGTGGCTTAGCAACATGCGGATAAGCCAGGACAACACCAATCCCACCACCACCAGTATCAACAAGCTGATCCCAAGCTGGGTATAGAGTTGTTTACGAAGTGGTGCCATCAGGGTGTCTTTATCCATCACCAGGATAAGAGCCCAGTTAGTGCCGGGAATACTCTCGGCAAAGAGATAGCGCTCTCGGTTGTCGAGCCTTCTTTCTTGCAAGGCGTGGGTTTTTAACAACGCATCAAGACCACTGCCGGTAAATTCGGGCGTAATATCCGACGCCTTTTTGGAGCGGCGACTTTCATCGGGGTGGGCGATCACCTGGTCGCTTTTATCCACCAGTACCGCGTAACCGTTGCCGGGGATCTTAAGGGCGTTAGTGTGCTCGGTCAGCTGCTCGAGCCGCAGGTTCCCCCCCACCACGCCGATTATCTCGCCGTTTTTCCACACCGGTTCGGCCACAGTAACCACATATTGGTTGTTAGTGGCAGAAACAAAGGGTTCGGTGATGAAGCTGCCACGAACGGCCATAACACCTTTGTACCAGGCCCTGACCCTCGGGTCGTAACCGGCCTTGTTGGCAATGGTGGGGTCGTTGCGGTACATGCCGCCATCGGGAGTGCCAAGGTAGGTGAGCGAGAAGCCTACCCCTTCCTTGGCCTGATCCAAAAAGACGTAGCTGGGGATGTCGGGGTGGTCGGCAATGGATTTCGCCGTTTTCACCATGGTCTGGCGCCGGTCTTGGATCCAATCGCCGACGCTGGCGCTAAAGGTGTTGGAAAAAAGGTTGACCTCTTCTTCCAGCGAACTGTTGATGTTTTTTTGCAAGGCGCTAAGGCTTTGCCAAAGCACCGCGATAAAGAAAACGATGAAACAAAGGCCGGTTATGGCCAGGATCTTCAAACGTAAGGACCAGTTATTCATCTTGTTACCCGTGCGGCGCTATGTACCCCTGATTATCGGCACTGGGCTTAACTTTCTTTACGTTAAGGGAAAGAATATTTTCAGTTTTGCCATTTGCGGTTACATTGGCCGCCCCCCAAGGCGACCGGGCCAAGGAACTTACTTTTTGGAATAAACATCATGTGGCCAGAACTTTTAGATATAGCCCCGTTCAGTTGGGCAGACATCCTGATGTGCGTGCTGTGCGGCGCCGTTGTGGGGCTTGAGCGCCAGCTAAGAGGCAAGCCGGTAGGCATCCGCACCTCGGCATTGGTGGTGCTGGGCACCTATTTTTTTGTGGCCTCGGCTTTGTCGGTCACTAACGAAAGCTCCGACCCGTCGCGGATCATCGGCCAGGTGGTGACTGGTGTCGGCTTCTTAGGGGCCGGGGTGATGATGTCCCGTGACGGGGTAGTGGTAGGGGTCACGTCGGCCGCCGCCATCTGGGCACTGGCCAGTATCGGGGTGGTTATCTCCCTTCATCATGACTTTACTGCCCTGAAACTGTGCCTGGTGGTGGTGGCGGTACTGACCGGTGTGGACATTTTGGAAAACAGCTTCCAGTCCCTTCGCCGCGGGGTGCACCAACGCTACCAGAGCTGGCGGCAAAAGCTGCCCAAAGAGCCCTGGGAGGGGCAATGACCCTCTTGGTGACCGGCGCCAGCGGCCGCCTTGGCCGCGAGGTGGTACGCCAGGCAAGGGCCGAGGGCAGGGCGGTGCTGGGGCTGGATATCACCCCAAGTGACACCGCAGAAGCCTTTGATTTACGCAAAGACGAGTTGGCGCCAAAACTGGATGGGGTAACGGCGGTTATCCACTGCGCCGCGCTGCACGGGCGGCATCTTGACTTGGGTTTGAGCCGCCAGGCCTTTATCGACACCAACATCAGCGCCACCTTGCGTCTCATTGAAACGGCCAAACAGGCCGGCGCCAGCCGCTTTGTCTACACCAGCACCACCTCTATTTACGGTAAGGCCATGGTCGATGCCGACAAAGCGGTGTGGGTCGATGAAAACCTGGCCCCCAAGCCTAGGGACATCTACGACATCACCAAGCAGGCCGCCGAGGCCCTGTGCGCCGATGCCTTTGCCCCAGGTTTTGTTACCACGGTACTGCGGGTTTCCCGCTTTATGGACGAAAGCGCCAACCAGATTGCCAACTACCGGCTGTACCGGGGTCTTGACGAGCGAGACGGCGCCGCCGCCCATCTGCTGGCTGCCAGCGCCCCGCTTAGGGCCTTTGAGTGCTTTAACGTCTCCAACCGCTCGCCTTTTGGGCGGGACGATGTGGCCGAGCTTAAACGCAACGCCCCGGCGGTTATCCGCCGCTACTACCCCGAGGTTGACGCCTGGTACCAGGCGCGGGGCTGGCAGCTACCGGCCAGCATCGATAGGGTCTATGACATCAGCAAAGCCCGCCGCCTTTTAGGCTATGCGCCAAGGTTCAACTTCGAGGTGCTGGCCGTGCCCTAAAGCCCTTTGCGGCGCGCCAGCAAAGGGCCACACCTATACTGAATGCTGGGCGTTGACGAAGGAGGTTGTGATGAGCATGTCAGAGTCCCTGCGCAATTACCTCGCTGTCAGAAAGGTGCGTGCCGAGCACATCCACCATGCGTACAGTGAAGGTGCGCTGCAAAGCGCCATTGCCAGCCAGGTGCCGTTGAAATACATGGCCAAGGCGGTGGTGCTTGAAGATCACGAAGGCCGCCAGATCATGGCGGTAGTACCGGCCAGCCACAAACTCAGCTTGTCCAGGGTCAGGGCGCTATTGGACAGGGATTGCCGGTTGGTGTCAGAACGTGAGCTGGCCGAGCGTTTCCGCGATTGCGAACTGGGCGCCATTCCGGCCCTGGGCGAAGCGTTCTCGATGGAAACCCTGGTCGACGAGTCACTGTGGTGGCGAGACGATATCTTCATGGAAAGCGGCGATCATAAGGATCTGTTGCACATTAAAGGTGAACATTTTAGGGCCCTGCTACCCCATGCCAAGCAGGGCGCCATCGCCTTTGAAGAGCAGCAATGGCATTAAAAAAGGGCCGCTAGCGGCCCTTTTCCTTACTCGGCGCGGCCCATGAAACGCCGCTCCGTGGTGTGGATCTTCACCTTATCCCCCACCTTGATGTATTCCGGCACCTGAATGGAAAGCCCAGTGGCAAAACTGGCCGGCTTGGTGCGGGCGGTTGCGGAGGCGCCTTTCATTTCTGGCGTGGTATCCAATACCACCATTTCCACCGACTGGGGCAGCTCCAGGCCCACGACCTGGCCGTCTACCAGCAGCAGCATGATGCCTTGGGTGTTTTCGTCCAAGAACAGCAGTTCGTCCTGGATGTCGGTAGACTTGATGGGGTATTGGGTGTAGTCGGCTTGGTCCATGAAGATGTGCTCGTCGCCATCAACGTAGGAGAGCATTGCGTTGGCCCGCTGCATGTCGACGGTGGTCAACAGATCGTCGCCCTTAAAGCGCTCTTCAACCTTAAGGCCGGTTTTCAGATCGGAAAACCGCATTTTATACAGGGTGGCCGCGCCGCGGGCCGAGGGGTTTTGCACCTCAATTTCCCGCACGATAAGCAGCTTGCCGCCCAGTTCGACCACCAGGCCTTTTTTGATTTCGTTTGCCCTTGGCATAAGGCACCTCACACAAATGGATGGCGCATCTTATGCCAGGAGCGGCCTGGCCGACAATCAGCTCTTGCTGCGTTTAAGCCAGATGTAGATGAGCGGGCCAAAGCCGAGCAGGGCGGAGAACAGCAGGAATACCCCTTCGAGGATCACCGGCAGCCAGAAGGCGTTAAAACCGGCCAGGCGGGCATTGGCGGGTTGATTGGGCATGTAGTAGAGCCAAAGCCGCTCACCCACCTGGGGAGGAACGGCAAAGGGGTTGTATTCGGTCAGATCGCTTTTGGAGATGAATTCGTGCCAGTGGCCTTTTTTATCGTTGTAATAAATGGCCAGTTGCAGTTTTTCTTTCATGCCGAAGCGTTGCGGCAGGTGACGAATAAGGTGCTGGCGCACCACGCCTCGGGTTTTTTCGGCGTGATCGAGCCAGCTGACCCGGTCGTGGACCGACAGGCTGAACTTGATGGCCATCAATACGGCGATGACGGCGAAAACCACAAAGGGCACCAGCAGCAGATGCGGTAACCAGCGGCCTTCGTTGTTGTTTTGATTGTCGCTTTGCATTGAGGGTCAAGCATGTTTCGATAACAGTGAACGAGTAAACCATATTTTCAGGCCAAGTTCACGCCCGGCGTTAAGCTACATTCGCTTAACAAAGTAGTTGATCTTTCAAGGTTTTAAACCCATGTTGCGCCGATATTTTTGGCTTTTTGCATTGCTGTATGCCAAACCGCTGCTGGCCTGTAGCCAGGAGCCGGTGTGCGTACAAATGCAGGAGCTGGGGCAAGAGCTCAAACTGGTGGCCAGTAACCATTCCTCGGCGCCGGTGACGGTCAGGGTTGATGCGGTGCTGTCGGGGCTGAAAGCAAGCCCAGGCTTGCCAGCGGTGATGGAGCTGGGGCCAAAGCAGCAAAAGACGCTGCAGACCCTGACCATCATCGCGCCCTGGAAGCTCCACTACTGGTCTCGCTGGTCGCGCGGCTCGGTCAGCGCCCGCCAAGACCAAGACGCCCGCTATCGGCTGCCTTGGCAAACCGGGCGTTATAAGGTGCTGCAGAGCTGGGGCGGCATGTTCAGCCACGATGAGCCCTTTAGCTTTTATGCCGTGGATTTTGCCATGCCAGCAGGCACGGTGGTGACCGCTGCCCGGGCCGGGCGGGTGGTGGCCATGAAAATGGACTCAACCAAGGGTTGCGCGTTCGCCCGCTGCGCAGGAGATGCCAACTACCTGGTGCTTGAGCACAGCGATAAAACCCTGGGGGAGTATTTTCACCTGCAACCCGGCAGCGCCTTGGTGCGAATTGGCCAGTGGGCCAGGGTTGGCACGCCCTTGGCCCATTCCGGCAATACCGGGTTTTCTACCGAGCCGCACCTGCACTTTGTGGTGAAAACCGCAGGGGAGGACGGTCGCCCTCATTCCTTGCCGTTTGTGTTTGCCACCCAACAGGGAGACATCTCTAGGCTAAGCACCGGCCAGGGTTATAGCCCCAGCCCTTAGAGGGATTGAGCGTATTGGTAGAGGCTCTTGAGGATACCCATGGCCTTGGCGTCTTCGGCGCGCTCCTCGGCCAGCTGCTCAAGCTCCACCATGAATTCCTGTAGCCCAAAGCCGCGGCTGCCTTGCATCAACACCTCTTCGCGGTAGCGCTGCCAGCGCAGCTGCTCCTGTTCGCTAAGGGTTTGGGCGAAATAACGCGCCCGGTAACGGAACAGTAAGGTGTTAAGGCGATCATCCTTAAACTGAATGCCGCTAAGGCGGTTAGGATCTTGGTTTTCTCTGACCAGGGCCATGGCCGCTTTGTCGGCGTCAGAGATAAAGCCACTGTAAAGGGCTTCTTCTGCGTCCGGGGTAGGATAGTCCCCTTCCTGTGCAAACAGGGCGCCCAGCTTTTCCCGAAGTTCCGGGTGCTGCTTTAGCAGCTCAAGGTTATCGCGGCAACGAGCCCGGTCGATACCAAGGGCATCGGCCCGCTCTGGCCCCAGGGTCTTGGCGGGCGCCAGGATAGGGCACTTGTTGATGTGCACCAGTTTTACCGGCAGCCGCGACTGGCCTTCATCGAGATCGGCAGTTTTGGTGTAAAGGCGCTCAACCAGCGCCTGGCCGTCGAGCTCCAGCAGCGGCGTCAGATCGCCATTGAGATCCACCACCACCACCGCATTTTTATTGACCGGGTGCCAGGCCATGGGCACCACATAGGTGGTGCAGCCCTGGGCGGCCGAAAAGCGGCTGGAGGTATGCACCAGAGGCTGGAGATTGATGATGTCGATAAGCTCGGCCACTGCCTGCTTGCGCCGCAGCTTGAAAAAAAACTGGTACAGCTTGGGTTGGTGCTGGCGAATGAGCTTGGCAAGAGCAATGGTGGCTTCCACGTCGCTTAAGGCATCGTGGGCCTTGCTGTGCGCCAGTCCATTGGCCTGGGACAGGGCCTCGAGCTTGAAACTGGGCAGGCCGTCTTCGTTTTCGGGCCAGATAATGCCGTCTGGGCGCAGTGCATAGGTAGCCCGGGTCATGTCGATAAGATCCCAGCGGCTGTTGCCATGCTGCCATTCGCGCTCGTACGGATCGTAGAAGTTGCGATAGAGCATGAAGCGGGTCACTTCATCGTCAAAACGCAGGCTGTTGTAGCCCAGGGTACAGGTTTGTGGCTGGCTCATCTGTTGGTGGATAAGCCGGGCAAACTCGGGCTCGGCCATGCCTTGCGCCAGGGCTTGCTGCGGCGTAATGCCGGTAATGAGGCAGGCCATGGGGTGGGGCAGGTAATCGTTACTGGGCTGGCTGAACCAGACTTTGGGCTCATCAATGATGTTGAGATCTTCATCGGTACGGATAGCGGCAAACTGGCAGGGCCTGTCCCTTTTGGGATTGGCACCGAAGGTTTCAAAGTCGTGGAATAGCAAGCTTGCGGTCATGGGTAGGGGAAGTCTGGCCAAAAGGGCAGTCTAGCCTAAACACAGTGTAGGCCCAAGGCGCGACGAATTTCGGGCGAAAAAAAAGGCCGCAGAGGTGGGAAAAGCGGCCTGAATAAGAGGGGTCTCGACAGGGTCGATTACCTTGCTTGCGAAATTCATTCTACGCAGGGAGGCAAAGTTGAAAAGTGTGAAGCTGCGCGTCGTTTAACGGGTGTTCAGTATTAGTGGAAGAGCAATTTGTTACATCTTTAACTATATTTGCCTAGGTGTTTTACATCCGCAATTTCAACGGCAAACACAGGGTGATATATGGACTTACGCTTGTTGTTGGCAGCCGCATTCTCTCTGGCCTACTGCAGCTTTATCGGCCTGGTCATGGAACACTACTACAGCAACCGTCAGGGCTACGAATTTGTGGACTGGCGGTCATTGGCCGCAAGCAAATGCGAAGACCATCTTCGCAAACGCCTCAAAGATCCCCTGGCTCGCCAGTTCTCGGTATGGAGCAGCAATATTGCCGAGCTGGACGAGCGCCGCTTCTGGGTGTCGGGGACTTTGTCTGTGGAGAACTACCTGGGGGAGTGGCAGGACGCCAGTTACCGCTGCGATCTGGAAATCTCATACAAACTGACCGACCCCTTCGACAACCAGTTCTGGTTGGTCAACGCCATTGATACCCAAAACGATGCCAGCCTTCTTCGCCTGACACGGGTCGAAGTGCCGTACCTAAAATAAACCTTGCAAGCATCCAAGGCCGCCTTAGGGCGGCCTTTTTTGTTACTGGGATTTGGGGTCTTGCTTGAGGGCCAGGAGGTCTAGGTGAGTCAGCTGCAGCTCGTCACGCTCATCGATGGTGAACTGGCAGATAAAATTCACCGGGCCCTTGCTCACCAGCGCCTTACCGCTGACCACCAACACCAGATCCCGCTGCTCGACATTGATGGCATCGGTTCTGACCATGCCCAGCCTTGCCCTGACTGCCATTTCACAGACGCGGGTTGCCTTGGCTCGATAGGGAACAGGGGCGGTGGCCATCTGGCTGGCCAGCAGCAGTGCGCTCAACATCAACGGACTTCCTCTTTCTTGGCTCGGGGACATTTGCTAGAGTCCCTGCCCATGCAGACTACGCGAACTCTTCAACAATGGCGACGCATCTGTACTTGCGTCCTTGCCCTGTTACTGGCTTTTCAGTCAGTGCTGGCCGTTGCTGACGTAGTGGCGCCGCTTAACGCGCCTGAAACTGCAACAGTGCAACAAGCCGCACTGGGCGATGCCGACGGCCTCGTTCACCACCATTGCTGCCATTGCCATGGCGGCCACACCATGACCCCTGGCGAACTGTGGAAAGCCGCCCCCGTTTTTGTTGAAAAGCCTCGCCAAACCGGCGCGGCCTTTGTGTCTTTGCACCCCGACTCGCTGTTTCGCCCTCCCATCCTCCTTCTGGTTTGAGCCTTAACGGGCGTTTTTCGCCCAACTGTTCAACCGATGTGAGGACACTTCATGTCTTTGTCTTTTGTACGGCTGGCCCTCTATGGGCTGGCGGCTGCGGCGTGCTTTGGCGCGCAGGCGGCGGATTTTGCGAGCTGGCTTGACCGCCAACTCTTGGCGCAGCCGGCGGTTATTGCCGAGCAGCAGCGTTTACTAGCAGCCAGGGCCGAGGCCGACGGCCTAGCTAAACCCCTCTATAACCCGGTGTTGTCAGCCTTTGGCGAGAAAAACGGCAACGACAACAATGTCGCCCTAGGCCTTGAACAAACCTTGGATTGGTGGGGGCAAGGGGACAGCCAACAGCAGGAAGCGAGGCTTACCCGGGTACAGGCTACCTTGGCTTTCGATGCCAGGCTCCAGCAACAAAAAGCCAAGGTGCTCGCTGCCATGGCGCGGTTTTTAGCGGCGGCCGATGAGCAGCAACTGGCCAAGCAGCAGCGCCGCTATCTGGGCACCTTGCTGGCACTGGTGAAAAAGCGCCAGGTCGCCGGGGATCTTGGGGTAGTGGATGCCGAGCTTGCCCGCTTAAACCTCAGCTCCCGCCTAAAGGCCCTGGCCGATGCCGATGCAGCCTATGAAGAGGCCCGCGCTGAGCTTGAAGCCTTGTTGCCCAACGCAAGCGTGCAAAAAAGTGTGGAGCTTGACGGCTACCTGGCGCGCCTTCGCCTTCCCGAAGGTGAAGAGTGGCTCGCCCGTCATCCTGCCGTAGCTCTCGCCAAAGCCCGCTGGCAGCTAAGCCGCCAGCAGGTTGAAACCCGGCGCCGGGCGGTAAAAGCCAAACCGACAGTGGGGCTC
The DNA here is from genome assembly GCF_003751625.1 of Gallaecimonas pentaromativorans. Lineage (NCBI taxonomy): Bacteria > Pseudomonadati > Pseudomonadota > Gammaproteobacteria > Enterobacterales > Gallaecimonadaceae > Gallaecimonas > Gallaecimonas pentaromativorans. Next base: position 99,636 of record NZ_RJUL01000004.1, read on the forward strand.
AGTGCCGGCCGTGACGGGGGCAGTAGCAGCGTCGAGGTTGGGGTTTCCATTCCTCTAAACCTTCGCAACGACTTTCAAAGTGACGTGGCCGCCACCGGCTACCAGGCTTTGGCATCGGAGGCTGCCTACCAGCAGCAATACCTTAACCAGCGTGCCGCTTGGCGCGCCGCCAAAGGCCGCCTGGCAAGCTATCAGCGCCATTACCGCCAATGGCAGCAGTGGCGCGAGCAAGATGTGCAGCCCCGCCTTGAACGTTTTTGGCGGCAAGGGGAACTGGCTACCGCCCAGTACCTTCAGGGGCTCAATGCCCTGGCCCAAAGCCAAAGTGACGGTATCGCCCTTGAGCAACAAACCCGCCTTGCCCTTATCGATGCCTTGGCCCAAAGCGGCCAACTCTCTGTCAAAGGAGTGACGCTATGAAAGCTTCACTGATTTTTTTGCTGCTGACTTTCGCCCTGTCTGCTCAAGCCGAAGAAGGCATCACCTTAAGCCCCGAGCAACAGGCGGCCGTGGGCATTGAAACCCGCGCCATCACCCCGGCGCCGGCCCAGTATCGGTATCTGGTGCCAGGGGAGGTGTTGGTGGATCAGTACCGCAGTTACCTTGCCTCCCCCCGCTTGCCCTCTGTGGTGCTAAGCCGCCACACCGCCCTTGGCGACCACGTCGTTAAAGGTGCGGTGCTGGTCACCCTCTTTAGCGCCGAGCTTGCCGAGGCCCAGGGCGATTATCTCTCGGCCCGGCCTGAGTGGCAGCGAGTCAAGGGGCTTGGCAAAGCGGCGGTGGGCGAGCAGCGCTTTGTGGACACCAAAAGCCGCTTTGACGCCAGCCTTGCCAAATTGCGCGGCTATGGCCTGGATGAGGGCGACATCGCGGTTACCCCCTTGGGCCAATATCCGCTTCGCTCGGCAATAGACGGCGTGGTGCTATCTGACAGCTTCCAGCAAGGCCAGGCCGTGGCCCCCGGTGAGGCGCTGGTCCAGGTGGCCGATGAAGCGTCCCTTTGGGTGCAAGCCCAGTTACCCGGCACCAGCACTCTTGATATTCCCAAAGGCACCAAAGCCTTGGTGAGCACCGGCGACACCGCCTGGCCTGCCTCGGTAAGCCAGGCCGGCCATACCCTGGACCCGGTTACTCGCACCCGTACCGTGCGCCTTTCCCTGCCTAACCCCCAACATGCCCTTCACGCCGGCATGTATGTGGATGTGGCCTTTCTCTTTGAGACCCCTGCGCCGGTGATGGCGCTACCCCAGGAGGCCCTTATTCGCAGCAGCGACGGCGACTGGACCGTCTTTGTAGAGCCCGAGCCTGGCCACTTTGAGGCAAGGGAGGTCACCCTCGGTAAGGTGCTTGACGACCAGCAACAGGTACTGGACCTTGAGCCCGGCACCAAAGTGGCGGTCAAAGGCGCGTTTTATATCGCCTCCGAGCTCGCCAAGGCGGGCTTTAGTGCTCACAACCACTAAGGGGCCAGCATGCTAAATCGTATTGTTGATTGGGCCGTTGCCAACCGGCTGCTGGTGGTGCTGGCGCTACTGGGGGTGATGGCTATGGCGGGGTGGCTTATTCCCAAGCTAAACCTCGATGCCTTCCCCGATGTTACCAATGTGCAGGTGACGGTAAACACCGAGGCTCCCGGCCTTGGCGCCGAGGAGGTGGAGCAGCTTATCAGCTACCCTATCGAATCGGTGATGTACGCCTTGCCAGCGGTGGAAGAGGTGCGTTCCATTTCAAAAACGGGCCTCTCGGGCGTGACCGTGGTGTTTAAAGAGGGCACCGACATCTACTTTGCCCGCCAGTTGGTGTTTGAGCGCCTGGAGGCGGCAAGCGCCCTTATCCCAGATGGAATAGGGGTGCCGCAGATGGGGCCCAATACCTCCGGCCTTGGCCAGGTCTACCAGTATCTGCTGGTGGCCGAACCCGGCAGTGGTTATGACGTTATGGCGCTTCGTAGCCTGAACGATTACCTGGTCAAACTGATGTTGATGCCGGTTGAAGGGGTCACCGAGGTGTTGTCCTTTGGCGGCGAGGTGCGCCAATACCAGGTGAATTTAAGCCCCTCGCGGCTGCTTGCCTATGGGCTCACCCAGCAACAGGTGCAGGCGGCGATTGAGGACAACAACCTCAATGTGGGCGGCTGGTACTTGGACCGAGGCGCCGAGCAAATGGTTATTCGCGGCACCGGCTGGCTGGCATCAGGTGACAAAGCGCTGGATGAACTTCGCAAGCTCCCCCTTAAAACCGCCGACGGCGTCGTGGTGCGGGTTGAAGACGTAGCCCAGGTGGAGCTTGGCCCGGAGATCCGCCAAGGCGCCGTAACCATGACCAAGCGCGGCGAGGGCGATACCCCGCAATCGCTGGGGGAGGTGGTGTCCGGCATTGTCCTTAAACGAATGGGGGCCAACACCAAAGCCACCATCGATGGCATCAAAGCGCGGGTTGAGCGCATCAACCAGGCCTTGCCCAAAGGCGTGCACTTTGAGCCGTTTTACGATCAGGCCTTCCTGGTCAGCCAGGCGGTGGGCACGGTCGAGAAAGCGCTAATTGAAGCCCTGGTGCTTATTGCCATCATCCTCACCCTGTTCTTGCTCGATCTGAAGGCCGTTACCCTGGTGCTGGTGTCGATTCCGCTGTCGGTGGGGATGGCGTTGATGGTGATGAGCCTTCATGGCAGCTCGGCCAACCTGATGTCCCTTGGCGGGCTGGCGGTGGCCATCGGCATGATGGTGGACGGCGCCGTGGTGATGACCGAGAACATCTTCAGGCGTCTTGGAGCCAAGGCGCCGGGCACCTCGGCGCGCCAGCAAGTGGTGCTGGCGGCAAGGGAAGTGGCCAAGCCGGTGTTCTTTGCCGTTACCATCATCTTGGTGGTGTTCGCGCCGCTCTTTGCCCTCGAAGGGGTGGAAGGCAAACTCTTTAAACCCATGGCCATTTCCATCATGTTGGCCATGGCCACCTCGCTGGTGGTGTCGCTGACCCTGGTGCCGGCCCTTGCCAGTTACTTCTACCCAAGGGGCGTTAACACCCGGGTGAGCTTGGTGGTAAGGGTTACCGAGGGCGGTTACCGGCGTTTGCTCGGCTGGGCCATGGGCCACAAAAAGGCGCTGCTGGGCGCCGCCTTGTTGCTCTTTGTGGGGGCACTGGCCCTATTGCCGCGCCTTGGCACTGAGTTTGTGCCCGAGCTTGAAGAGGGCACCATCAACTTGCGGGTGACCCTGGGGCCCTCCACCAGCCTGGATAACGCGCTTGAGCTGGCGCCCAAGCTAGAGGCAACTTTGATGGCTTTTCCCGAGGTCACCTATGCCTTGTCGCGCATCGGCCGCGCCGAGATAGGGGGCGACCCGGAGCCGGTCAGCAATATCGAAATTTATATCGGCTTGCTGCCCACCGGCCAGTGGACCAGCGCCCCGGATCGCCAACACCTTCAACAGCGCATGCGTGACGCGCTGTCGGTCTTCCCTGGGCTGCTGCTCAATTTCTCCCAGCCCATTGCCACCCGGGTTGACGAGCTGCTGTCCGGGGTCAAAGCCCAACTGGCGGTAAAGCTGTTTGGGCCAGACTTGGCAGTGCTAACCGCCAAGGGCCAGGCCATTGAAACGCAAATAAAAAACATTGCCGGCACCAAGGACGTGGCCCTTGAGCAAGTCAGTGGCGAGTCGCAACTGGTGGTGTCTCCCAAGCGCGATGCCCTTTCCCGTTATGGCCTGTCGGTGGGGGACTTGATGCGCTTGGTTAGCCAAGGGCTGGGCGGCGCCAGTGCCGGACAAATCATCAACGGTAACGAGCGTTACGACATCTACGTGCGCCTGGATAACGCCTTTCGCAAGGATGCAAGCCGCATCGGCGAGCTGCGGCTGCGTGCCCCCGGCGGCGCCTTGTTGCGGGTAGCCGATATCGCCGATGTGCGTTTTGCTTCGGGGCCGCCGCAAATTCGCCGGGACGACGTGCAGCGCCGGGTGGTGGTGCAAGCCAACGTACAAGGGCGGGACATGGGCTCGGTGGTGGCTGACATCAAGGCGGCGCTCAGTGCCAAGGTGGCGCTGCCGGCGGGTTACTCGGTGGAGATTGGTGGCCAGTTTGAAAACCAGCAGCGGGCTCAAAATCGGCTGTTGGTGGTGGTGCCGGTTTCCATTGGCCTTATTGCCCTGCTGCTGTATTTCGCCTTTGGCTCGGTTGGCCAGGCAATGCTTATCCTGGTTAACCTGCCGCTGGCGCTGATTGGCGGCATTGTCGCGCTTTACATCAGTGGCCAGTATTTGTCGGTGCCGGGCTCGGTGGGTTTTATCACCTTGTTTGGGGTGGCGGTGCTGAACGGTGTGGTGCTGGTAGAGGCCATTAACCATCGCCTTGAAGCGGGCCAGAGCTTGCGCGAGGCGGTGTTTGAGGGGGCGGTATCAAGGCTCAGGCCGGTATTGATGACGGCCACCACCGCCGCGTTGGGGCTTATTCCCATGCTGCTGGCAACCGGCATCGGCTCAGAGATCCAAAAACCCCTGGCAACGGTGATTGTTGGCGGCCTGGTGACGGCCACCTTGCTGACACTCTTGGTGCTGCCGGTGTTGTATCCCTGGTTCTCAAAAGGCAAGCTCAGAGAATTGAGCGCTGGCAAGGAGTTGTAATGAGCCACAGTCATCATCATCACGGCCACGACGACGTGGGCAACATCAAGGTCGCCTTTTTTCTCAACCTGGGCTTTACCCTGATAGAGATAGTGGGGGGCCTGCTCACCAACTCGGTGGCCATCTTAAGCGACGCGGTGCACGACTTGGGCGACAGCCTGGCCCTTGGGCTCGGCTGGTGGCTTGGTAACAAGGCCAAGGCCGGCCCCAGCGCCCGCTTTAGCTACGGGCCAAAACGCCTCAGCCTGCTGGCGGCCCTTATTAACGCCTTGGTGCTGGTAACGGGCTCGGTGTTGGTGCTAAGCGAAGCCATCCCCCGGCTTTGGGACCCGCAAATGCCCCATGCCGGGGGCATGATTGGCCTGGCGATACTGGGGATAGCGGTTAACGGCGCGGCGGTGTTTCGCCTCAAAGGCGCCAAAAGCCAAAATGCCAAGGTGGTCAGCTGGCATTTGCTGGAAGACGTGCTGGGTTGGGTGATGGTACTGGTGGTAGCGGTGGTGATGCTCTTTGTGAAGTGGCCGATACTGGACCCGCTGCTGTCGGTGTTCTACACCGCCTTTATCCTCTACAACGTGGTGAAAAACCTCTGGGGTACGGTGCTGCTGTTTATGCAGGCAACTCCGGCAGACATCGATTTGGCGGCGGTTAAACGCGATATCCTGGCGATTGATAACGTCAGCGACGTTCATCACCTCCATGCTTGGTCCTTTGACGGCGAGCAGCATGTGGTGACCGGCCATGTGGTTGCCCATCATGCTCTGGACGCTGGCGACTACCTGGCGCTCAAATCGGCGTTGGCGGGGCTTTGCCAGCATTACCCCCTGGCCCACACCACCTTTGAAATCGAGTATGGCGACGAGCCTTGCCGATTATCAGAACCTCATCATGCACATTAAAAAAGGGCCGGTTTAACCGGCCCTTTTTCATTAGTTGTTGTAACTGCCCACTAGGCTGACACCAGAGTAGCTGGAGTAGCCCCGCAGCATCACATAGTAGGTGCCGCTTTGTGGCGAATTGAACGTGCAGGTTTCATTGTTGCCGTTGCGATAAGGGCGACAATCATAGCTGCTGGTGGTCGGCGTGCTGCCAAAGCGCACGTACAGGTCGGCATCACCGCTACCGCCGCTGATGTTAAAGCTAAGGCCGCTGGCACCGCTCGGTACCGACAGGGTCCAGATTTGCTGTGAGCCGGACGAACCGCTGATGCCAGTCACGGCCTGGCCGTTGGTCAGGGTGCTGCCACTGGGCGGCGGTGTGCTGCCGCAAGAGGCGTCAACATCGACACCGCTAAAGGCCGCTTCCACGTCGCTGACCGAATAGCCAAGGTCGTCTGCGGCCTGGGCAACGCCACAGGCGGCATCGTCGTAGTCGGAGTTGGCGTTCCAGTACAGCTGGTTGGCGGTAACGAAGGCTTCAAAGGCTTTGCGGGTATTCCAGCCGCTGGTGGTGGCCAGCAGGTAGAAGGCGCGGTTAAAGACCCCGGAGCTGTAGTGCACATCCAGGCCGCTGTAGTAGTCGTCGGCACTGTCGATGGAGGCACCGTCGAGGCTCGGCTGGTTCATGTAACGCAGGGCACCGGAGCCTTTGAAGATCTCGGCACCCACTTTCCAGTCGTTGCTGCCCTTCATGTAGTACTCGGCGGCTTCGCCAGCCATGTCAGAGAAGGCTTCGTTGATACCGCCGCTCTGGCCGGAGTAGGTCAGCCCGGAGTTTTGCTCTGTAAAGCCGTGAGACACCTCGTGGGCAGAGACATCAAGGCTCACCAGCGGGTAGAAGGTGGAGCCGCCATCGCCGAAGGTCATGGCCGAGCCGTCCCAGAAGGCGTTCTGGTAGTTGTTGCCGTAGTGCACCTTCATGGTCAGCTTGAAGGTCAGCGGGCTGGTGTTAAACCAGTCGGAGTACATGTTGAAGATAACGCCACCAAAGTAGTGGGCATCGTTCAGCGGCGAATAGGCGCCGTTTACCATGGGCTCGGTGCTGTTTGGGCAGGTGAATTGATGCACAGAGCCGCCGGAGGTGGCGTTGTTCATATCCACCGTGGTGACGTTGGTGTTGTCCATGCGGCAGTTGTCGTCCACCACCAGATAGCCGTAGTCGGTGCCGTAGTAGTACTCGCCGGTCTTGGTGTTACCGCCGGGGCCGGTGGCGTTTTGTGAAAAGGTCAGCTGATCCCAGGTTTTAAGCACCGCGCCGGTGTGGGCATCGATAAGGGTAAAGGGTCGGCGCGGGTTGTCGCCGGCCACAAACTGGTCCACCTGGTACACCAGATGAGCCTGCTGCGCCTCGTCCAGCCAGATAAACAGCTTGGCATTGGAGCGGTCCACCTTCTTCAGCCCGGCATGGCGCTGGGCTCGAGCCACGGCCATTTTCTCCGACAGGGTCGGGGTGACATCCGGCAAGTCGCCATCAATGCCTTCAACGTAGCGGCCCACCAGGTTGGAGTAGATCCCCATGGCATCGGTGTCGGCCACTACCGACACCCCGTACACCTCGACGCCTTTATAGTACTGGCGCAAGCGGGACTTACTGGCTTTACCCACCTTAACTGCCTGACCTTTAAAGCTTTGGCTGTCGCTCAGGCCCAGCATTTTCACCGGATCCTGGTCGGCTCCCATCGCTTGAAAGCGCGGGCTGTTGGGTTTGATGTCAACAATAGTTGCCGACATGGCAGGGGTGCTGACTGCAACCGCCAAGGCGGCCAATGCGAAAGTTCTCTTCATGTAGTCCTTCCTTAACCTTTGTTTTTAATTGGCTTATTGACGTCCACTCGTTTTGGTGGACATGCAACAGTTACGTAACAAAGTCAGAAATTGCAACTAAAGCGTAAAAAACAAGCAAATGTATTTATTGCGATGTGTTGGTATGCCTGTCAAAGGGGGTTGTGGCACAGTCGATTGCCAATAAAATCGCGGTAAGGGCTAGGAAAATAGGGGCTGCAATGGTAGTGTCTGGGTCGTTGCGTAGGCTGGTTTTATCCAAAGTCAATACAGATTTCGATTGAAGCCTTGCCTTGTTGTGTAAATAAAAGTTTAAGCAAGGTGTAAACAATGCAAAGAGATGCCCTTAACAACGTTCATATCCGTGGCGAACAAGTCCTGGTTTCCCCCGCCGAATTGAAAGCCGCCATTGCGGTCTCAGAACAGGCCCTGGCCCAGATAGCCAAGGCCCGCCAGACCATTGCCGACGTGATCTGCGGCCAAGACGATCGCCTGTTGGTGGTCTGTGGCCCCTGTTCTATCCACGACATCGAAGCGGCCAAGGCCTACGCAACCCGTCTTAAGGCGCTTCACGATGCATATCAGGACCGGCTCTATATCGTCATGCGGGTGTATTTTGAGAAGCCCCGCACCACGGTTGGCTGGAAGGGCCTTATCAACGATCCCCACCTAGACGGCAGCTTTGCGCTGGAAACCGGCCTGCGTCTGGCCCGTGAATTGCTGGTCTGGCTGGCGGAGCTGGGCATGCCGGTGGCGACCGAAGCTCTCGACCCCATCAGCCCGCAGTATTTAGCAGAGCTTTTTGCCTGGTCAGCTATCGGGGCCCGTACTACCGAATCCCAGACCCACCGGGAGCTGGCGTCCGGTTTGTCGATGCCGGTGGGCTTTAAAAACGGTACCGACGGCAGCCTTTCCACCGCAATTAACGCTTTACAAGCCGCGTCCCAGCCCCATTGTTTCATGGGGATCAACCAGAGCGGCCAGGTGGCGGTGCTTCAGACCGAGGGCAACCCGCATGGCCACGTGATCCTCCGTGGCGGCAGCACGCCGAACTACGATGAAAGCTCCGTAAATGATGCTTTACAAAGCTTGCAAAAAGCCGGCCTTAACGAAGCCATTATGATTGACTGTTCTCACGCAAATTCCGGCAAGGATCACCGTCGTCAGCCGATGGTGGCAAGGGATGTGTTGCGTCAGCGCCAAAACGGCAACGGCGCCATCATGGGCGTGATGCTCGAATCGAACCTCGTAGAAGGCGCCCAAAGCGGTGGCCCGCGTGAGTCATTGGTTTACGGGCAGTCGATTACCGATGCCTGCATGGGCTGGGACACCACCGCTCACCTTTTGGAAGAGCTGCACGGCGGCATGCAGCAGGTAGAGGTAGCGTCCTGATGCTTGAGGATCTGCGTAATCGCATCGATGCGGTGGACAAAGCGCTGCTCGATCTTCTCGACCAGCGCCTGGCGCTGGTGCGGGAAGTCGGTGAGGTCAAGCGGGAGCATGGGCTGCCGATTTACGCACCGGACAGGGAGGCCAGCATGCTGGCCTCCCGCCGTGAAGAAGCGCAAAAACGGGGCCTGAGCCCCGACCTTATCGAAGACATTCTGCGCCGCTGCATGCGCGAGTCTTACCAGCAGGAAGTGGGGGCCGGCAGCAAGTGCCTGCGCCCGGATCTTGGCCGGGTCGTGGTGGTGGGTGGGCGAGGGCGCCTGGGTAAGCGCTTTGCCGAATACTTTACCGCCTCGGGCTATCAGGTGTCGGTGCTGGATAAAGACGATTGGCACCAGGCAACCGAGCTGCTGGCCGATGCCGGTCTTGTCATCCTGAGCGTGCCGATTAATGTCACCGAGGCGGTTATCGAGGCGCTGCCAGCATTGCCAGCTCATTGCACCTTGATGGATCTCACCTCTATCAAGGAACAGCCCCTCGGCTGGATGCTGGCAAAGCACCCAGGGCCGGTGCTTGGGCTGCATCCCATGTTTGGGCCCGATGTGTCCAGTTTTGCCAAAGAGGTGGTGCTCTATTGCCAGGGCCGGGGCGACAACGACTGGCTCATTGCCCAAATGGGGCTGTGGGGCGCCAAACTGGTGGCGGTTGACGCTGCCGAGCACGATGCCAGCATGGGCTTTATCCAGGCGCTTCGACACTTCAACAGCTTTGCCTATGGCCTGCACCTCAAAGCCAGCGGCGCTGACCTCAATAAATTGCTGACCATGAGCTCGCCCATCTACCGCTTGGAGCTGGCCATGGTGGGGCGCCTTTTTGCCCAAGACCCTTCGCTGTACGCAGACATTATCCTGTCCAACAGCCAGCATCTTGGGGTGATAAAAGGCTTTCGCGAGCAGCTCAATCAGGTAATTGCCTTACTGGAAGCCAATGATAAGGCAGGTTTTATTGAGCGATTCGAGGAAGTTGCGTCCTATTTTGGTCCATTAGCATCCGATTTTATGCACGAAAGTCAGCTACTCTTAGCCAAGAGCAAGGACAGCCGCAGTGGTTGATACAGGGCGCCAGCCGTCTGCTCGTATCCCACCTGTTGCTTCGCTCATCTTTACCCCAACCGGAATTTTTAGATAAAATCCGTTCGGCGCCAGGAAGGCGCCTTAACCATCAAGGACTTGATCATGATGAGAACCGTACTCTTTTTAGGTTACGGACTGCTGTTGGGGGCCTATCCCCTGTCCGCCCTGCTTGCTCCGAATTTGGCTTTCAATCCGTTTTTTGCCGTGATGCTGGTAGTGCTGTGGCTTGGGCTGTATAGCCATGCCCGCCGCGCCCCGGTGCTGCTGCCCGGTATCTGGCAGGCATTGGCGGTGGCTTTGATGCTGCTACTGCTGTTCCAGGGCCTGACCGCCTGGCAATACCATATTCTGTCACCCGATCATCACTGGTACGATTTTTCCGATACCAACAGCCTCTCTACCTTTCTGGTGCAGCTGGCGCTGCTGCTGCCCTGGGTGGCGCTGATGCTGCGCTACGGCGATTGGCGCCACCCGGCCTGGCTAAAAAGCCCCAAGGGCCGCTGCGCCCAGTGGCTGGTCGAGCACTTTGACGGTGAGGGTCGCTTGCAGCTCTTTACCCTGGGTTACGACCTCAAGGCCGAGATCATCCCCAAAGGGGTGGCCGTAACCTTGGTAAGAGGGCGCCAGCAATTCCACCAGGTTTTGCCAGACCTTTATCACCTTGCCGATTTTTTGCTGGCCAACACCCCCTTTATGGACGACTTGGTCGACGAGCCGCTACCTGCGGCCGAAGACGGCGCCTTGGTTCGATAACACAAAATCCCAGCCTTGGTGGCTGGGATTTTTACTGCTAAGCCGATGCTGCCGACACCTTTCTTCCCTTGCTCCCGTTGCCATCTTTGGCAAGAGATCAGCTGATATGCAAAAGCTGGCCTTAGTTGTTGCATTGCTGCTTATTGGCCTCTGGTGGTGGCAAGTCAAGCCGGCGCCGCCCGGAACGCCTAAAGATAAGGCGCCTGTACCTAGCGCCCAAGCTTCGCCGCCGCCACTCCTTGCTGAGCCTAAGCGCCCGGCGGGTGAGATTGAGGCAGCGCCTGCGGGTGCGCCGCCAGATAACATCGCCATCTTGCAAGGGCGCTTGGTGCCCTTTGATTACGCCTTTGATGTGACCAAGCTGCTGGACGCTGCTGCTGCCTGGCCGGACATCGATGCCGAAGCCATGTACCGCCTGGCAGAAGGTATGGAGCGCTGCGCCTTACCTCCCAGCCAGGCAACCGAAGAAGAGCGCCTCTGGCTGACCCATTGCCAAGAGCTGCCAGCCGCCTGGCGGCAAAAAACCTTTATTCAACAGCTCAAAGTCGCCTCGGCTGACCAGGGGTTTATCCTTGGCCAACTGATGCAGGGCTTTATGCTGAGTTATCAGGCTGACTCGGCCCGCTTTGAAGGGCGCGACTGGGCGGCCTTGCAGGCCAAAGCCATCAGCTACTTTCAGGCCGCGGCCGACCAAGGCGCCCTCATGGCGTTGGCGGTACTGGCCAACGCCTACGCTGACCCCAATAACGGCGAGTACTACCAGCCGGTCAGGGCCCTGGCTTACACCCGTTTTTTAAAGGCGCTGGTGCCGGATTTCTCGGCGCCGGGGCTGGAGAGTCGGGTGGCGGACTTACCCTACTACGACAAAGACGAAGCGGCCGAGCAGCAACGGGCACTGGAAGATGCCTGGCTGCAGCTGCCGCAGCTCTGGCGCTAGCCATTCAGTTTTCTCTCAGTTTCTGCCTGCAATCTGAATGCACCTGCAAAGAAGGCCGCTTTCTTCACAGCGTTCAGCCTTGGCAATGGGTTGGGTGCCTAAGGTTGGTCGGGTCTCTTGTAAGAGGAGAGGAGGGAGAACAATGAACAAATCCATGGTTGCAGGTATTGCCGTGGGCGTGGCTCTGGCCGCCGGTGGCGGCGCCATCGCCGAATATAACCTTAACGACGGCCAGGACTATGCCAAGGTGCTGGACGTGCAAGCGGTCACCAAAGACATCAGCACCCCAAGGCAGGTGTGCCAGGATGTCACCACCACCGTCAGAAAACCGGTTCAGGACGAGAACCGTGTGGCCGGCTCGGTGATTGGTGCTGTGGTCGGTGGTGTGCTGGGCCACCAGATAGGTGACGGTAATGGCCGAAAGATCGCCACCGTTGCCGGGGCGGCGGCCGGTGGTTACGCCGGTAACCAGGTGCAGAAAAACATGCAAGACGGTGACCTCACCACCCGCACCGACCGCAAGTGTCACACCGCCTACGACCGCTCGCAAAAGCTGCTGGGCTACGACGTCACTTATGAGCTGGATGGTAAGCAAGGCAAGGTGCGTATGGCCCATCGCCCCGACGACACCATACCGGTACAAAACGGCCAGCTTCAGTTTGAAGCGCCCAACAGCTAAAAAGGCGCCGCAAGGCGCCTTTTTTATAGTCCCAGACCCGATTTTATCTTGGCAAGCAGGTCCGGGTCCGTTACCCCGTTCACCACAAACTGCACCGCGATACAGAAGATCAAAAAGCCCATGATCTTGGTCAGGGCCTGCATGCCGGTTACCCCCAGCCAACGGGTAATGAAATTGGAGGCCAGCAAGGTCAGGTAGGTGATCACCCCCATGATGAGCACGCCAAGGATGATGGCCAGGTAGTGCGTGACGGTAGTGGCCAAGGTCGCGAGGGTAATGATGACGGCAATGGCGCCGGGGCCGGCCAGGCTCGGCATGGCCAGCGGGAAGAAGGATACGTCCTTGCGCTGCCGGTTTTCTTTGTGGGCAGCATCGGTAAAGCCCTCGTCCCGAGGGTAGAGCATGCCGATGGCTACTCTGCCGACCAAGATCCCCCCGGCGATGCGCACCCCCGGTAGGGAGATGCCGAAAAAACTCATGATAAGCGTCCCAGCCAGCAGGAACACCACCAGGATGGCCACCATGTAAATCACCCCCATCTTGGCCTGTTGCCGGCGCCAACTGGGCAAGTCGCCTTCGGTAAGGCCAAGGAACAGCGCCGCCGTGCTGAAGGGGTTAATGATGGGCAGCAAGGCGGCAACCGTGGTAAGGGTGAGCTCGAAAAAGTGGTTCATGGCAAGGCGTCCTTTCTGGCAACCTCACCAGCTTATCAATATCCTGATAAAAATCAGCCCTATGCGATAAAGATCATGGCGCCGATGGCAAGCGCCAGACTGGCGGCCACAAAGGGCAGGTTATGGCGCCGCAACGCCGGGTAGGGCAGGCCATAGCGGGACACCATGGCCAGCATGGTACCGGAGAAGGGGTTGGCCACCACACCGATGCTCCAACTGGCAAGATAGGTAAAGGCCAGCAGGTTGGGGTCGACCGTCATCGCCTGGGTCCAGGAACCAGCGATGGCAATGGAGGCAATGGGGTGCAGCCCCAGGTAGGCAAGTACCACTATCCCCACCAAAATGGCGGCGGTATGCCAATGATTGAGGGTTACCGCCATGTGCCCGGCCCCCAGCGCGTTAAAGGCGCTGGAAAGCCCCACCGCAAAGACCCCGGCCGCCAGGAACAGGCAAAGCTCCCCGCCCATGGCTGGCATTTGCAGCCGCCCGTGGCGGGCAACGTCTTCTAGCCCCTGGCGGCCGCCGCCCAGGCCCTTTATCAACAAGGTGATCAGGGGCGCCGCGCCCGACACCAACAGCGGAATGGAAAGAGTGGGCTCAAAATGGCTGATGGTCAGCACCAGCAAGGTGAGCGCCAGGGGAATGGCCAAGGACCCCAACGACACCGGAAAACCGTTAAAACCCAGGAACTCGGTTTTGTCATTAAGCCTTATCTGCCAAACGGTGATGGCCATCATCAGCAAGGAAAGGGGCAGGCCCCAGTGGATCAGGCTGCCAAGGCTGGCCCCCGGCGCCCAGCTCAGGGCCAGCGCCATGCCGGCCATCAAGGGTGACCAAAACATGCTGGTGGTAAAGGCGCGGGCCAGCAGCGAGCCTTGGTTGAGGGTCAGCGGCTTGTGGGCGCTTAAACGGTCACCGGCGATATAGAGTGCCGACATATTGATGGCCGCTGAAAAGGCGTGCACCCCAAGCAGGGTTTGCCACAGTGCCCTTGGCCCCTGGGCCAGCTTGCCTTCCTTGCCCTTGGGGGGCAGGCACACCAGCTTGAGCATGCCGGCGCCCATGATGATGCAAATCAGCGGCATGTTGATGGCCAGGGCCCGCTGCCACTCCACCGCCTTGCCCATGTACAGCACCATGGACATGGGTGCCAGGCCACAAAGGCTCAGCAGCAGCACCTGATTTCTCAGCAGCGCCGACAACCTCGGCAACTGGATAAGGGCGGCCAGCCACAGCGGCAAGGCCCCCCAATAAAGAGGAATGGGCAAAAAGAGATGCGCCACCGCCAGGGTTAGACCGGTGGACATCAACAGTGTGATCAGGGTGCGGGCCCCTTCGGTCATACCGGTGCCAGCCCGGTGGTAACACCGCCGCACACATAGAGGGTCTGGCCGGTGATAAAGCCGGAACGCTCGTCGAGGAAAAAGCTCATGGCGTGGGCCACATCTTCTGGCTGGCCCATGCGGCCGACCGGAATGTTGTTGACGATTTTCTCCGCCTGGGGGCTGCCGGGGGGGTTGTTTTCCCAAAAGGCGCCGGTGGCGATGGGGCCAGGGGCGACGTTGTTCACCGTGATGCCAAATGGCGCTAGCTCCAAGGCCCAGGTGCGGGCCATGGCCAACAAGGCGCCCTTGCTGGCGCTGTAGGCGCTGCGCTCGGTTTTCCCCAGTACCACCCGGCTGCAGTTGTTGACAATGCGGCCAAAGCCCTTGGCCTTCATGACCGGGCTCAGCGCCTGCACGCAGTGCAGCGCACACAGGGTATTGAGGTGCATCAGCTGCAAAAAGTCTGCTTCGCTGACCTCTTCCATCAAGGCCGGTTTTACCAGACCCACGTTATTTACCAACCGGGTGATGGCAAACTCCTCGGCCAGGGCCTTAACCAGGGTAGTGGTGGCTTTGCCGTCACTTAAATCAATCTGGTAGTGGTGGGTCAGGGAGCGGGCCTCGGGGGGGTTGATGTCCAGTACTATCACCTGATAGCCCTCTTGTTGCAGGCGTAGGCTGATGGCTTGGCCGATATTGCGGGCACCGCCGGTAACAAGGACATAAGGGGCTGAAGACATAGATTAACTCCTGAAGAAACTTGGCGATGGGACCATCATGTGCGATATTCGAACCAAATGTTCGGTATTCAATAAAAAGCCATGGCAGAGCAGCAAAAAAACGACACCGTAGACAAAGACTTTCTGGCCACCTTTGCCCGTGGCTTGGAGGTTATTAAATCCTTCGATGCCCAAACCCCGGCCATGACCCTGACCGAGGTGGCCAAGAAGAACGATCTCTCCCGCGCCTCGGCCCGCCGCTTCTTGCTGACCTTGCAAAAGCTCGGTTACGTGAGCAGTGACGGCAAACAGTTCCGCCTCACCGCCCGGGTGCTGGATCTGGGCTACAGCTACTTGTCGACCCTCAACTTTGGCGGCGTCATTACCCGCTACATGGAAGAGGTGACCTTGAAGCTTGGCGAGTCGTGCTCGGCCTCGGTACTGGACGGCCAGAACATCGTCTACATTGCCCGGGTGCCGGTGCGGGGTCTGCTGCCCATCAACCTGCAAATTGGCGCCAAGCTGCCGGCTTATGCCACGTCTATGGGCCGGGTGCTGCTGGCTGCCATGCCTCAGGAACACCTCGACATCTTCCTGGCCGAGGCGCCCTTTGAGGCTCTTACCCCTTACACCCTGACTGAAGCCAGCCAGCTTCGTGAAGAGGTGGATAAGGTGCGCCAGCAAGGCTACGCCATTAACGATCAGCAACTGGAACTGGGGCTGCGCTCGGTAGCGGTGCCGGTGTTTGACCGCCATCACAATGTCCGTTTTGCGTTGAATGTCAGTACCCATGTGTCCAAGGTCTCGAAAGAAAAGCTGATCGCCGAATTTGTACCGTTACTGGAAGAAACCGCAAAAAAAATCACGGCATCGCTGCCGTGATTGTTCAGTTGTAAGCGGCCTGGGTCCGGGCATTCAGATCCCGCAATATGGCCAGCTCCTGCTCGGTCGGGGCAGGGGTGGTGGCCACCTTGTCTGCCACTTTTAGCGGCCAACCGGTGGCTGCGACCACCTGCTCGACGCTCACCCCGGGGTGTACCGAGGTTAGGGTCAGCTCGCGGCTGACAGGATCTGGCTCCAATATCCCTAAATCGGTTATCACCATGGCCGGGCCCTTGCCGGGTAGCCCCAGTTTTTCACGGCTGTCGCCGCCATCGAGAAAGCCCACCGAGGTAATGAAATCGAGCTTTTCAACAAAAGCGCGGTTGGAATGCTTGAGGGTAATAAGCACCCGCTGGCAGTGGGAGGCTATCTCCGGCGCGCCGCCAGCGCCAGGCAGGCGCACCTTGGGATTGGCGTAGTCGCCAATGACGGTGGTGTTGATGTTGGCAAAGCGGTCAATCTGGGCGGCGCCCAAGAAGCCGGTGCGAATTTTGCCGCCCTGCAGCCAGTAGCGGAACATCTCCGGCACCGACACCACGCCTTTGGCGGTATCGGCCAGTTCGCCGTCACCGATGGACAGCGGCAGCACCTGCGGCTTGGTGTCTAAGGTGCCGCTTTCATAAATCAGTTTGATGTTACGGGCGTGGCCGAGCCGCGCCATGTTGGCGGCCGCGCTTGGCAGGCCGATACCGACAAAGCAGACATCGTCTTCGGCCAGCATCCGAGATGCCGCCACCGTCATCATTTCAGAAGAGCTGTAGCTCGCCTCAGACATAATCGGCCTCGCGCAGTTTATCCATGAATTGCTGATGGTCCTTGGAGTCCAGCACGTATTGCTGCATCCAGGCGCTGAAGGTGTCGTAGTCCCGCGCTATGGCATCCCACTTGATATAAAAGCGGTTGTTGCGGGGGTAATAGCCGCTGGCATAAGAAGGGAAGGCGCCCATGGGCACGCAGCACACCGCTTCAATCACCCAGGACGGGATGATGGTGCCGCCCTGGCTGTCATCAACGCTCTCGACAATCTCTTCAACGGTGACAATGGCTACCTTGGCTGCCAGCACCGCTTCTTTTTGCACCCCGACGATGTCTTTGAGCCAGACATTGCCTTCCTTATCGGCCTTTTGGGCGTGAATGATGGCCACGTCCGGGTTGATGGCTGGCACTGCCGCCAGCACCTTGCCGGTAAAAGGGCAGGTGACCGACTTGATGTTGGGATTGACGCTGGCATAAGAGGTGCCCTGGTAGCCGTCAAAAATGGCGACCGGCAGGCCGCTGGCGCCGGCCGCATAGGCGTTGGCCATGGCGGCGTGGGCGTGCTCTTCTATGGCAAGCGGCTTGGGGTTTTGGTTCTCGAAGGCATCGCGAAAGCGGTGCAGGGAACCCACCCCGGGGTTGCCGCCCCAAGAGAACATCATCTTGTCGACACAGCCCATACCGATGAGCTGGTCATAGATAAGGTCCGGGGTCATGCGAATAAGGGTCAGGCCGGTGATCCCCTGACGGATGATCTCGTGTCCTGCCGCGAAGGGGATAAGGTGGGTAAAGCCTTCCATCGCCACTGTACTGCCGGGCAGAACATAACGACTGATGGCTTCCGTTAAGGTCAAGTGCTGAGCCATGATTTCCTCTATGTTCGTATATCGCACATATGTTCGATTAATGAAAAGCGTAAGAGCTGCCTTAAGGCCTTGTCAAGGGACTTTGCAGGGGGTTTTGTGGCCGGAACTGGACGGATCTGTACTAAAGGCACCGAGTTACAGGGTGTTAGCCTATTTACGCTTCCGTAAAATGCAAATTGCCATAGCCTTTAGTCGTAACTGGCTTGATCGGCTTGCACTTTCATGCAAGAGTCTAATTGTCAGCATTTACGAACAAAAGTTCGATAATCGAACCAGAGGTGATAACGATGAAAAAACGCACATTTGTGGGGGCATTGTTTGCCATGGGCGCCGCCGCTGCGCTCTCCTTTACGTCATCTGCCAGCGCGGCAGGAGACTGGCCGCAGGAAAACATTACCCTGGTGGTGCCTTACGCCGCCGGCGGCACCACCGACATCCTGTCGCGCCGCGTTGCCGACCTGCTGCAAGGGGAACTGGGCAAACCGGTTGTCGTTGAAAACCGCCCCGGCGCCGGCTCCACCGTTGCCACCGCGCAACTGACCCGGGCCCGCGACCCTAACTACCGCATCCTGATGGCCTCACCGGGCCATACCATCGGCGCCGCCATTTATCCTGGCCTGCGCTACGATCCGGTGAACGACTTCCGTTTTATCCGTAACGTCATCAACATTCCCAACGTGCTGGTAGTACCGGCCAACAGCCCCTTCAACAGCGTGGCGGATGTGGTTAAGGCGGCCCGCGAGAAAGACGGTATGGCCTTTAGCTCCTCCGGCGTGGGTAGCTCCATCCACATGTCCGGCGAGCTCTTTAAAAGCATGATCCACGGCAAAATGGTGCATGTACCGTTCCGTGGCTCCGGTGAAGCGCTGCCGGCTCTTATTTCCGGCGACGTAGACCTGTCCTTTGAAAACCTGCCCTCGGTGCTGCCCTCCATTAAAGGCGGCCAGCTCAAGGCCCTGGCGGTAACCACCGCTCACCCCTCTCCTTACCTGCCTGGCGTACCTACCATCGCGGACGCGGGTAAAGACTTGGGTCTTGCCGATTATCAAACCTCCGCTTGGTTCGGCTTGATTGCCAACAAGAAGATGTCTGATGAAGCGGTAACCAAATTGCAAGCCGCCCTCAACAAAGTTATGGCCAGCGACGCATTCAAGCAGTTCCTGCCGCAGATCGGTGCCGAACCTGCCACCGAACAAGGCGAGGCCTTCAAGGAATTCGTAGCCAAAGACGTGAAGAAGTGGGCCGCCGTGGCTGAAGAAGCCGGCATCCGCCGCAACTGATAGACCAAGGGCGGGGGCAACCCCGCCCGAGGAGAAGACCGATGGAAAGCCTTTCCATGACCCAACCCAAATCCCGCTCCCTGCATTTTAACGTCGATGTCCTTTTGGGCATGGTGTTTCTGGTGGCATCGGCCGTGTTCCTGTGGGAGCTGGTGCCCAACTACATCGAGCAACCCGGTTACATGCAGCACCCGCTGCTTTCCCCCCGCTTCTTACCCGAGGTGATGGGCTGGATAGTGCTGGTACTGAGCCTGGGCCTTATCCTCAGCGGCTTGACCCGCCAGGTAGGTAACAGCCAGGAGCGCCTGTTAAAAGACGTTCCCTTTGCCCAGTACGCCAGCATCTTTGTGGCCCTGGTGGTTTACGGCTTCGGCTTTCAATGGCTTGGTGCCATGGTCAGCGGGGTTGCCGCCACCTTATTGCTCTTTGCCGCCCTTAAGGTGCGACACCCTTTGCTGTACGTATTTGCTGTGCTGTTCCCACTGGCCGTTTGCTGGGCCTTTATCAGTGGCTTGAATGTGCCATTGCCCAGCGGTGACCTGTGGTGATCCGATGCAAGGACGCGACGAGCCGTAGCTGGCTCGCCCTGAAACACACTTGAGACGTATCGGATGGAAAACTTTCACGAGGTGCTCAGCCTTTTTCTGAGCTGGAACAACCTGCTGATGATCGCCGTTGGCGTGCTTATCGGCGTTATCATCGGTGCCATTCCTGGCCTTACCGCCACCATGGCTGTCGCCCTGGCGCTGCCCTTTACCTTTGCCATGGAACCCATCACCGCCATTTTGCTGCTGGTGGGGATCTACAAAGGGGGCATGTACGGCGGCTCCATTACCGCTATTTTGATTCGAACCCCCGGCTCGCCAGCCTCGGCCTGTACCTTGCTTGACGGCTATCCGCTGGCCCAGCAAGGCCAGGCCAAAAAGGCCCTGCAAATGGCTCTTTATGCCTCTTGCATCGCCGACTTCATCTCCAACCTGTCCTTGATTTTCTTGGCCGGTTACCTGGCGAAGATCGCCCTGAGCTTCGGCCCGCCGGAGTATTTTTGGCTGATCTGCTTTAGCTTGACCATCATCATTTCGGTGTCCGGCAACTCCATTCTTAAGGGCCTTATCGCTGCCGCCTTTGGCATCATCGTGTCCACCATTGGCCTCGATGCGGTGTACGGCACCCAGCGCCTGACCTTCGATAACTTCGATTTGATGGACAAGGTCAACTTCGTGCCGCTGCTGATTGGTCTGTTTGCCATCCCGGAGATCCTCGATTTCTACCTGACCAAGGCCAAGCCCCATATCCAGTCCGCCGCCAAAGGCGCCTCTGTGACGTTGGGCGAGCTTAAACAGTCGCTAAAGACCATCATCCGAGGCTCGGTTATCGGCGTGATTATCGGCGCCATACCCGGCACCGGCGCCACTGCTGCGTCCTTTATTTCCTACTCCGAAGCGCGCCGCACCTCGCCGCGCAAAGACAACTTCGGCAAAGGGGAAATTGAAGGGGTGGCGGCAGCCGAGTCGGGCAACAACGCCGTGGCCGGTGCGACCCTCATCCCGCTGCTGTCTCTTGGCATTCCTGGGGATGTGATCACCGCCATCATCCTCGGCGCCTTTATGCTGCACGGTTTGACGCCGGGCCCGCTGATGTTCCAGGAAAACATCAACCTCATCTATGCCTTGTTCTGCGGCATCATGCTGAGCTCTGTGGTGCTCTTTATCACCGGTAAGGTGGCCATCCGCTACTTTTCGCTCATCGCCGACATTCCCAAGGCGGTGCTGTTCCCGGTGGTGCTGATGTTCTGTATCTACGGCGCCTATGCGGTCAACAACAACACCTTTGATATCAGCATCATGCTGCTGTTCGGCATTGTTGGTTTCATCTTCAACCGCACCGGTATTGCCGCCGCGCCGTTTTTGATTGGCTTTATCCTCGGCCCCATGTTCGAGGACAACCTGCGCCGCACCATCCTGATTGGCAAGGGCGAAGCCAGTGTCTTCTTCCGCAGCCCCATCGACTGGTTCTTCCTGGCTCTGACGCTGCTTTCCCTGGGTTTTGCCGGCTTCCGTTACTGGCAGTCGCTTAAAAAAGGCAAAGCCTGATATTTCGGGCCGGGCAGCCGCCCGGCCCCTTCAACTCGGTAGCATGTTATGACTGATGCATATATCTGCGACGGTATCCGTACCCCCGTGGGCCGCTTCGGTGGCGCCTTGGCACCGGTTCGCCCCGATGATTTGGGGGCCATGGTGCTCAAATTCCTGCTGGAAAATAACCCCAAGCTGGCCCCTGAGGCCATCGACGACGTGGTGTTTGGCTGCGCCAACCAAGCCGGTGAAGACAACCGCAACGTCGCCCGGATGTCGGCGCTGCTGGCCGGGCTGCCCGAATCGGTCCCCGGCACCACCGTCAACCGCCTTTGTGGCTCGGGGATGGACGCCATCGGCATTGCCGCCCGCGCCATCAAAAGCGGCGAGCAGCAGCTGGTTTTGGCCGGCGGTGTCGAATCCATGTCTCGCGCGCCTTTTGTCATGGGCAAAGCCGAGAAGGCCTTTAGCCGCGAGCCTAACGGCCTTTACGACACCACCATTGGCTGGCGCTTTATCAACCCGCGCATGAAGGCCCAGTACGGAGTGGACGCCATGCCGGAAACCGCCGAAAACGTGGCAGATGATTTTAACGTCAGCCGTGAAGACCAAGATCTCTTTGCTTTTGCCAGCCAGCAAAAGGCCGCCAAAGCCCAGCAAGAGGGCATTTTGGCCGAAGAGATTATGCCGGTAACCGTCGCCCTTGGCCGTGGTAAAACCCTCGAATTCAGTGCCGACGAGCACCTGCGCCCGGACACCACCCTCGAAGCCCTTAACGCCCTCAAGGCGCCGTTCAAGCCAGACGGCAGCGGCTCGGTTACCGCAGGTAACGCATCGGGCGTCAACGACGGCGCCGCCGCCCTTATCGTTGCCTCCAAGGCCGCTGCCGAGCGCCATGGCCTGACCCCCAAAGCGCGTATCGTGGCCATGGCCACCGCCGGGGTGCCGCCCCGGGTGATGGGCATTGGCCCGGTGCCGGCGGTGAAAAAACTGCTGGCCCAGACCGGCATCAGCCTTGATGAGATTGGCGTTATCGAGCTCAACGAAGCCTTTGCCGCCCAGGGCCTGGCGGTACTGCGCGAACTTGGCCTCAAAGACGACGATGCCAGGGTCAACCCCAACGGCGGCGCCATTGCCATCGGCCATCCTTTAGGCATGAGCGGTGCCCGCCTGGTGCTGACCGCCACTCGCCAACTGCACCGCAGCGGTGAGCGCTACGCCCTTTGCACCATGTGCATTGGCGTGGGGCAGGGCATTGCCATGCTGTTGGAACGGGTCTGAGCACCCTTGCGCCAATAACGGCTTTGTGACAAAAACAAAAAGGCGCCCAAGGGCGCCTTTTTTGACCCAGGGAGCCGCTGTATGTGGAGTATCAAAGAGGCCCGGTTTCGGGTAACCCAAGAGCTGAGCCTCGAGGTGCAAGCCTTGAGCTTGGAAAAGGGCGGCTGCCTTGCCGTCACCGGCGGCAACGGCGCCGGTAAATCGCTGCTGCTGCGGGCCATCGCCGGGGAATTAGCGCTGCTCGCCGGGGAGCGAACCGGCCCCAAGAGCGACGCTCTGGTGTCCATGGACCGGCAACTGGCGCTGTGGGATCAGGCCTTTAAAGACGCTAACACCGATTTAGTGAAAGACGACGAAGCGCTGGTGCCCAGTGCCCGCACCCTGCTGGGCGCTACCTTGGCGCCAAAAGCCCTGGCCCTGATTGACGCCTTTGGCCTGGGTCATGCGCTGGAGCGGCCCTTTACCGTGCTCTCCAGCGGCGAAGGGCGAAAGCTGCTGCTTATCAAAGCGTTGCTGAACGAGCCGCCGCTGTTACTGCTGGACGAGCCCTTTAGCGGCCTGGATAAGGGCGCGCGCCAGGCGCTGATGCGTGAGCTTAAAATGCTTATTGGCCAAGGCGCCACCCTGGTTTTGGCCCTAAGCCGCCTGGACGAAGTGCCGGATTTTTGCCCCCAGGTGGCACTGATGGAGCGCTGCGTGTTGACGCGCCTTAGCGACAAAGAGGCGCTGCTTGGCGAGCGCCAGCAACAGGTGCTGCCCGAGTTGCCACCGGCCCCTAAAGCCTTGCCTGAGGTGAGCCGGCCGCTGCTGAAAGTCGACAACCTCAAGGTGAGCTACCAGGACAATCTTATTATCGACGGCCTGAGCTGGACCTTGGCGCCGGGCCAGCACTGGCAAATTGCCGGGCCCAATGGCGCCGGTAAATCCACGTTGCTGTCGGTGCTGACCGGCGATAACCCCCAGGGTTTTAGTAACGAGGTGTACCTTTTTGGCAAAAAACGCGGCTCCGGGGAGACCTTATGGGATATTCGCCAGCAGCAAGGGCTGGTGTCGCCAGCGCTGCACGGCGCCTACCGGGTCAATTGCAGCGCCCTTGAGGTGGTGCTGTCGGGGTATTTTGACTCCATTGGCCTTTACCAAAGCGCCGGCGACAACCTGCGGCAGTTGGCGGCGCGTTGGCTTGGCATTGTTGGCATGGCGCATAAAGCGGGCAGCGCTTTTTTATCACTCTCTTATGGAGAGCAGCGCTTGCTGCTTATCGCCAGAGCCATGGTCAAACACCCGCCGCTGCTTATTCTCGACGAGCCTTACCAGGGCATTGATGAAGGGCACCGTCAGCAAATCAACGGCTTTTTGAGTCTGCTGATGGCCAAAGGGGAAAGCCAGTTGCTGCTGGTTAGCCACCACGACGAAGACATGCCAGTGGGTATCACCCATCAGCTGCTCTTTGAGCAAAACAAGGGCGGCTGGCATTACCGGCAAGGGCCATTGAGTGCAGGATAAAAAAATACCGGGCTAGGCCCGGTATTTTTATCTTAAACCGCTGATTAATCGTC
This sequence comes from Gallaecimonas pentaromativorans, assembly GCF_003751625.1. Classification (NCBI taxonomy): domain Bacteria; kingdom Pseudomonadati; phylum Pseudomonadota; class Gammaproteobacteria; order Enterobacterales; family Gallaecimonadaceae; genus Gallaecimonas; species Gallaecimonas pentaromativorans. The sequence goes on from NZ_RJUL01000004.1 coordinate 123,277, forward strand.
AGCTTTACCCTTTTTCCAGTCCCAAAACATGATGCCAGCCAGGGCCACCAGGGCGCTGATACGCAGCACCGGGTTGTGCACCAGCATCAGGCAGGCAATGGCCAGCAAGACCACCCGCAGCATCGGGCTCAGGCGATTGACCAGACGGCCTTCCACGCCGCAGGCAAAGGAGATGATAAGGCCAATGGTCGCCAGAATGGCCACGGTGAAGTCAAAGGCGGTTTCATCGGCGCGCCAAAGCAGCCCGGAGTAGGCCATCATCAGCGGGATGATGAAAAAGCCAAAGGCGAGCTTGAAGGCTTGCACGGATGACTTCATCGGCGACGCACCAGCAATACCGGCGCCAGCAAAGGCCGCCAGAGCGATAGGCGGTGTCACGTTAGAGGTTTGCGACAGCCAGAACACGATAAGGTGCGCGGTCAGTACCGGCAGGCCGAACTCGTTCAGGGCAGGCACTGCCATCACTGACAGTACGATGTAGGCCGCGGTTACCGGCAAACCCATACCCAGCACCACAGCGGCAATGGCGATGAGGATGAAGGCGCCCCACAGGTAGCCACCGGACAGGGCCAGCAGCGCTTGGGTAAATTGCAGGCCAATACCGGTTTGGCCAACCACTCCCACCACCAGGCCGGCGGTAGCGCAGGCGGCGCTGATGGGCAATATCATCAAGGCGCCGTCACGCAAGCCTTCGAGCAGTGCTGAGAACTTCACCCAGGTTTTGCGGCGGCTAAAGGCGGCCAGCACAATGGCCAAACAGCCTGCCAGGCCCACCAGTACCGGTGAGTAGCTCATCAAGAGCAGCACAGTGATAAGCACCAGCGGCACCAAGTAATGCCAGCCTTGTTTTACCACTACCCGTACTTTCTCGACGTTGTCCATGCCCTTGAGGCCGAGCTTGCAGGCCATCAGGTGCACATACAGCAAGGTACAGAAGAAGTACAGGATGGCCGGCGCGATGGAGACCAAGAGGATCTCGGAGTAGGGCAGACCGGTAAATTGCGCCATCACGAAGGCACCCGCCCCCATGACCGGCGGCATGATTTGGCCACCGGTGGAGGCTGCCGCCTCAATACCTGCGGCTTGCTCAGGCTTGTAGCCGAGCTTTTTCATCATCGGGATGGTAAGAGCGCCGGTGGTCACGGTGTTGGCGATGGCTGAACCCGAGATAGAGCCAAGAGCCGCCGAGGCCAGTACCGAGGCTTTGGCCGGGCCACCGCGATAACGGCCGGCAATGGCGAAAGCGCAGTCGATAAAGAACTGGCCAGCGCCGGTTACCTGGAGCAGGGCACCGAACAACACGAACACGAATACCACGCCGGCGGAGATAGCCAGCGGAGCGCCGAAGACGCCATTGGTTGAGAAGATGTGGAAGCGAATAAGCTCCTGCAAATCAAAACCTTTGCTGGCAAATTCGTCTGGTAGCAGGTTGCCCCACAGGCCATAGGCGAGAAACAGGATGGCGATCAGGCTCATCACCCAGCCCACGGTGCGGCGCGTGGCCTCCAGCAGCAGCACGATTAGCACGGTGCCGGTGTAGAGATCCACGTTACCCAGGCCGTCCAGCAGGAAGCTCAAGTCGTCATAATCAAAGTGCGACAGGCGATAGCCTGCCCAAACCGCGATAAGGGCGCAGATAAAATCGAGTCCGCGACCCAAAAGATAGAGACCGTTGGGGGAACCGTCTTTCTTGAAGGTGGGTTTGACCAGGAAAATGAGGACCAGCACCCAGCTCAAGTGGATGGGCAGGAACACCGGCGCGGAGAGTTCTGCAGCCAGGCCATGCCAAATCTGGAAAACAGTAAGGGCTATCGCAATAGCCCCGATTAAATAATCGAACCCGCCAAGCTTGACGGGTTCTTTTGCGACTTCTTGTTGTTGCATGGGGCTTATTTGCCTTTCATCTCATTGTAATAAGCCAGGCTGCTTGGGTGCAGGGGCGCACCTTCGAGACGTTCCATGTTAGCAACGGTGGTGTTTTTGGCATCGGCGATGACGTTTTTGATTTTGTCCATGTTAGCAAAAGCAGTCTTCACCATTTCGCTGGCCAGTTTCGGGTCCAGATCCTTTTTCACGACCAGCACGTTCCACACGGCAGGGGCTGTGAAGGCCGGTACCTTGTTGTAGGTTTCGGCGGGAATGTCCATGCCAGCATAGGCGGGCAGGGCAGCGTGGATCTTGTCCAACTCGTCTTTACTGAAAGACAGCACGCGGACGTCGCGGGTCAGGGCCAGCTCGGTGATGGCACCGACGCCAGCGCTGCCGATGATAACGCCAGCGTCAATTTGACCGTTGGCCAGCGCTTCGGTGGTGGCGGTGTAGTTCAGGCTCTGGGCTTTGAAGTCGCCTTCATTGATGCCAAGGGCTTTGAGGATGGCGGTAGAACCTACGCGGGTACCGGAACCTGGGGCGCCAACAGACACTTTTTTGCCTTTGAGGTCTTCAACGGACTTGATGCTGGAGTTGGCAGGAACAATGAACTGCACCACGTTGGGGTACAGGGCGAACAGGACGCTAACGTCCATGGGGCGGCGGAAAGGCGCTTCGCCTTTCATCGCGGCCAGCACGGAGTCGCCCATGGCGATACCGGCCAATTGTTGGCCAGAAGCCACTTTAATGATGTTTTCAACAGAAGCGGCGGTAACTTCGGCGCGCATGTTGAAATCTTTGATGTTTTCACTCCACACCTTGGCCAGCATGCCGCCGAAGGGGTAGTAAGTGCCGCTCTGACTGCCGGTACCGATGGTGTAGTTGGCCGCGGCTACAGGCAGGCTGACTGCCAGTGACACGGTCACCAGTGTGCGTTTCAACCAGGATGTCATAGTGGATTTCCTTCTTAGTATTGTGTCTCGCCAGTTTATGAATAATTGGCATTTTGTCAGTGAGACTTTAGTTTAATGTGCTTTTGCTTCACGGCAACGACAGTTGACGTTAGCCGGTCATTATCTGCGTTAAGTGGTAAGCGACCCAATAACCTCGCATTTTGAAGCGCGGGCTACCGTTAACGGCGACCAAGCCGTCATGATAACAAAGCTTCTTAATGCCGAAACACGGTAATGCTGAAACCTTGCTCAGGGGACATCGTGACCGCGACAGGCCACCCATAACCGATACCACTGCTCGTTACTCAGCCTCACCTCAAGGGCGGCTGTTGCTTCTTTTAGCGCTGCAATGCGACCTGAGCCGGTAATAGGCAGCGGCCTGCTGGGGTGGCGCAGTATCCAGGCGTAGGCGATGGTAGCTAGGCTACAGCTGTACTCTTTGGCGAGGTCTTCAAGCACGGCCCGCACCCGAAGGGCCGCCGGGTCTTGGCCACTAAATAGCCTGCCGCCGCCAAGGGGTGACCAAGCCATGGGCCTGATGCACTTGCTCTGGCATTGGCTAAGGGTGCCGTCGTCCAAGGATTGGTGTTCAAGGACTGACAGTTCTAGTTGGTTGGTTACCAGTGGGAACTGGTCATCAAGCAGCGCAAACTGGGCGGCGCTGTGGTTGGATACCCCAAAGTGCGCCACTTTTCCTTCTTTTTGCAGTTCCCTGAAGGTGCCTGCGAGGGCGGCAGCGTCCATCAGATAATCAGGGCGATGAATAAGAAGAAGGTCGAGCTGCTCGACACCCAGATTGGCTAAAGAGGCGTCAACCTGGGCACGGACATAAGCCGCGGAAGTATCATAATGATTAAGCTGATAGGGGTGATTGTCGCTTGTCAGCTTAATACCGCACTTGGAGACAAGCTGGATTTGCGCCTTAAGATGAGGGGCAACCTTCAGCGCTTCCCCGAACAGTTGTTCACAGCGGTAGTCACCGTAAATATCTGCATGGTCAAAGGAGCTGATCCCTAATGCCAGTGCCTCCTCTATAAAACGAATGCGAGCTTGAATATTGAGCTGCCAGTCGGCCAAACGCCACATGCCAGCTACAATGTTCGACAACTCAGGCCCGTTAGGGGCAACTGCTACTCTCATATATCCCTCGGGAAAACAAAAGAAAGAGTGTGCCAGAGTCGCTTGCTAATACAAGCAAGGTCATGCCGGGTAAACGGTCTGATACCTGGCTTTTTGTCAAATGAAGTCAATAACTTTTAACGGAATGTAAGGCAAGACCGTACGAAAAGGTGTTTTGTTCCCCACGCGGGTTGAACGGGGTGTTTTTCACTGGAAATGGTGGGGTTTTTCTTGGTACATTCCGCGGCTAACAATTACAACGCAAGTCCCCTGTAGCGAGCTCTTATGTTCCTCGAGGCAGTCATTTTGAGGTGAGGTTATGATATGAAAAGTAAGTGGTTAACCAGTCTTACTAAGGTGCTCTCCCTGGGAGCGGCCTTTTTGTTGGCTGGGTGTGACGATATGGTTCTGATGAACTCCAAGGGCCCGGTAGGGCAGGGCGAATGGTCGTTGATCGTTACCGCCTTCATCCTGATGCTGATCGTGGTTGTGCCCGTCATCATCATGACTGTGCTCTTTGCTTGGCGTTATCGCGCATCCAACACCAAGGCTACTTATACCCCTATGTGGTCTCACTCTAATGCTCTTGAGGCAACAGTGTGGTCCATCCCTCTGGTCATCATCGCCATCCTTGGCGTGATCACTTGGAAGTCCAGCCACGAGTTCGACCCCTATCGTCCTCTGGATTCGGACAAGCAACCTCTGACTGTTCAAGTCGTATCTCTGGATTGGAAATGGCTGTTCATTTATCCGAAGCAAGGCATCGCTTCCGTGAATGAGCTGGTGATCCCGCCCGGTACCCCGGTGAAGTTCGAGATCACCTCCGGCACTGTCATGAACTCCTTCTTCATTCCGCAGCTCGGTGGCCAGATTTACGCCATGGCGGGGATGTCGACTCAGCTTCACTTGCAGGCCGACCACCCGGGTACTTATGACGGTATCTCTGCTAACTACAGCGGTGCTGGCTTCTCCGGCATGAAGTTCAAGGCCATTGCCACTGCCAATGACCAAGACTTTGAAGCCTGGGTTGCCAAGGTTAAGAGCGGCTCCAAAGAGCTGACTTATCCTGGCTACAAAGCGATCGCTCTGAAACAGGACCATATGCCTGTTGAGTACTTCTCTTCTGTAGAGCCGCAGATTTACCACCAAATCGTGATGAGCTTTGACCAAGTGGTTGAGCACAAGATTGAATACAATCACGAAATTGGCGAGAAAATGGGCGCTGGCGCTGAGGAATAACGATGTTTGGAAAATTAACCTGGGATCAAATTCCCTATAACGTGCCGATCCTGGTAGGCACCTTTGCGGTAGTTGCGCTGCTAGGGATAGCCCTGGTCGGCGCGCTGACCTACTACAAAAAGTGGGGCTACCTATGGCGTGAGTGGCTGACTTCGGTTGACCATAAAAAGATTGGTGTCATGTACATGGTTGTTGCCATCGTGATGCTGCTTCGCGGCTTTGCCGACGCCATTATGATGCGTTCGCAACTGGCCCTGGCCCATGACGGTCAAGGTGGCTTCCTGCCTCCGCACCACTACGACCAAATCTTCACCGCCCACGGCGTTATCATGATCATCTTTATGGCCATGCCTATGGTTATCGGCCTGATGAACATCGTGGTTCCGCTGCAGATCGGTGCCCGTGACGTTGCCTTCCCCTTCCTCAACAGCATCAGCTTCTGGCTGTTTGTGGGTGGCGTGATCCTGGTAAACATCTCCCTGTTCGTTGGCCAGTTTGCCACCACCGGTTGGGTTGCTTATCCGCCCCTGTCGGAGAAGGCGTTCAGTCCCAGCGTGGGGGTTGATTACTATATCTGGGCGATGCAGATATCCGGTATCGGTACGACCCTGACCGGCGTTAACTTCTTCGTGACCATCCTGAAGATGCGTGCCCCCGGTATGTCCCTGATGAAGATGCCCGTGTTCACCTGGACCATCTTCGTGACCACCATCATCATCATGGGCGCGTTCCCGATGCTGACTGTGGCACTGGGTATGCTGACCGTAGACCGTTATCTGGACTTCCACTTCTTTACCAACGATGCGGGCGGCAGCCCGATGATGTACGTCAACCTATTCTGGGCCTGGGGTCACCCCGAGGTGTACATCCTCATCCTGCCTTGCTTCGGTGTGTTCTCTGAAGTCATCTCGACCTTCAGTACCAAGCGCCTGTTCGGTTATACCTCCATGGTATATGCCACCTGCGCCATCGGTTTCCTGTCGTTCGTAGTGTGGCTGCACCACTTCTTCACCATGGGCTCTGGCGCCAGCGTCAACGCCTTCTTCGGTATTGCGACCATGATTATCGCCATTCCGACGGGTCTGAAGATTTTCAACTGGCTGTTCACCATGTTCCGTGGCCGCGTGCAATTCAATGCACCGGTACTGTGGACCCTGGGCTTTATCATCACCTTCTCCATCGGTGGTATGACCGGCGTACTGCTGGCCGTTCCCGGTGCTGACTTCCTGCTGCACAACAGCCTGTTCCTGATTGCCCACTTCCATAACGTGATTATCGGTGGTGTGGTGTTCGGTGTTATGGCCGGTATCAGCTTCTGGTTCCCGAAAGCCTTTGGCTTTAAGCTCAACGACAAACTGGGCCAAGCTTCCTTCTGGTGCTGGTTCGTAGGCTTCTTCCTGGCCTTCATGCCGTTGTACGTACTGGGCTTCATGGGTATGACCCGTCGTCTGAACCACTATGACAACCCGGCTTGGACTCCCTGGCTGAACGTTGCCGTTATCGGTGCAGTGGTGATCCTGTTCGGTATTATCTTCCAGCTCATTCAGATCTTTGTGAGCATCCGTAACCGTGATGCCAACCGCGATCTGACTGGTGACCCGTGGAATGGCCGTACCCTGGAATGGTCCACTTCCTCACCGCCGCCTTTCTACAACTTCGCCCATACCCCGGTTGTTCATGACCTTGACGCCTGGTGGGATGAAAAAGAGAAAGGTACTGCCTACAAGCAGGTTGCTCCCTATGAGCCTATCCACATGCCTAAGAACACTGCATCCGGTGTCTTTGTCGGTGCGTTCATGACCGTGTGTGGCTTTGCCCTTATCTGGGACATCTGGTGGCTGGCTGCCGTGACTTTCATCGGTGTTATTGCGACCGTTATCGTTCGCTCCAACATCAAGGACGTTGATTACTACGTCCAAGTTGATGAAATCGAACGTATCGAAGGCGAGCACAAAGCCAAGCTTGCCGCCGCAGCGAAGGTGTAAGGAATTTCAACTATGTCGAGTGAAGCTATTCACGCACAGGATGCCCACGACCATGGGCATCACGATGCAGGAGCCCTGAAGGTTTTCGGCTTCTGGATCTACATCATGACCGACTGTATTCTCTTCGCGACCCTGTTCGCGGCTTATGCAGTCCTTTATAGCCACACCGCAGGCGGCCCGTCTGGCAAGGATATTTTCGAACTGCCTTTTGTGCTGGTCGAAACCTTCCTGCTGCTGATCAGCTCCTTTACCAGTGGCCTGTCTATGCTGGCCGTTCACGCTGGCAAGAAGAGCCAAACCATCGGCTGGCTGATCGTCACCGCTCTGCTGGGCGCTGGCTTCGTTGGTATGGAAATCTATGAGTTCCATCACCTGATCCTGGAAGGTGAAGGCCCTCAGCGCAGTGCCTTCCTGAGCGCCTTCTTCAGCCTGGTAGGTACCCACGGTCTGCACGTCAGCTTCGGCTTGCTGTGGATGATCGTGATGATTTTCCAAGTTGCCCGTAACGGCCTGACTGATGTGAACAACGTCCGTCTGCAGTGCTTGAGCTTGTTCTGGCACTTCCTGGATATCGTCTGGATCTGCGTATTTACCGCTGTTTACCTGATGGGGGCCCTGTAATGAGTGCACATTCTCATACTGACGCCGGCGCAAGCCACGGCTCTTTCAAGTCCTATTTTATTGGCTTTATTCTGTCGATCATTCTGACCGTGATCCCCTTTGCCATGGTAATGAGCAGTGCAGCCTCCACGGCTGTTACCGTTACTGTCATGGTCATTGCCGGGTTGGCTCAGGTACTGATCCAGTTGGTGTTCTTCCTGCACATGAACAGCTCGTCTGAGCAGCGCTGGAACGTCAATGCCTTTGTCTTTGCAGTGATCATCGTTGCCATCCTGGTGGCAGGTTCTGCTTGGATCTTCTGGCATCTGTACGGTCTGACCATGCCAATGATGGGCCACTAAGGCCTATCCCAAAGGGGGCAGCCGAGAGGCTGCCCCTTTCACTCTCAAGCCAGCAGTATCACCCATGATTAAGAAGTTCATCGGCATCACCAAGCCAGGCATCATCTTCGGTAACCTTATTTCGGTTGCCGGTGGTTTTTTTCTGGCCTCCAAGGGCAGCTTTAGCTGGCTGACCCTGGTAAGCACCCTGGTGGGTGTTTCCTTGGTGGTGGCTTGTGGTTGTGTGCTGAACAACTGTATCGACAGGGACATCGATAAAAAGATGGAACGGACGCGTAATCGAGCCACCGCTACCGGTGAGCTGCCGATGGGCGTTGCCCTGGTATACGGTATTGTCTTGGGCGTGCTGGGTACCGCTTTGCTTTGGGCTACTACCAACCTGTTGGCGGTTGCCATTGTCTTGGCCGGCCTGGTCATCTACGTGGGCTTATACAGCCTGCTGTTCAAGCGCCATTCGGTACATGGCACCCTGATTGGCAGTTTCTCTGGCGCTGCGCCACCGTTGGTGGGTTATTGCGCCGTGAGCAACCAGTTGGATCTGGGCGCCGTTATCCTGTTTTTGATTTTCAGCCTCTGGCAGATGCCCCATTCCTATGCCATTGCCATCTTCCGTCTCAAAGACTACTCGGCCGCATCCATTTGCGTGCTGCCGGTGGCCAGAGGGGTAGGGGTAACCAAGAACCACATCATTGCCTACATTGTTGCCTTTGTAGTGGCCAGCTTATTGCTGACCGTTACCGGCTACACCGGCTATGCCTACTTCGTGGTGGCACTGGGTCTGGGCACTTACTGGTTGCATATGGCCATCAAGGGTTACAAAACCAAAGATGATGCCACCTGGGCACGTAAGCTGTTCGGGTTCTCCATTCTCACCGTTACGGTGCTGAGCCTGATGATGTCTATCGATGCGGCCGTAGCTGCCGCCGGCTGAACCATCAATACCCATTAAAAAGGCGCCCATTGGGCGCCTTTTTTCATGCCTGAAGTAAATAATGCCGTAGTTGTTGCCAGTCATTCCCCAGCTTTTTGGAAAGGTTGGGCTTTTCCATCGCATCTTGCAGGGCCTTGGGTAACGGCACCGGAATACCGAGAATAGTGCTGACGCTTTCGGCAAACTTGGCCGGATGGGCAGTACAAAGGAAGGCGCCACGCTCTTTGTCTTCAAGGTTATTGAGCAGCGCCTTGAACGCCACGGCGCAGTGGGGCTCGCCAAGGTAGTCGAGAATTTGCAGGGTCTGCATCGAGGCCTTGGTGTCGGCTTCACTGACCGCTTCACCGGTCAAAGACCAGCCATGGCTGGTCAAGAGGTGCTCAACCCTTGGCCAGTTATTGGGGCGGCTTACGTCCATGGCGTTGGACAGGGTGGCAACGGTGGCATGGGGCTGCCACTGGCCGTTGGCTAGATAACGGGGCACGGTATCGTTGCTGTTGGTAGCCGCGATAAAGCGCTTGATGGGGGCGCCCATGGCCTTGGCCATCAGGCCGGCGGTCAGGTCGCCAAAGTTACCGCTCGGCACACTCACCACCAGGTTGGGCTCGGTCAGAGCTAAATCCCAAAAATACAGGATCTGTGCCAGCAAACGGCTGATGTTAATGGAGTTTGCCGAGTTAAGGCCAATGGCGTTTTTCAGCTCTTCGTCGTCAAAAGCCGCTTTTACCAGGGCTTGGCAGTCGTCAAAACTGCCCTCGACCGCCAGGGTTTCGATATTGCCGCCCAGGGTGCAAAAGAGCTGCTCCTGGGGACGGCTTATTTTGCCCTCAGGGTAGAGCACCACCACCCGCACCCCTTTTAAGCCATGAAAGGCATGGGCTACTGCCGCGCCGGTGTCCCCTGATGTAGCGGTGAGGATGGTGATAGGCTTGCCGTCGCTAAGCCGTGCCAGGCACTGGGCCATAAAGCGGGCGCCGAAATCTTTAAAGGCAAGGGTCGGGCCGTGGAACAGCTCCAGGGCAAAGTGTGGGCCGACCGGTACCAACGGCGCTTCGAAGGGAAACGCCTTGGCGATCATCTCGGAGAGCGTCGGCTCGGAAAAAGTGTCTTTTAAAAAGCCGGACAAAATTTTCTGGTAGCGCTGATGGCGAGGAAGCTCAGCGAGCTCACTGGCATCCAGCATTGGCAAGCTTTCCGGGAAGAACAGTCCTTGGTCTTTACCCAGGCCCTGGCGCACCGCCTGGCTGAAGCTGACCCGTTGCTCGGGGTGTTTGAGGTTATAAAACTGCATCATGACTCCAGAGTCCGTGCGCCGAGGTCATCAACCCGGCAAAGATGGGCAAAGCCGTTATGGGGGGCCACCCATCGCTGGGCGTCGGCCAGGGCCTTTTGGGCAGCGGCCAGGTTATCAAAGATGGCAAAAAGGGTAGGGCCGGAACCCGATAAACCACTGCTTAGGGCCCCTTGGGCCATCAACTTGTCTTTTAGCGCCAAAAAGCCCGGCACTAGCGGGGCGCGGCATGGCTCAACCACGTTATCGACCATCAGCTTGGCTGCCATGCGCCCTTCACCGCGATAGAGAGCATCGACAAAACGCCCTAGGTTGGAGGCCTGCGCCACCGCTTGGCCAAGGGCAATCTCCTTGGGCAAGATGGCGCGCATGGCTTTGGTTTCTAGGCGAATACCCGGGTAGGCCAGCAGCCAGACCCAATTTTCCGGCACCGGCAGCTTGGCGTCATGCAGGCACAGGCCGCCCAGCAGGCAAGGCAGCAGGTTGTCCCAATGCACGCCGCCGGAAAGCTCGCCTTCCAGTTCTGCCATCAGTGCCTTGGCCGCATCCAAATCCAACGGAGAGCCGAAGTAGCGATTGATGGCCACCACTGCGGCCACCACGCTGGCTGCCGACGAGCCGATACCAGAGCCAATGGGCATGCCTTTTTCAAGGTGCATGGCAACCGGAGTGGTATTGCCGGTCAGTTCGCGAAACCGCCACAGCGCTTTTTCGACAATATTGGTGCCGCTTAGCTCATGGGCGTACGAGCCTGTTACCTCAAGGCGGTCTTTAACCGCTTCTTCGACCGTTAATACATCGCCGATGGCGGGGCCATCAAGGGGCGCCAGGGCAACCCCTAGGCTATCAAAGCCGACATTGAGGTTGGCGGAGGTGGCGGGGGCAAAAACGCGGACCATGTTAAACCTCCCGCATCCAGTTAAGGGTACGCAGCACGTCGGCAAAGATACCGGCGGCGGTAACATCGGCGCCAGCGCCGTAGCCGCGCAGCAGCAGTGGCACCGGGCTGTAATAACGGGTCAAGAAGGCCAGCGCATTTTCGCCGTCGCGAACCCGGTGCAGCGGGTGGTTGGCGTCCACCGCCTGCAAACCAACCTGGCCTTCGCCATTCTCAATCCGGCCGACGTAGCGCAGTACCTTGCCTTGGGCCTTGGCGTCGCTGACCTTTTGGGCCATGGCTTCATCAAGCTCAGGCAGCCTTGCCAGAAATTCGTCCTGGCTGAGGCTGGCAAAGCTTTGGGGCAACAGGCCGGTGAGTTTGATATCGGCAAGTTCCAGGTCGAGGCCGGCTTCACGGGAGAGAATAAGCACCTTGCGGGCCACATCGAGACCGGACAAGTCATCTCGCGGGTCAGGCTCGGTAAAGCCTTTTTCCATGGCTTCATGTACCGCCTGGGAAAAGGGCACACCGTCTTCGAGGCGGCCAAGCAAAAAGGACAGCGAGCCTGAGAGAATGCCAGAGAAACTTTGCAGCTCGTCACCGGCGTGCAGCAGGTTTTGCAGGTTCTCGATAACCGGCAGGCCGGCACCTACTGTGGTGTCGTAGAGGTAGCGGCGGCGGTGCTGCTTGGCGGTTTTCTTAAGCGCCTTGTAGTGGGCCAGGGCACCGGTGTTGCCTTTCTTGTTGGGGGTGACCACATGAAAACCCGCCTCCAAAAAAGCCTGGTATTGCGCCGGCAGTTCGTCGCTTGCCGAGCAATCCACCAATACCGGGTTCAATAAGTCCTGGCTCAGGGCTTTTAACGCCTCCAAGTCGAGGGGCCGGCCTTCGGCTTCCAGCGCCTGGTGCCAATGGGCAAGGGACAGTCCCTTGGTATCCACCAGCATTTTCTGGCTGTTGGAAAGCGCCACCACCCGGGCATTGATGCCCTGTTTAGCAAGCCAATGGCCCTGGCTTTCCAATTGGCGTAACAGCTCAGAGCCCACGTTGCCGCATCCCAGCAGTACCAGCTCCAGCGGCATGGAGCTGTCAAAAAAGGCCTGATGCACCATTTTCAGGCCGCGCGCGGCGCAATCACCTGGAATAACCGCCGAGATGGCCCGCTCCGAGGAGCCTTGGGCGATGGCCACTACGTTGATGTTGGCCCGGCCCAGTTGGGTAAAGCAGCGCCCGGCAACGCCCTTGGCCTGGCACATGTTGTCGCCAATCAAGGTGAGGATGGCCAGATCCCGCTGGACGCTGACCGGTTCGAGCATGCCAGAGGCAAGCTCCAGGGAGAAAGCGTCTTCGATGGAGTTGACGGCGCGGCGCTCGTCCACCGCGTTCAAACAGAAACTGATGCTGTATTCGCTGGACGACTGGGTAATGAGCAGCACCGACACCCCGGCCTGGCCGACGGCGGCGAAAATGCGGCTGGCCATGCCCACCATGCCTTTAAGGCCGGGGCCGCTGACCGACACCATTACCACATCGTTGAGGCTGGAAAGGGCCTTGACCGGCTTGTCAGACGGCTCTACTTGGGTATCGATGCGGGTGCCGGGAAGGCTAGGGTCGAGGCTGGAGCGGATCCAGGTGGGGATATGAAAGCGGCCCACCGGCCCCAGGGTTTTGGGGTGCAGTACCTTGGCGCCAAAGTGGGAAAGTTCGAGGGCTTCAGAAAAGGAAAGCTGACGCAGCTTTTGGGCCTCAGGCACCAGGCGCGGGTCGCACTGGTAAACGCCGTCCACGTCAGTCCAGATGATAAGCTCTTCGGCATCCAGGCAAGCGGCCAGAACGGCTGCCGAGTAATCCGAGCCGTTACGGCCCAGCAGGCACTGGCCGCCGTCTCGGTGCCCGGCGTAAAAGCCAGCCATGACGGCAAGGCGGGGCTGCTTTTCTCTCAGGCCCCGGCATTTATTGCGAGAGGCGTCCAAGTCTACCAAGGCGTCAAGACGAGGCCCATAACCGAGGAAAAGGCCAGCCGGGTCTAATTGCAGCGGTTCATCAGCTTCAAGAATGTGGCTCAGCACCAACACTGACAAACGCTCGCCAGCACTGGCGATGGCAACCCGGGTGCCTTCGGGGCAATGGCCTAGCAAGGCAATGCCCTGGCACCAGGCCTCCAATTGGTTGGCCCATTGGGCTAACGCATCGGTCAGGGCCGGGTAGCGGGCCTGCCAAGGCGCCGTGATGGCCTGAATATCGGTAGCCTGGGTATCATCGCACAGGGCAACCAGTTGATTGGTTACCCCTGCCGGCGCCGATAACACCACGGCTACGGCGCTGCTTTCCAGGGCTTCTCTTACCTGCCGGGCAACAGATTCAAACCTGTCTGGCGTGGCAAGTGAGCTACCACCGAATTTCATGACCTGCATTTTTTACTCTCCATAAACAAAAAGCCCGCCGGTGAGGGCGGGCTTTTCTGATGTTTGAATTGCTTCTTGTCAATTCACCAACAGCGCCCGCCAGTGCCACACAATGGTGGTACCGGTAATGGTGCGGGTAATGGTGGTGAGTTGACGCAAATTCATGGCTGACTCCTAAAGCGATGGCTATATCCTTCTCTTATCAGGGCCATCCTTGTCAACAAATATTTAAAAATAATAGCCGATGTTGATGTTGAGCCTGGAGTGCCAACCGTTGTTGTCGGGGCTGTCAAAGCCGATGCCGTCGCCACCGGCAAACCACATGTTTTTACCGGCTATCCAGTCAATGTAGGTGTAAAGGCCACCCTTGACTAACAGGCAACCCGTCACGTTCTGTATCGAATTATCAACACCCTGGCCGGATGCCAAGGTCTGGGTGTGGTCGTTATAGCAGGTTACGGTGTCAACGAAGTCGTTGTTCACTGTAAAGGTCTTGGCGAGATTCAGCGACACTACATCGGCTTCACTTGCCACCGGGAACGGAAATTGGAAGGCGGAAAGCTCAACGGTATCGGTGCCGGTGTCGTACTTATAGTGTGCTTCTTGCAGCTGCACCTGCCAGCCAGCATCGTTGCTCCAATCGGCATGGAGGGCGCCAGCCCAACGGCTATCGTGTGTTTTGGAATCATACCGATACAAACGACCAATCTGGGCGGATGCACCTAACTTCAACTTGCTGGATGCAAAATGCAGGGTGCGCTCTGCCCGCAAATTAATTTGGCCATTTTCGTCGGCCCGCTGGCCGTCAACGGCGGCCAGATCGAAAGAATATCGGTCGTAGCGATCGCCGCTTTGGTATTCGGCGTTGTGAAAATACGCGGCGTGAAATAACCAGTCGCCGTCTTTTTGTTCGTACACCACGCCGGTGTCGTAATCGTCTTCGAGCCCCAAATAGTAGGTGCCGCCGAACCAAAAGCCGTGGGAGGAAACAGGCAGTAGCCCAAAGGGCACTAGGGTGACACCCACTTTGACGCTGCGATCTTCATCGAATTTGTAGCCGACATAGGCGTGGTGAATGGCTTCAAAGTCCTGATACCAACGGTATTGCGCCGAGTAAAACCAATTGCCGTCGTCACCGTTGATGTCGATACGAAACAGCTCAATGTCCCACTCGCCGTTTTTATCCTTGTTGCTCTGGTCGTAGTCCTTCCAAGCGTAATTGAGGCGCACAGCGCCGCCAATTTTAACGTCAGCAATGGCCGTTTGCGTGCCAGTGAGCGCCAGTGCGGCGATAAGGAGATGCTTTTTCATTGCAGGTCCATATTGTTCGTGGGCGAACAAGTATGGTGCTGATGTTTCAAAGGATCAAATCAAGGACTTATCAAAGCCATCCTTCGCAGTCTAAAATACCGCTTTTGTTCCGGGGGTAAGCTGTATGCAACCAGTAGATGAAGTATTGACCGCGCTTCGGCGCATCATCCGCGCCATTGACCTCCATTCCCGGCAGTTAACCAAGGAAACCTCCCTGACCGGCCCTCAGCTGATGTTGATGCGGGCCATCGCCGAGCATCCAGGCGATACCACCCGTAGCATCGCCAAGGTGGTAAATCTCTCTCAGGCTACAGTTACCAGCATAATTGACCGCCTAGAAGCAAAAGGGCTGGTATTTCGTCAGCGCTCCACCCTCGACAAGCGCAAAGTTGAATTAACTTTGACCGTTCAGGGTAAAGAGGCTGTCTCCACCGCCCCGGCATTACTGCAAAATGCCTTCATCAAGCAATTTGAAGAATTAGCGCTTTGGGAACAAACGTTGATTCTGAGCTCCCTGCAAAGGGTGGCCAGTATGATGGATGCTGAAGGAATTGATGCATCGCCCATGTTGACCTTGGAACAGCATTTGGCTTCGACCAAAGGCGAATAGGAAACTTAGGGAACTTTTGCAATATTTAAAGAATGAACTTCGGCAACATTAAAAAGATTGCCAATTGCAGCTACCACTACAGGAAGAGAGAACATGAAAAAGACTCTGCTCGCTGGCGCCATCGGTGCCATAGTCTCCATGCCCAGCCACGCCGCTTTTGAACTGCTCAAAACCGACAACACCACTGTGACTTTCGGCGGTTACGCCAAAGCCTCTTTGAACGTTAGCAAGTTCAGCGAAGGTGCGCCGGCCAGCTCTAGCCTGGGCCGCATCTATTATGTTCCTAGCACCATCGCTACCTCTGGTGGTAACGGTAACAACGACGACACTCTGCTGGATTTCACCGCCCGTGAAACCCGCTTTAACTTCGGCACCAAGACCCTGATCGACGGCCACGTCATCACCAGCTACTTGGAACTGGATTTCATGTCTGGCTACCCGGGCGATGAGCGTACCTCTAACTCCACTTCTCCTCGTCTGCGTCACGCTTACTTCACCTACGACAACTGGCTGTTCGGTCAAACCTTTACCACTTTCGAGAACACCACTGCACTGCCGGAAACCACCGACTTCCTGCCGGCTTCCGACGCTACCGTGTTCAACCGTCAGCCGATGGTTCGTTACACCTCTGATTCCGGTGCCTGGCAGTTCGCTTTGGAAAACCCGGAAACCACTTACAGCCCCTACAACTCTGCCTCTCGTGTAGACGAAGACAACAGCATCCTGCCGGATCTGGTTGGTCGCTATAACATGAAAGGCGACTGGGGCAGCCTGGCCGTTGCCGGTCTGGTACGTCAGCTGCGCGCCGACACCGTTGATGCCAACGGCGACGTGCAAGACAACGAAACCAAAATGGGCTTTGGCGTGAACCTGTCCGGCCTGCTTAAAGCGGGCGATATGGACGATTTCCGCTTCAGCGTAACCGCTGGTGAAGGTATCGGCCGTTATGTGGCTCTGAACACCTTCAACTCCAGCAACGTGAAAGCCAACGGCGACCTGGACACCATCTCCACCGTCAGCGCCTTCGCCGCTTACCGTCACTTCTGGACCGAAAAACTGCGCTCCAGCTTTGTACTGTCCGGCACTTGGGCTGACAACAACGATACCGCCTCTCAGGCCCTGACCAAGAGCGTACAGTCTGTTCACGCCAACCTGATGTACTCTCCGGTTAAACCGATCTCCTTCGGTGCCGAGATTGTTTATGCCGAGCGTAAACTGGAAAACAACGACAAAGGCGACCTGACCCGTCTGCAACTGTCTGCCAAATACACTTTCTAATAAAGTGTTGGCCGAAAAAGCGCCGCTTGATGCGGCGCTTTTTTTATCCCTTTTTAAGCCTTGTCTGTTCCTTCTTCCCTCGCATAACCATTTCCTTCACCAAAGAACTCTTACCGGACAATAAAAATGCGCGGTTTATCACCCGTCAATTTTTGTCAGGAGCGAAGACAGCGAAGGAGCCTTACGCCAGGAAAGTTGGATTAAAAAGCTGCAGCGCTATGGTGAATTGGGGAAAATTGAACATAAAAAAGCCCGCCTTAAAGGCGGGCTAATGGTTGGTAGGGTACTACTTGTTAAGACGGCTCTCGATGAGCACATCAATAACGCTGGGGTCGGCAAGGGTGGTGGTATCACCCAAAGCCTCGCACTCGTTAGCGGCAATTTTACGCAAGAAACGGCGCATGATTTTACCGGACCGGGTTTTGGGCAAGCTCGGTGCCCACTGGATAAGGTCGGGACTGGCCAGGGCGCCGATTTCTTTGCGCACCCATTGGCGAAGGGCTTGGCGCAGCTCTTCGGTGGCTTCAACCCCGGCATTGAGGGTGACATAGGCGTAGATGCCTTGGCCCTTGATGTCGTGGGGGTAGCCAACGACCGCCGCCTCGGCCACATCGTGGTGGGAAACCAGTGCTGATTCCACCTCGGCAGTGCCCATACGGTGGCCGGAGACGTTAATCACGTCATCGACCCGGCCTGTTATCCAGAAATAACCGTCTTGGTCCTGGCGGGCACCGTCACCGGTGAAGTAGTTGCCAGGGAAGGTGGAGAAGTAAGTCTGGATAAAGCGCTCGTGGTCACCATAAACGGTGCGCATTTGGCCGGGCCAGGAGTCGCTTATTACCAGGTTACCTTCACCTTCAACCGGGTTGCCGGTGGCGTCCACCAGTTGCGGCTGAATGCCGAAGAAGGGCAGGGTGGCCGAACCGGGCTTGGCGTCCACCGCGCCTGGCAGCGGCGCTATCATGATGCCGCCGGTCTCGGTTTGCCACCAGGTGTCGACGATAGGGCAGCGGCCCTTGCCAATTACCTCGTGATACCAGCGCCAGGCTTCGGGGTTGATGGGCTCGCCCACGGTGCCAAGGATGCGCAGGCTCTTGCCGTCAAGCTTGGCAAAATGCTCCTCACCCTGGGCCATCAGCGCCCGGATAAGGGTCGGCGCGGTGTAGAGAATGGCTACCTGATGGCGATCTACCATCTCGGCCAAGCGGCTTGGGCCGGGGGAGTTGGGTACCCCTTCGTGCAGCAGGCAGGTAGCGCCGTTTGCCAAAGGCCCATACACCAAGTAAGAATGCCCGGTTATCCAGCCGATATCGGCGGTACACCAGTACACTTCACCGGGTTTGTAATCAAAGACCACTTCGTGGGTCAGGGCGGCATACACCAGGTAGCCACCGGTGGTGTGCAGCACCCCTTTGGGTTTACCGGTAGAGCCGGAGGTGTAGAGGATAAAGAGCGGATCTTCGGCGGCCATTTCTTCGGCCGGGCAGTCTTTGCCGGCGCCAGCTTCTAGGTCGTGCCACCACAAGTCGCGGCCTTCAACCCAGTTGATGTCGTTGCCGGTACGCTTGTAGACAATCACCTTGTCCACTGTGGTGATGTCTTTGTGGGACAGGGCCTCATCCACGCTGGCTTTAAGGGGAATGGCGCGGCCGCCACGCAGGCCTTCATCCGCGGTGATAACCAGTTTTGATTTGCCATCGATGATGCGCCCGGCAATGGAGTCGGGGGAGAAGCCGGCAAAGACCACGGAATGGATGGCGCCAATACGGGCACAGGCCAGCATGGATACCACCGCTTCTACCACCATCGGCATGTAGATGGTCACCACGTCGCCTTTTTTAATGCCCTGGGCTTTGAGGACATTGGCAAACCGGCACACTTTGGCGTGCAGTTCGCTGTAGGTAACGTTGGTGATGGTGTTGCCGTCGTCCGATTCCCAGATAAGGGCCGTGGTGTCGCCGTGCTTGGCAAGGTGGCGGTCAAGGCAGTTGGCACTGGCGTTGAGGGTGCCGTCTTCGTACCAACGGATATGGAGGTTGTGAGGGTCGAAGGAAACGTTCTTAACCTTGGTATAAGGCTTCATCCAGTCAATGCGTTTACCCTGCTCGCCCCAAAAGGCCTCCGGGTCATTCACCGACGCCTGGTACAGAGCCTGGTACTTGGCCTTGTCCACATGGGTGCTGTCGGCAATGTGCTGCATGACGGGGTAGCGATCTTTCAACATAGCATTCCCTATCTTGTTATCGGATTGTTGGTCCGAGTATGTATAGCAAGGGGGGCCCCTCACCATTAGACCAAAGTAGAAAAAACCCGGCAGTTGCCGGGTTTTTGACGGGTGATGGCGGCTGTTTTAGTGCTCTACGGCACCGGTTGCGCCCACCCCGGTGTGGCAGCGTACGAACTGGGGTACAAAGCGTGCCCGCTCCTCGTCTGCCGCTTCGGACTTGTCGGTCACGCTGAAGAACCAGGTACCTACAAAGGCCACCACTACCGAGAACAGCGCGGGGTATTTGTAGGGGAAGATGGCATCTTCAAAGCCCAGCACTGCCACCCATACGGTGGGGCCAATGATCACCAGGGTAACCGCGGTGATAAGGCCCATCCAACCACCAATCTTGGCGCCACGGGTAGTGAGCTTGGACCAGTACATGGACAGGAACAGCACCGGGAAGTTGGTGGAAGCGGCAATGGCGAAGGCCAGGCCCACCATGAAGGCGATGTTCTGCTTCTCAAAGGCGATGCCAAGCAGGATGGCAACGATACCAAGGGCAACGGTGGCCATGCGCGACACCTTAAGCTCTTCACGCTCGGAAGCATCGCCGTGGCGGAACACGCTGGCGTACAGGTCGTGCGACACCGCGGAGGCGCCAGCCAGGGTCAGGCCGGAGACCACCGCCAGGATGGTGGCAAAGGCAACGGCAGAGATAAAGCCGTAGAACAAATCGCCGCCCACCGCTTTAGAGAGGTGCACTGCCGCCATGTTGTTACCGCCCAACAGGGCACCGGCCGCATCCTTGAATTCCGCATTGGTGGACACCAGCAAGATGGCACCAAAACCGATGATGAAGGTCAGGATGTAGAAGTAGCCGATAAAGCCGGTGGCAAAAAACACCGATTTTCGGGCTTCCTTGGCGTCACTGACGGTGAAAAAACGCATCAGGATGTGCGGCAGGCCGGCGGTACCGAACATCAGCGCGATCCCCAAGGAGATGGCGCTGATGGGGTCTGACACCAGGCCGCCCGGTGCCATGATGGCTGCGCCTTTGGGGTGTACCTTGACCGCTTCTTCAAAAAGATGCGACGGGTTAAAGCCCACGTGATAGAGCACCATGATGGCAATGAAGGTGGCGCCGAACAGCAGCAATACCGCCTTGATGATCTGCACCCAGGTGGTGGCCAGCATGCCGCCGAAGGTCACATACAGCACCATCAGCACCCCCACCAACACCACCGCATAGTGGTAGGGCAGGCCAAACAGCAACTGGATAAGCTTACCCGCGCCCACCATCTGGGCAATTAGGTACAAAGCCACCACCGCCAAGGAGCCGCAAGCGGCCAGGGTACGAATGGGTTTTTGTTTGAGACGGTAAGAGGCAACATCGGCAAAGGTGTAGCGGCCGAGGTTGCGCAGGCGCTCTGCAATCAAAAACAGAATAAGCGGCCAGCCAACCAAAAAGCCGATGGAATAAATCAAGCCGTCAAAGCCGGAGAGATATACCAGGCCGGAGATCCCCAAAAAAGAGGCGGCTGACATATAGTCGCCGGCGATGGCCAAACCATTTTGAAAACCGGTAATGCCGCCCCCAGCGGCGTAATAATCGGCAGTGCTCTTGGTGTTTTTGGCCGACCACCAGGTTATCCCCAGGGTCAGGGCCACAAACAGCAGGAACATGACGATGGCCGACACGTTCAAGGGTTGCTTGTGCACTTCCCCTTCGATGGCGCCGGCGGCACTGGCCAAGCCCGGCAGCATCAACAGGGTGGCGGGGAGGAGATATTTCATCTTCATTTTTTGGCCTCCTCGATAATGGCGCTATTTTCAGCGTCAAACTCGCGGTTTGATTTGCGCACATAGATGCCGGTCAGTACAAAGGCGCTGATAATGACGCCAAGCCCAACGGGGATCCCCCAGGTCACAACAGAGCCTTCGCTTATCGGTTTACCGAAAGTGGCGGGGCTAAAAGCGATGATCAGGATAAAAGCGAAGTAGATAACCAGCATGATCGCTGACAAAAACCACGCAAAGCGCTCCCTACGCGCCACCATGTCCTGAAATCGCTTGCTGCTGTGTATTTTTTCGTATAGCGGATGGTCCATGATGGAACTCCTTGTTAACAGGTCGTTCACAAGTTAGTCAGGTTCCAGCAAATTCGACCAGTCGACTTTAGTCGAACCCACAGAAATACAGGGCTGTGGTACAAATAGCGGGTTACATTTGGAGGGGATGGAATGCCGCTTTGGTTAATGGGGACCTTTTCCCTGGCCTACGTTTTATTGCTGTTTGGTATTGCTTATTGGGGCGATCGCGCCCGGCGCAAATTCAACCCTCCCAGCCGTAAACTGATTTACGCCTTTTCACTGGCTGTTTATTGCTCGTCTTGGACTTTCCTTGGCACCGTCGGCCAGGCCTATCACTCGATTTGGTCTTTCCTGCCGGTCTACTTGGGGCCGGTATTGCTGCTGGCCTTTGGCTACCCGATGATCAAAAAGCTCATCCGGGTCTGCCATGCCCAGCGCATTACCTCGGTGGCTGATTTTCTGGCCGCGCGCTACGGCAAATCGCAAATCCTGGCGGTAACCGTCACCTTGATCGCCATTCTGGCCAGCCTGCCGTACATCGCCTTGCAGTTAAAAGCCATGGTGATGGGATTTGAGCTGCTGGCCGATACCCGTTTGCCCCGCACCGCTATTGCTGCCGCCGTAGCCCTGGCGCTGGTGCTGTTTGCCTCCTTGTTTGGCACTCGCAAGCTCGATGCCACCGAACATCACCCCGGGCTGATGTTGGCCATGGCCTTTGAGTCGGTGGTGAAACTGGTTGCCCTTATCACCGTCACCCTGGTGGTGGTGTACGCCAGCTTTGACGGCTTTGGGGATCTCATCACCGAGGCGGTTATCAAAGACCGCATCACCCAGGAGGCCTCTTCCTCGCTGCCGGCGGTACTGGCCCAGAGCCTGGTGGGGGCCTGCGCCTTTTTATGCCTGCCAAGGCTGTTTCATGTGATGGTGGTGGAGAATCAGGAGCAGCGAGATTTAAAAACCGCGCGCTGGATCTTTTGCTGCTATCTGGTGCTGATGGCCATTCCGGTGGTGCCTTTGGCTATGGCCGGCAGTCTTATCGCACCGGTTGACCATAGCCCCGATGGTTTCGTGATTTCCCTGCCGCTCTACCAAGGTCACCCCTGGGTGGCGGCGTTGGCACTGCTGGGCGCCATTTCCGCTTCCACCAGCATGGTGGTGATGGCGGCGGTGACCATCGCCATCATGGTCTCCAACGAATTGGTGCTGCCGCTGCTGCTGCGTACCGGCTCTATCGCTGGCCGTAACTTCGAGCGGTTCTCCACCCTGCTGTTGCGCATTCGCCGCCTTATCATCCTGGCGCTGATGGCACTGGGTTTTGGCGCCTACTACCTGATGGGCCAGCAGGAACGGCTGGCCGGTTTTGGCCTCTTTGCCTTCGGCATCTTTGCGCAACTGGCGCCGGCGCTGATCGGTGGCCTGTATTGGAGCCAGGGCCACCGCAAAGGGGTGATGCTGGGCATTGTGGCTGGCCTTGGGGTTTGGTGGCTGCTGGCTGGGCAAATGCTGTCGAGCTACGCCATGCTGGTGTCCCTCCTGGTAAACGCCATGACCTACGTGCTGGCCTCCATGGCCCTTCGCGCCGGGGTGCGCGACCGGCTTCAGGCTGCCGCCTTTGTCGCTCATCAAGGCAGCCGCAATGGCGGTAAGCATCAGGGTTATTTGAGCGTGCAAGATCTCAAACTGCTGGTGTCGCGTTTTGTGGGCCCGGAGCGGGCCGAGCGGATGCTCCAGCGCTATCTGCGTGACGGGGTGATGAGCCGCCAGTCGCTACCGCGCCTAGCCCCTGACGACTTACTTGAAGAAGCCGAGCGCTTAATGGCCTCGGTCATTGGCGCCTCAAGCGCTGCCCTGGTGTTGCGCTCGGCCCTTGAAGGGCGCGACATCGGCCTTGATGAAGTGGTGACCCTGGTTGACGAAGCTACCGAGCAGCTGCACTTTTCCCGCGACTTGCTGCAAGGGGCCATCGAACATGCCTCAGAAGGGATGTCGGTGGTGGACAGAGACTTGAACCTTGTAGCCTGGAACCGCCGTTATTTAGAGCTCTTTGAGTATCCACCCGGCTTTATCTACGCCGGGCGCCCGGTGGCCGATCTGATTCGCATGAACGCCGAGCGCGGCTGGTGCGGCAAAGGCTCGGTGGAAGAGCACGTGGCGCGGCGGGTAAATTACATGAAGATGGGCAGCCCTCATAGCTCCGAGCGCCAGCGTCCCGACGGGCGAGTGATAAAGCTGCAAGGCAATCCCATGCCCAACGGCGGCTTTGTGATGACCTTCTCCGACATCACCTCCTATCGCGCCGCCGAGCGGGTGCTAAAGGACGCCAACGAGGCCCTGGAGGCCCGGGTTGAAGAACGCACCCACGAGCTGGTGGTAGCCAAGGCCGCCGCCGACAAGGCCAACCAGGGCAAAAGCCGGTTCCTGGCTGCCTGTGGCCACGACCTGATGCAGCCACTGAACGCCGCCAGGCTCTTTGTGTCAGCGCTGCTGCAACGCACCGAAACCGGTACCGAGCAGGCCCTGCTGCTGGAAAACACCACCATCTCCCTGAAAGCCGCCGGCGAGCTGCTCACCGACCTTTTGGACATCTCCAAGCTCGACGCCGGCACCATGAAGGTGCGGCGGGTCAATTTCGCGCTGGATGAACTGCTGGGCAACCTGGCCTACGAGTTCAAGGCCCTGGCCGACGAGCAGCAAATCGACTTTCACTGGGTCAGCTCCGATGCGGTGGTGGACTCAGACAAAATGCTGCTGCGCCGCATCGTGCAAAACTTTTTAACCAACGCCTTTCGCTATTCTCGCGGCGGCAAGGTGCTGCTTGGCGCGCGCCACCGCGGCCGCGACCTTTGCATCGAGGTGTGGGATACCGGCCCTGGCATCGCCAAGGAAAACCTCGCCATCATCTTTGAAGAGTTCAAACGCTTTGATAAGGGCGAGAAGGGCCTGGGCCTGGGCCTTGCCATCGCCGATAGGATGAGCCGCATTTTGGGCCACACCTTGTCGGTACGCTCCTGGGAAGGGCGCGGCTCGGTGTTTTCGGTGACGGTGCCGCGCGGGGTGCGAAGCGCCGCCGCGCCCCAGCAACTGATGCCCATGAACGACCGCACCCTCACCGGCCGCCACGTGTTGTGCATCGACAACGAGACCGCCATCCTCGATGGCATGCGCTCCTTGCTAACCGGCTGGAACATGAAGGTGTCGACGGCCCGTAACCGCAGCGAGGCCCAGGCCATTATCGCCCGCGAGCAAATCGACATGGTGCTGGCCGATTACCACCTGGACGAGGGGGACAACGGCCTGCAGGTCATGCAGTTACTTCGGGAACAAAAAGGCGGTTTGCTGCCGGGGATCTTGATAACGGCCGACACCCGTCAGGAGCTTATCAGCGAGACGCAGCAATCCGGTTTTGGCTTTATGGCGAAGATGGTTAAGCCAGCGGCCCTGCGTGCCATGATGGATCGGGCACTGGGCCCAGGCTCTGCAGGGCGATAACCGCCTGGGTGCGGTTACGCACATCGAGCTTTCGAAAAATGGCGGTGGCGTGGGCCTTGATAGTGGCCTCCGACACCCCCAGCTCATAGGCGATTTGCTTGTTCAGCAAGCCGTCGGAGAACATCACCAGCACTTTGTACTGCTGCGGGGTGAGAGACGCCAAGCCCTGGGCCAGCTGATGTTCCTGCTGGGATTGGGGCTCGGGCATAAAACCCGGCGGAAACCAGGTATTGCCGGCCAACACCTGGTTAAGGGCTTCGGCAATGGCGTCGGGGTGGGAGGATTTTGGCACAAAGCCCAAGGCGCCGTGATGGTAGGCGCGGCTCATTGAGCTGTTATCCTCGTGGGCAGACACCACTACCACCGGCACCGCCGGGTAATGCTGGCGCATCAGGATAAGAGAAGAGAAACCATTGGCTCCCGGCATGGTCAGATCCAGCAATACCAAATCGGGGTTTGCCTCACTCAAGGCCGCTTCCAGCGCTTCGACATCACTGGCTTCGCGGATCTGGGCCTGGGGCAGGGCGGCTGAGATAGTCAGCCGAATGGCGGCGCGGAACAGTGGGTGATCATCTGCTATCAGGATATCGACCGGGATCATCAGGGGCCTTGTGAATAAGATCTGCTGCTTGAGTGTATCGGTTATGGGCTGGTAAAAAAAGACTTAGCAGCTGGTCGGTCGAGTGTAACGAGCGCAAGCGCAATAGATTGAAAATCATAAGATTACACTTTTAAGTGTAATAATAGACATAGGAAGTGTAACGTGAGCCAAGGCCATTACAGTCGTATCGTTGTACTGACCGGCGCCGGGATCAGCGCCGAGTCCGGTATCAAAACCTTTCGGGATAACGGCGGTCTTTGGGAGCAACACCGCCTGGAGGATGTGGCCACCCCCGAGGCCTTCTTGCGAGACCCGGCCTTGGTGCAGCGCTTTTATAATGAGCGTCGTGCCCAACTGCCCGAGGTGTCTCCCAACGCCGCCCACCTGGCGTTGGCCGAGTTGGAAAAGGCTGTCGGCGCCACCTTAGTCATTACCCAAAATATCGACGACCTTCACGAGCGAGCCGGCAGCCACCATCTGGTACACATGCACGGCGAGCTCAGTAAGGCGCGCTGCGTCAAAACCGGGCAGCTTTTTCGGGTTACCGAGCCCTTGGACGAGCACAGCCTGTGCACCTGCTGCGTGCCGGCCAATGCGCTGCGCCCCCATGTGGTGTGGTTTGGTGAGATGCCCCTGGGGCTTGATAGGATCTTCCACGCCCTGGCCCAGTGCGATCTCTTTATCGCCATTGGCACCTCGGGGCAGGTTTATCCGGCGGCGGGGTTTGTGGACGAAGCGCTGTCACAAGGGGCGCACTGCATCGAGGTAAACGCCGACCACTCGGAGATAAGCCACAAATTCCAAGAGCACCGCCGTGGGCCGGCCTCGGTTGAGGTGCCCAAGCTGGTCAAGGAACTGCTGGGCTGACAAAGTCGGCAATGTACGCGCTGATGGCGCCGGCCTGGGTGTAAAACAGCTCATGGCCGGCGCCGCCGAAGGGCACCAGTTTAGCGTTGGGAATGTGGGCCAGCACCGCCGTGGCATTGTCAAAGCCCACCACCTCATCTTCCAGACCATGCAAAATCAAGGTCGGGCAGCGGGTGATGGGCTGGGCCAGAGGCGTAAGGCGTTCAAACTGGCGGACATCGTTTTGTAGGCCATCGGCAAAGTAGGGAAACAGCGACAGGTATTCCTCGAAGGCCAGCTCCATCTCGTTCTGCCTGCCTTGGTTCGGGAAATATTGGCTCAGCACCGGTGATGCCAGCCAGGCAAGGTAGGTGTGGTCCAGCGCCAGGCGAATAAGCCGGGCGTAGCGGCCATCGCGTTTGTCTTCTGGCAGCGGTAGCGCCAGGGCTTCAATCAGTATCAGCGCCTTGCACTGCTCGGGGTGGCGATGGGCAAAGGCCAGGGCACTGGGCCCGCCACCGGAGATCCCCACCACTACCACCTGCTGATACCCCAGGTTACTGACCAGCTCTGAAAAAGCATCGGCCTGCTGAGTAGGCGTGGCGCCGGTTGCCAGCGGCGTGCGCAGGTAGCCGGGGCGGCTGACCGAAATAAGCGAAAACCGGTCATCAAAAAGGGGTTGGTAGAGCGGGAAGTTGAGGTTGCCCCGGTAGCTTGAAGGAGTGCCGTGGAACTGCAGTATCGGCTCGCCTTTACCTTTTATTTGGTATTCCAGCGGCCCTTGGCGGGTTTGCATCAGCTGGCTTTGGGCTGTCCATTTCTCGTAGCTAAGCTGTTGGAACCGTAAAAAGCGTTGATAACCCAGGGCCAGCACCACCACTATCACCAGCCCCAGTACGATGAACAGCCGTTTTAGCATGGACAGGCCCTCGCAGCAGGTACTTTCCAAGCATAGGAAACAAAAAAGGCTCCCGAAGGAGCCTTTTTTCAGTGGCCGGTTTTGAGCTTGGTCCAGTACTTCTCGTAGATGCCGATGGCATCGCCAACGTCGGTCTGGAACTGGCCCTTATCCACGGTGGCTTTGTCTGGGAAGATAACCTTGGAATTTTTCAGCGCGTCAGGCAACAGCGCCTTGCCGGGCAGGTTGGGGGTGGCGTAACCCACGTACTCCACGCATTCCTTGGCCACTTCGGGGCGCATCATGTAGTTGATGAATTTGAGCGCCGCCTCGGTGTGCTCGGCATGGGAGGGAATGGCAAAGGAGTCTACCCAGAAGATGGCGCCTTCTTTGGGGTAGACGTAAGCGAGATTCCCGCCTTCCTTGTTGGCCATGTACACCTCGCCGTTCCAGATCATGCCGATATCGGCATCGCCTGACAAATACGGCAGGCGCGGCGCGTCGGAGTTGAACACCTGGGTGTTGGCCACCAGCGGCTTGAGGGTCTCGTAGGCCTTTTCAATCTCTTTAGGGTCGGTGGTGTTGGCCGAGAAACCGTTCAGCGTCAGGCCAATCTGAAACACTTCGCGCACATCGTCGGTCAGCAGCAACCGGCCCTTGTATTCGGGCTTGAACAAGTCCTTCCAACTGGTGATGGTTTTGGGGTCGATTTCATCGGCGTTAACGCCAATGGCGGTAGAGCCCCAGAAGTAAGGTACCGAGTATTGGTTGTTCGGATCGTAGGGCTTGTTGAGCAGCGCCGGGTCGAGGTTTTTGAAGTTATCGAGCTTGCTCTTGTCGATTTTCTGCAAGAGGCCGTCTTTGCTCATCACGCTGATGTAATAGGTGGAGGGCACTACTACGTCGTAACCGGCGCCGTTGGTGAGTTTTAGCTTGGCAAACATCGCCTCGTTGGACTCGTAGTTGGTGACATTCACCTCAATGCCGGTTTCCTTGGTGAAGTTCTCAATCACGTCATCGGGAATGTATTCAGACCACACATACAGGTTCAGCTCTTTGTCTTGTGCCTGGGCGGCAAAGGCACTTAGCCCCAGCATCAGCGCCAGGGCGCCGCGGCGGATCTCTTTGTTCATTTTTTCTCCCTCATCAACCATTGGGACAGCAACACCAGAATTAGCGATATCCCCAGCATCACCGCTGCCAGGGCATTAACCTCGGGTTTGACCCCGACTTTCACCATGGAAAAGATCTTCACCGGCAGCACATCAAAGCTGGGGCCTGTGACAAAACTGGAGATGATCACGTCGTCCAGCGACAGGGTGAAGCTTAGCAGCCAGCCACCAGCAATAGCGGGTTTTGCAAGAGGCATCAAGATCTTGCGAAACACCACAAACTCGTTGGCACCCAGATCCCTGGCCGCTTCCACCATCCGTACGTCAAAGCCTTTAAGGCGCGAATAGACGGTGACCACCACAAAAGGCAGGCAAAAAGTGATATGGGCAAACAGCAGCGGCCAAAAGCCCTGGCCAAGACCCAACAGCACAAAGAGCGCCAGGAAGGACACGGCCATAACGATATCTGGCGACATCATCACCACAAACAGCAAAGTTGAGAGCGCTCCTTTGCCTTTGAACTGGTAGCGAAACAGCGCCACCGCCGCCAGGGTGCCAATAAGGGCGGCAAAGGTGGCGGCCAGCAGAGCGATCACCACCGAGTGCCAGGCGGCGTCCATCAGGCCGTGGTTATTCCAAAGCTCCACAAACCATTTCAGGGTAAAACCCTTCCATTCCAGGCCAAAGCGGTGCTTGTTAAAGGCGTTGACCAGCAAAATGCCAATGGGCACATACAGATACACCAGCACCAGGGTGATGATAAGAGCGCGAAGTGACTTAACCATCCAGCGCCTCCTGGCGGTTGATACGCTTGGCCGCCTGCCAGTAAAGCGCCAGCAGCAGCCCCATAAAGAGGGTGATCACCACGCTGGCCGCCGAGCCAAAGGGCCAGTCTTGTACCAGCAGAATTTGCCGCTTGATGATGTTACCCACCAGCATGTCCTTGCCGCCGCCCAGCATGTCCGAGACATAGAACATGCCCATGGCCGGCAGGAACACCAGCAGGCAACCGGCGACAATACCGGGCATGGTCAGGGGCAGCACCACATGGATAAAGGTGCGTATTTTACCGGCGCCAAGGTCGGCGGCCGCTTCAAGGTAACGGCCGTCGAGTTTTTCGATGGCACTGTAAAGGGGCAGTACCATAAAGGGCAGCAAAATGTAGACTAAGCCGAAGATAACGGCGCCATTAGTGTAAAGCCAGGTGATGCCGTTATCGGTGATGCCGGTAGCGATCAGCACCGCGTTCAGCAGCCCTTTCTTACCCAGCAATATCTTGATGGCGTAGGTGCGAATAAGGCTGTTGGTCCAGAACGGCACTATCACCAAAAACAGCAGCACCGGCCGCCACTTGGGGTTGAGGCTAGCGATGGCGTAGGCAAAGGGGTAGCCGATGAGCAGGCAAATCAGGGTGGCGATAAACGACAGCTTGACCGACAGATACAACACCTCGGCGTAGAGCGGGTCCATCAGCTGCTTGTAGCTGTGCAGGCTAAGGGGCAGCTGCACCAGGTTGTTGTCGCCTTTGCTGAGGAAACTCGACACCAGGATCATCAGGTTAGGCAGCAGTACAAATACCACCAGCCAACAGCTGATAAGCCCTATGGCCCAGAATTTAAAGGACTTGAGCTTATTCATCTGCCAGCACCACCTCCCATTGCGGCACCCAGCTCACCACCACCATCTCGTTAAGGCTGTGGTCGAAATCCGGGTCGTCCTCGTCGAAGAACTCCGACACCTGGATCCGGTTGCCGTCGGCCAGCTCCACCAGCGAATCAAGAGTCGCGCCCTTATAGGTGCGTTCAACCACCCGGCCCGCCAGGCCTTGCTCGCTACTGACCGCATCAAGGCGCAGGTCTTCGGGGCGCAGCATCACCTTGACCTTCTGGCCCGGCGCAAAGCTGTCCTTGCCGTTGACCTTAAAGGCTTTGCCAAGGATGGTGACATCCAGATGGGTGCCGTCGTGGCCCACCACCTCGGCGTCAAAGATATTGATTTCGCCGATAAAGCGCGCCACAAAAAGGCTTTGAGGAGTCTCGTAAATCTCCCTTGGGGTGCCCAGCTGCTCGGCGCGGCCGTTATTCATCACCAAGATGCGGTCAGACATGGACAGCGCCTCTTCCTGGTCATGGGTGACGAAGATAAAGGTGATGCCAAGGCTGCGCTGAAGCTGCTTAAGCTCCCACTGCATGGCTTTGCGAAGCTTGAAATCGAGGGCCGAGAGGGATTCGTCCAGCAGCAACACCTTGGGTTTGTTCACCACCGCCCGGGCGATGGCCACCCGCTGCTGCTGGCCGCCGGAGAGCTGATGGGGTTTGCGCTTGGCAAAGCTGTCCAGCTGTACCATCTTCAGCGCGTCCATTACCCGGCTTTGAATGTCGCCGGCGGCGACTTTCTGCATCTTCAGGCCAAAAGCGACATTGTCGAATACCGTCATATGGGGAAAGAGCGCATAGCTCTGGAACACGGTATTCACATTGCGCTTTTCAGCGGGCAGGGCGGTGTTGTCGATACCGGCGATTTCAACGATACCGGCGTCGGCGTTTTCCAGGCCGGCGATAAGGCGCAGCGCCGTGGTTTTGCCGCAGCCTGACGGGCCCAGAATGGTAAAGAACTCACCGTCTTCGATGGTCAGGTCCAAACCGGCCAGCACGGCCTTGCCGTCAAAGTGCTTTTCAACACCTTTAAGCACCACTACCGGGGGCTTTTTCTCAACGTGGGTCATGTTTGTTTGTGCAAGTTGGCCAGCAAAAGAAGGCATTTTAAAGAAATGCGCTGGCACTGATAAGGGTAATGAAGGTAAAAAGCGGGGTTAAGTCTTGTGAACGCGGTTTTTTATGTCTTTTGAACAGTTTTTGCTGCTGGCCGGCGCCCATCTATTGGCGGTGGTAAGCCCGGGGCCGGATTTCGCTGTAGTGAGCCGCCACGCCATTGCCTTTGGCCGGCGCTGCGCCCGTTTTGTGGCCTTTGGTGTTGGCTGCGGCATCCTGGTACACATGGCCTATACCTGGGCCGGGGTGGCGTTGCTGCTTAAAACCCACCACTGGCTGGAGGTGAGCTTTTCGGTGGTGGCCGCCGCTTATCTTCTTTACATGGCCTGGGGCGCCCTTCGCTCAAGCCAGGGGATGGCCCTTAGCGCCGAGCAGGGCGATGCCCCCGATGCACTGCTCTCTTTTCGCCGCGGCTTTTTAACCAATGCTCTTAATCCCAAAGCCACGCTGTTCTTCCTGGCGCTGTTTGGCTCGGTGCTCAATACCAGCCCCAGTGGCTGGCAGATGCTGGGGATCTCCGCCTATCTGGCCTTTGCCACCGGCCTTTGGTTTGTGCTGCTGGGCTGGCTGCTTACCGCCGGGCCTTTGGGGCGTTTCCTGGCGGTGAAGGGCTATTGGATAGACCGTATCCTCGGGGTTTTCCTGGTGGCGCTTGCCGCACGTCTCATTTACGGACTTTTCTGGTAGAATGCTGCCTTAACATCAAAAAGGGCGCCAACAGGCGTCCTTTATCTTGGTTACGCGCCGGCTTTACGGGTCGGTCAGCTGAAAGAGGACATCACTATGGCCCAGTTTGTGGTCGCGGCCCTGTATAAATTTACCCGTCTGCCTGAATTTGAACGCCTCCAGCAACCGCTGCTGGACTTGATGAGCAAGCACGAGGTCAAAGGCACTTTATTGCTGGCCGCCGAAGGCATTAACGGCACCGTTTGCGGCCCCCGAGCCGGTATAGACATCCTCAAAGCCTTTTTGGATGCCCAGCCTGCCTTTGCCGGCTTGAGCTACAAAGAATCGTTCAGTGACGAGCAAACCTTCTATCGCACCAAGGTCAAGCTCAAAAAAGAAATCGTCACCATGGGCGTTGAAGGCATCGACCCCAACCGGGTGGTGGGCACCTATGTCAAACCCCAGGATTGGAACAGTCTGATAAGCGACCCCGAAGTGCTGCTGGTTGATACCCGCAACGACTACGAAGTGGCGGTAGGCACCTTTAAAGGCGCCCTTGACCCCAACACCAAGGCCTTTCGCGATTTCCCCGCTTATGTAAAAGAGCACCTGGACCCGGCCCGCCACAAAAAGGTGGCTATGTTCTGCACCGGCGGCATTCGCTGCGAAAAATCCACGGCGTACCTTAAAGAGCAAGGCTTTGACGAGGTGTATCACCTCGAAGGCGGCATTCTTAAGTACTTAGAAGAAGTGCCGGCCGAGCAAAGCCTGTGGGAAGGCGAGTGCTTTGTGTTCGACCAGCGGGTTACCGTTAAACACGGCCTTATTCAGGGCAGTTTTGACCAATGCTTTGCTTGTCGCCGCCCCATCAGTGACGAAGACAAAGCCTCTGACCGCTACCAGCAAGGGGTGGCTTGCCCGCACTGCTTTGACGAGATGAGCGAAGAGCAAAAGGCACGTTTTAGCGAACGCCAAAAACAAATCGCTCTTGCCAAGGCGCGCAACCAAACCCATATTGCTGCCGACGTCACCCAACTCAAGGCTGAGAAAGAGGCCCGTAAACAGGCCCTGGCTGAAAAGAATAATGACTGAACAAGAACCGCAGACCGTCCACGTAGGTGGCTCGGTAGATAAAGCCCTGGCCCGCGCCATTTCGCTCAATATCGGCGCCATGCTCAAAGAAGCCTGGCAAGGGGCCGCCCGCCTTGACCGTGGCATGCTCTCGCCGCTGCTGATGCTGGTGGGGCTAAGCCTGGTATTGGGCTCCATCATGCTTGAAGTGATGGGCATGCTGGGCTGGACTATCACCGATATCCAGGGCCAAAGTCTGCTGCAACTGGTGCTCACCGTGATGTTGGCACCGGCCTATGCCGGTATCCAATTGATTGCCCTGCAACATGTGGTGGGGCTGCGCCCTCCGCTTAACATGCTCTGGCACTGGTATCGCATTGGCCCGGTACTGAGCCTGGCGGCCTTGCTGACCATGGCTATCTCCAGCCTGGGGACAGCGCTGTTCATCATTCCCGGATTGTTGCTGCAAGTGGTGCTGGCACCGGTGCTGATGTTGGTGGCCGATAAAGGCATGTCGCCTTTTGCCGCCATCCGTGTCTCGGTCATCGTTGGCTTCAAATACTTTGCGGCCTTCCTGGTTTGCCAATTGCTGCTGATTGTGGCGGTGGCAGTTGGGGTATTGACCTTTGGCCTGGCGGCCCTATGGCTGGCGCCGTTTTATCTGCGTTTTCAAGCCATTATCTACCGCGAGCTGTTTGGTGTGCGGCTTAAACTGGCCACCGGCCAACAACAGGCGCTGTTTAACGCATGATGGTGCAGACTCTGCGCGCGCCGCTATTGCTACTGGTGATTTTGCTGGTAGCACTGGCTTGGCTGCGACAAGGCGGCGAATCGCCGGCGCGTCAGGCCAGTGTCGGCTCAACGGTGGTGCCCGACTTTAGCCAGTACCAGGAAGTGGCCGAGAAGAAGAAAGCCTTTTTCTCTTATCTGCGCCCCCTGGTGGAAGCCGAAAACGCCCGCATCCTTACCGAACGGGGCCGTTTAAAAGCGTTGCTGGGCAAACGTAAATTAAGCCCCGCCGAGCAGGAGTGGCTGGATAACCTGGCCATCCGCTACGACGTGCCGCTGCCCCTTGATACCGAGGGCCGCCAAACCTTGCTGCGCCGGGTGGATAAACTGCCGGTGGCGCTGGTGCTGGTGCAGGCCGCCAATGAATCGGCCTGGGGCACCTCCCGTTTTGCCATCGACGGCAACAACTTCTTCGGTCAATGGTGTTACGTGGAAGGCTGCGGCCTGGTGCCGCAAGACAGGGTAGAGGGCGCCAGCCACGAGGTGGCCAAATTCAGCTCGCCCCAGGCGTCGGTGCGCAGTTATATCCATAACATCAATACCAATAACGCCTATCGCGGGCTTCGGGAGATCCGCCAAACGGCTCGCCAAAAGGGCCAGGACCCTAAAGCCGAGAGCCTGGTGCAGGGCTTGATGCGTTACTCAGAGCGAGGCGGCGCTTATGTGCGAGAGCTGTCGAGCATGATAAGCCACAACCGGCGCTACATGACCGATTAAAAAACGCGCCCAAGGGCGCGTTTTTCGTTACAGGGCTTTGACCGCCAACGTCAGGGCCGGGTCAATCTCGATACCGTCTTCGTCGTCTTCGACCACCGGGTTACTAAAACTTTCCCGGTCAAAGGCGGTATCGCCTTCCAAACCCTCGGCGTTGTCGCGGCTAAGGCCTTTGAAGTCGAACAGGGCGGTGTCGGCCAGATGCGAGGGCACCACATTTTGCAGGGCTTTAAACATGGTCTCAATACGGCCTGGGTATTGGCGGTCCCAGGTTTGCAGCATTTCTTTAATCACCTGGCGCTGCAGGTTGGGCTGCGAGCCGCAGAGGTTACAAGGAATGATGGGGTATTCCCGGGCCTCGGCGTACTTGATGATGTCTTTTTCGCGGCAATAGGCCAGCGGACGGATCACCATGTGCTTGCCGTCGTCTGACACCAGCTTGGGCGGCATCGCCTTCATCTTGCCGCCGTAGAACATGTTCAGCAGCAGGGTTTCGAGGATGTCGTCACGGTGGTGGCCAAGGGCAATCTTGTTGCATTTGAGCTCGGTGGCGGTGCGATAGAGGATACCGCGGCGCAGCCTTGAGCAAAGCGAGCAGGTGGTTTTGCCTTCGGGCACCTTTTCTTTGACGATGGAGTAGGTGTCCTCGTTAACGACGAGGTACTCCACACCCAGGGTATCGAGATACTGGGGCAGAACATGCTCGGGAAAGCCGGGCTGTTTTTGGTCAAGGTTCACCGCCACCAGGTCGAAATGCACCGGGGCCGAGGCCTTGAGGTTCATCAGGATCTCAAGGAGGGTGTAGGAATCCTTGCCGCCAGACAGGCAAACCATGATGCGGTCGCCGTCTTCAATCATATTGAAATCGCTGATGGCCTGACCCACATGGCGACGCAGCCGCTTTTGCAGCTTGTTGAAATTGTATTGTTGCTTGTGGCCGGACATGCCCGCTCCCATACAGCCTCTTTAGGGGCGCATATTATACGCAAAAGAAAACGCCGCGCTATGCGCGGCGTTTCAAGTTGCGGGCCTTAACCTTTGGCGGCGGGTTTAAGGGCCAGAAGGTCGCTCTCGAGGCGGTCAATCACCTGCTCGGCAGTGTTACCGATAAGGGCTGCAGTCAGGCCGGTGCGGCCCACTGTACCCATGATCACCAATTCTGCGTTAAGGCTCTCGGCCACGGCCGGGATCACGTCCTCGGGCAGGCCTTCTTTGACATGGATATGGTCACCGGCAATGCCAAAGGCCGCAGCATGCTCCTTGGCCTGCTTCTCGTGGTGCTCCTTCATGGCCTGGGTGTAGGCCTGAGGGTCGAACTCCGGGATCTCGATGGCAATGTTCACCGGGGTGCCGGGGTAGGCGGTAACCAGATGCAGGTCGGCGTTGATAAGCTCGGCAATGGCTTTGCCTTCGCGGGTAATAACATCGTCCAGTTGTTGGTGGGCGTCGTCTTCGGAGCCGCAGTTCACCGCCGCCAGTACCACGCCGTTCTCTGGCCACTCGTGATCTTTTACCAGCATCACCGGCACCGGGCATTTACGCAGCAGGTGCCAGTCGGTGGGGGTAAAGATAACGGCCTTGAGGGTGGAGTGTTCGTGAGTGGATTTGAAGAGCACATCAAAGCCGCCTTCGTTAACGGCTTTGAGGATGCTTTCATAGGGCCTGTTGTGCCAGGCAGTGAGGGTCTCAACCTTGATGCCGTCGGCCTGCAGGGGTTTTGCCAACTCGTCCAGCCATTCGCGGCGTTGGCTGAGGATGCCGTTACGCATCGCCTCGCGCTCACTGGATGAGAGCATGGTGGTCATTTCGTAGGAGAAGTCGTAAATGGTCAAAAACAGGGTGATTTGGGCACCGGTTTTCTTGGCCAAAAAGGCTGCTCGGGACAGGGCAGGCTGCTGCGTTTCGTTGGGATCCACAACAACCAGGATTTTATTGAAATCTGCCATGGTTCACCTCCGTCAGAAGGGGCCCAGGACGAGCCCCCTTTTTCATAAGGTATTAAAAACGATAGCCAATAGCCAGGTAGGCGACAACAGGGTCAATGTCCACATCCACTTTCTGCACTGTCTGGCCGTTCACTTTTACCCGGGCCTTGGTGTCGATGTCGGCATACCAGACGGCAGCACGTACAAAGAACTGTTGGTTGATGGCCCAGTCAACCCCTACCTGGCCCGCCAGGCCTACGCTGTCGGACAGGGTCAGCTCTTTGTCACCGGTCAGGCCAAGGGAGTCGAGGGTGTCGCTCATCTGGCCGGAGATCTTCTCATTAAAGAACTTGGTGTAGTTCAAGCCTATGCCCACATAAGGGCGCACCGGCTGCCCCTCAAAAAAACGGTACTGCAGGCTAAGTGTGGGGGGCAGTTGCTTGGTTTTGCCCACGTTCAGGCCGTCAACCGCGGTGCCAGGAGAACTTAAGGTGATTTCGTGGCTGAACGGAGTAGCGGCCAGCAGCTCGACAGACCAATTGGCGTCGATGTCGTAGTTGATGGTCAGGCCCAATTGGGTGTCGTCGTCCACCTTCACTTCGGTGGAGTTGGCCGGCAGGCCGGCGGCGGCCTCAACGTTGGTCAAGTGACTGGAACTGTCGTTGGGGTTGGCGTTGATGGCGCCAGCGGTGATACGCCAACCGGCGTCATCAGCAACAGCAGAACCACAAACCAGAGCGGCCGCAAGGGCCAGAGCAGAATAGCGCATAGGAACTCCCTACCAAATGCTTTACAAGCGAATGAACAACTGGCGGCAAGAGTAGTCCTGGGGGTGGGTGGTTAAGTTGTTCTGGATCAAAAGAAAAAGGCCCCTGGGGGGCCTTTGGCGTTGCAGATGATTTAGATCAAACCTCGAGGGGGTCGGCGGCAACTTTGGAGAGGCTCTCAAGGTCTACCACGGTAATGAACTTACCTGAAACCTGGATAATGCCGGCCTTTTGAAAGCGGCCCAGTAAGCGGCTGATGGTTTCGACCGTCAGCCCCAGGTAGTTGCCGATGTCGCCGCGAGTCATGGTCAGGCGAAATTCCTTGGGGGAAAAGCCGCGGGCGCCAAACCGGTTGGAAAGGTTCATCAAAAACGAGGCCAGCCGCTCTTCGGCAGTCTTTTTAGAGAGCAGCAGCAGCATGTCCTGGTCACCCTTAATCTCTGAAGACATCAAGCGCATGATCTGCTGGCGAAGCTTGGGCATGGTGCCGGAGAGGCTATCTAAGGTATCAAAGGGAATTTCGCAGACCATGGCTGTTTCCAGGGCCTGGGCAAAGGACACATGGTTGCCTTGGCCAATGGCGTCAAAGCCGATGATGTCGCCGGGCAGGTGAAAACCGGTGATTTGCTCTTCGCCTTCTTTGGTGAGGGTGTAGCTTTTGATGGTGCCGGAGCGAATAGCGTAGAGCGAGTCCAGGTTCTGGCCAGCCTCAAATAAGGTGTCGCCTTTGTGCACCGGCTTTTTGCGCTCGATGATGCTGTCCAACTGGTCCAGCTCCTGCGTGCTCAGGGTAAAAGGAATGCACAGCTCGCTCATGGCACAGTCGTGGCAATGAATGGCGCAGGTAGAATTACGATGCATCTTGGTATCCCTCTGGCTGGCTGACCTGGGCCCGGATTGGCTTCAATGCCTTTTAATGGGTACAGCGGGAGGCCCAATATCTGCCTAGGATAACGGCAGCGGCGCCTCTATTGCCAGCATGTGGCTAAAAAAGGGCAGGGATGTTGGCCCTTTCCTGCCCAAAACTCGAGGTGCTGTATATAAATACAGTTAATGGTAATATCCCCACCATCACCTGCCTTACAACCCGCCATCATGCAATTGCCTCCGGTATTACCGCTTTTTGACCGTGCCAGCCTGGATGAAGGCAACCCTGTTGTTAATCAGCACCTTGCCGAGCTAAGCCTGGCCACCGTGCCGGAAGCGGGGCTGATTTATCAGTATGCGGTGCAATACCTGGCAGAATCGGCTCACCACGACAACAACTTCAAAGCCTACCGCTCCGAACTCACCGGCTTTTTGCACTGGTGCTTTGATGTGGCCAAGCAAAGCCCGGTAAGCCTCGACAGGCGCGGCTTTGGCCAATACATCCTTTATTGCCAGGCGCCACCAAACGAGCTGATCGCTTATCGCAACGTGGCCCAGTTTGTGGCTGACGCCGGTTGGCAGTGCCGGCTGCCCAACCCCCACTGGCGCCCCTTTCTTGGTAAAAAGGGCCAGCCGTATCAGCTCAGCCCCCGCGCCCTGGCAACAAAAGTGGCCATTCTTTCTTCCTTTTATACCTTCTTGATTGATGAGGAACTCACCGAGCGAAACCCCGCCACCCAATGGATGCGCCATAACGCCCGCAGCCGCCAGGTGCCGGTTTCCCTTGCCTGGGACGGCGAGGACGATCTCAAAGCCTTTTCCGAGTTGCAGTGGTCTTATGTTATGGCCACCGCCAGAGCCATGGCCGAGCAGGCCCCCGAGCGCCACGAGCGCACTTTGTTTTTGGTAAGCCTCCTTTATGGCTGCTACCTGCGCATCTCGGAAGTGGCGGCAAGGCCTGGGTTTTCGCCGGTGATGGGCCAATTTCGCCGCGACAGCAAAACCGGCGTCTGGGGTTTTCGGGTGCCGGTCAGTAAAGGCGGCAAGCGCCGTAACGTGGCGGTATCCAAAGACTTGTTGGTAGCCCTTGAGCGCTACCGGCGCTTTTTAGGCCTAAGCCCGCTGCCAGCGCCGGGGGACAGCACACCGCTATTTATCCGCCAAAAGGCGGCCGGGCGGGGCAGGGAACAAGGCCAGCTCAATGCCAATCTGGGGGTAAGGCAACTTCGAGAAGAAATAGACAAGCTGATAAGCCAGGCTTGCGACGCCGCCATGGCCGACGGTTTTACCCAAGACGCCCAGGAAATGCGCGAGATGACCGCCCACAACATTCGCCACACCGGTATCAGCCACGACATCAACCTCAACCACAGGCCGCTTTCCCACGTGCAGGCCGACGCTGGCCACGACAGTATCCATACCACCAGCCTTTACCTGCATACCGCCGTGCAAGAGCGCCACCAAAGTGCCAGCAATAAAAAGCTCGACCCCCTTGAATAAGGGAGCTTGATTTCAATCAAGCTTTTCCACATTAGCGGCGAGTAATGTAAGGCGGTGCTAAAAGAGGAGGGCAGGGAATGCAAACACCGTCGCACTATTTATTGAGCTTCGATACCCCATCGAATTTGTTAAGCCTGGAGCTACATAACCTGCTTATCAGCTGGCACGCCAAACGGCTGTGCCGCCACAGCTGGTATCTTGAAACCCGGCTTCACCACCTGGCAGAGCCGATACTGGACGAGCTGAAAAAGCACCTTGGCGAGAAGGACAGGGGAGTGGTGGTGCAATGCCAGCAACTGGCGCTTTTTAATACCCTGACCAACCCTTTTAAAACGCCCTGTTAGTCGTCCACTTTGTCCGGCTCTGAATCCACTGCCGTGACCGACACCTCAACCCGCGCCCCCGGCGCCCAGCCGGTTTGGGCCAGCAGCGCTGCATCAGCCGCTGCTGGCACCTCGAAGGTGTAGCCAATTACAGTGTTGCCGTCGGCCGACAGCACCGGGTCCAGCTCCGCTTTTAGCGACTCCCATTGCTGATGGGCTGATCCCCAGCTCCTCGGCAATGGCGGCCCCTTGCTGGGCATCTCCAAAATAGTTTTCCATCTGTATTCTCTCGTGAGTTAACGTCACCACTTATGCCGCCAACCAACGCTCGCCACAACTATATCTGGGTATAAGCGTTAATGCCGATAACGGGATTTATCGGCATTTCAAGCCAGGAGGGGGTGATAATGGAGCGGTGGAGAGGGCGAGAAAAACAGGCGGTCCTATCTTACCGAGCTGAGGGCGTTGGCGAGTGGCGTAATGAAGAAAATAATGCTCCGTCGTTGAAAGGATATAATTTTTATAAAAATTTTCGGTCACGCCATCAGGAATATAGCTGGAAAATCGAGACTTAGCTCTTCTGGTCGGCTTATTTTGGCCCGTTTACATTACATGGAGAATGGGGAGCATTGATATTTTAATGAAGTAATTGAATCCGCCCGATGAAATATCCAAGCCTTTATCAAACCAAACAAAAAAAC
Organism: Gallaecimonas pentaromativorans; assembly: GCF_003751625.1. Taxonomy (NCBI): domain Bacteria; kingdom Pseudomonadati; phylum Pseudomonadota; class Gammaproteobacteria; order Enterobacterales; family Gallaecimonadaceae; genus Gallaecimonas; species Gallaecimonas pentaromativorans. The sequence continues at coordinate 163,449 of NZ_RJUL01000004.1, forward strand.
TTATAAAGAACAGTGAAAGTGGAATGATTATGACTAGCCAAAAAGGACGATGCTCCATCGGATGGTTGTAATTGATGGCAATTGCTTCTTTCAATTATCAAATCATTCCTTTGACTTAAGCCACCCAGAAAGATCTGTCTCATCAATTTGTTTTTGGGCAGCCTTTCTTATCATATCACCAGCTTCAACAGTGTCATATTGAAGCTCAATACCATTAAGGTAAAGGATCAAGTCCATGCAGGCAAAGGCGGTACGCTTATTGGCGTCGTTGAACGCATGGCCAATTGCAATACAGACGGCGTAGCAAGCGGCTAACTCAAACACATCTGAAACGAGGCCGTAGTTAACACGGTTTTCGACCCGGTTTACTACGGCCTGGATGCTTTTATCGGGGGCTTGGCCCTGGAGTTCATTGGGGTTGATGATGTCGTCGTGTATGGCCACCACATCCTTGGCAGTCAGATACTTCATTACTTGTCCTCAAGATACTTTAGAACCGGAGCGATAGTCTGTTTACGGCTTTTCAGTGCAGCCATGGCTTCACCAGTGCTAGCAGCTTCAAAGGTAGTGGACTCCACGGCACTAGCGGGCACCAGATAGGCGCGGACTTCACCTCGGTCAAGAATGGCTACAGGAGAGCCGTTGGCTTCCTGAAGTACTTTTGAGGGTTTGCGAAGATCAGTCATAGTAACTGCTTTGCGAGTGAGTACGGTTTGCATAAGGGACCTCCCATTGACACATATTCAGTATACTGCAGTGCACAGTTAAATGCGCACTTAATTGCGTGAAGGTAGCAAGGGCACGCTCCTTACATTCGACCCGTGTAGGGGCGGAATGGTTACAGAGGCTTCGCCGCTCAGGTTCCTGGTTGTTATGTACCTGATGCTCTCCAGAGTGGCGGTAAGTGTAGTCAGGCATCGAAAAAACCAGCGCACCAAGGCAGACTTAACTCAAAAACGGCTGCACACTCTGTACATCGAAAACTGGATAGCCGAAGGTAAGGTCGCTTGAAGCACCAAACGGATTGGCTCATCAAGCTCTCAGCTAGCCATACCCAAACAAATAAAACGCCCACAACTTTTTGCGACGCATCGGGTGAGTTTGCAGGATTGGCGCTTTCTAGCGGTGATCAGCTATCACTAGGAGCGCGCAAAAACGGACGACAAACGGCCGTTTGGACCACGTTGGTAAAATGGGCAAGCCACGGAGCGCCGGTTAGCGTGGCTGCCTTAATGCTGTCGCTGAAACCTGCCTGCGCTGGTGTATACATTATTGCGCATAATGTATATTATGTTAAATTACATGTGGCATTATACCAGCCCCGGTCACTCAGGCTTAGACGTCTACTGCTCTCTTCTCTTCTCTTCTCTTCTCTTCTCTTCTCTTCTCTTCTCTTCTCTTCTCTTCTCTTCTCTTCTCTTCTCTTCTCTTCTTTGGTCGCTGCGCTTTGCATGATTCCTGCTGCTGCCAACCCTTTTCGGGCTGGCACCTGCCGATAACCATATGGGCAAGCCACGGAGCGATGACTAGTGTGGGCGCCGCTACGCTTACCGATCGGCATATTGCCCCTGCTTGCGGTTAACTTTTCACGTAGCGACGCGTCGGGTTTTTAGCTTTGGGTGGAATATCCCAGACCCCGGCGGTTGATGACCGGCAGCTCGCCACCTTGGCTGCGTACTTTGCGGCGGATATATGACAAATGCACTTGCAGCGCGTTATGGCTTATTTGATGGCCTTGCTGGGTCAAGGTACTGATGATGCTCTCGGGCGTTACCGCCAGGCCCTGGCCGTTGAAGATGCACAGCAGCACCTGGAACTCCACTGGCGTCAAATGGACTTGCTGATCGGCAAAATACAAAGATTTACTGCGCACCGACAAGCTGTAGTCGCCGGCTTGGTGACTCTCATGGCCCCACTTGATATTGCAGCGCCTAGATAACGCCTTGAACTGCGCCACCAACTCCTGGCAAGAGCTGAGCTTGGAGATAAAAACATCGGCCCCATTTTCCAGCGCCGACACCAAGGCGCAGCCGCTACTGGCCACCGCCACCAAGGCGGTATGTTGGTGCTGCTGGCGTAGCTGCTCTATAAGCGCCAGCCCTTGCGTGCTGTCATTATCAAGGTCCACTACCACCAGCTCAGGCTGGGTGGCCAGCACCTTTTCCATGCTGTCTGGCGCCGGCGTGGCTTCAACAACTTGCACGGCAGCCTCTTGGCAGCGGGCCAGAAAGCGCGGGTCCGGGTCATGGGAAAATAACAGTGCCTTCATTGCCCACCTTTGCAGGCAAAACGGCGAAATTGGTGGAAAGCCATGAGATCTCGTATCAATAGCATTTGTATTGACACTAGAGAGTCAGCCTTAAGAGTCTGTTAAATCTGGAAGATAGTTTTGCAGGTGGCCTAACGTAACTGACTGTCTTTACTGCCTCTTCTGTTGTAGAGGGCATTTTTATCGGCCTTGGCATCCATTGTCTGCTGGCAGTTGACGCAATATTGCACGCCGGGCAGTGCCTGGCGGCGCTTTTGGGGAATAGGCTCGCCACATTCTAGGCAAAATTCACTGCCAGGGCCCTTACCGAGCTTGGCGCGCGCCGCCGCAACGGCGTCGTCTATTGTGGAGTCGATTTGCTTGGTAACGGCGTCGTCACCGGCCCAACCTGATGCCATGATGCCCTCCTCTTCTACTCTTGCTCTTTCAAGCCTAGCATTGCCGCCTTGCTCGCCTCAAAGCCACGGTTAGCGGCTATACCGACAAATTCAATCCATGGCCTTGGCGCAAGCGACCGGCATCGGCTGCCGGGCTGTGGCCAAAAAAACGCCGGTATTCACGGCTGAACTGCGACGGGGTGCCGTACCCTACCCTGTAAGCTGCCTGAGCCGCATCGAAACCCTCAAATACCATCAGCCGCCGGGCTTCGTGCAGGCGCAGGCTGGTGCGGTAATGAATGGGGCTAAGGGCCGTTAATGCCTTGAAGCGCTCAAAGAGTACCGACTCGCTAAGGCCCACTTCATTGGCCAACTCTTGCACCGTAAAAGGCTCGCAAAAATGCCCTTTTACCCACTGCACGGCGCGGCCGACGGCGTTGTCGCCAAGGTTGCCCGCGATATGGCGCAAGGTGGCACCGGCGCCGCCTTTAACCAGGCGGTAGACAATCTCCTGTTCGATAAGTGGCGCCAAGGCGGCGATATCTTCCGGGGTGTCGAGCAGTGACAGCAGCCGAAAGCAGGCATCAGCCAGTTCTGGCTCTGTGGGCGTGGTCGCCATGGGCGCCGCCATGGGCGCGGCTGGCAGTGCTTCTACATAACGGGCCACCAGCGCCGCATCAAACCCCAGGTGAAAGCTTAAAAACGGCTCGTCAACGCTTGCCTTGGCAATGTGGCTAACCGCCGGCAGATCCACCGACACCACCAGATAGCAGCTTGGGTCGTACCGGTACGACTGGCCGTTCCAAAGGGCCGCTTTGGCCCCCTGGGCCACCACGCAAAGAGACGGCCGGTACGCCCAAGGAATGGGCAAGGTTGGGCTGTGGCTACGCATCAGCCGCAGCCGCTCGATGGGGGTGTCGTTTATTCCATCCACCTTGGCATGCCGGGCAATCAAGCAAGCCAGTGGCGATAATTCTTCTCTAACCATTTGATTTTATTGGTTCTAATCCGTTTGTAGGTGAGCGCTACGGAGGATAGTGCAAGAAATGCGGAGTGCAAGCCAATGTAACGCGCCGGTGTGACGGTAACAATAGCCTGGCATTTTCACCGGAGCCTATTATGAAACCGACCAACCAAACCGCCATTATCACCGGCGCCTCTCGCGGCATTGGCGCCGTACTTGCCAAGCGTTTAGCCAAAGATGGCTTTGATGTGGTGGTGAACTACACCGCCTCCAAAGCGGCGGCCGAAGCGGTAGTAGAAGACATTGTCGCCATAGGCGCCAAGGCTATCGCGGTGCAGGCCGACATCACCCAATCTCGCGACGTGGCGCGGCTTTTTGATGCCGCCCAGCAGCTTGGCCCCCTTGGCGCCGTGGTATGCAACGCTGGCATTTTGGAGCTGGCGCCCATGAGCGAGTTTAGCGACGAGGCTTTTACACGATTGATGGCGGTAAACCTCACCGGCGCTTTTTACACCCTCAAAGAAGCGGCCCGGCGCCTGGATAAAGGCGGGCGCATTGTGGCGCTATCGACCAGCATCAACGGCAGCTACTTTCCGAGCTATGGCCCTTATGCTGCCAGTAAGGCGGCCGTTGAGGCCATGTGCAAGGTGCTTTGCAAGGAACTGGCCGGGCGCGAGATCTCGGTTAACGTGGTAGCGCCCGGTCCCATAGCCACCGAGTTTTTCATGGAAGGAAAATCGGATGAGCTGGTGGCCCGCATTGCCGGTATGAACCCCTATGGCCGCCTCGGCCAGCCAGAGGACATCAGTGATGTGGTCAGTTACCTGTTAAGCCCGGCCGCGGTTTGGGTTAATGGCCAGGTGCTGAAGGTCAATGGCGGTATGGTGATATGAAAAAGGCCCCGTTCGGGGCCTTTTCTTTTGCCAAGTTAGTGACAAAAACCTGAGGCGTATTGGTAAACCGCCTGGGTTTTGGTGGTGCCGTCCGGTTGGTTCCAGGCGCTAAGGCTCTGCATGGTCTCAAAAGCCTGTTTGGCGCGTTGCACCACCTTTTGGGTGTAATCGGCGCTGGCGTCTTCATATTTAAAAGAGGCTTCGGCAACCATGGGCCGCAGCGCGCCGCTGGGGGACTGGCTGTACCACAAAGTCAGGCTTAGCTCGGCATCAATGGAGCCAAGGTCAAGCACCAGCCCCTTATAAACCCGCTCATACACCACCAAGCCCCCTACCCGTGCCAGGCTCAGGCTGTCGCTGAGATATTGGGCATCGGCAAAGCCCGAATAGAGGGTGTTGATGTCGTCCCCGGCGTTAACGGTGCGGTTGCTGAGCACGGTGGTGGAGTGGCTGTAAATCACCGTAAAGCTGTCGCGGCTTTTAGCGGTGATGTCTGCTTCGAGTTTGCTCTCGCTGCCACCGGCGCTGCTGGAAACATCTTCAAAATCGGCAATGTAACGGTCCGGGCTTCTGAATTTGAGGGTCAGTTCGGTGTCGCCCTCTTCGGTGCGCTGGCGAAAGCTGTAGCCGAGGGCTCTTAGCGGGCAGCTACCGGGGTGGTCGTAGAAGCTCACGGTGCGCACCTTTTTCAGGGTGAGGTTACCGCTGACGCTGCGGTTGATGGCGCTTTGAACTGCGCTTTCAAAGGCGGCGGCATATTGGTCGGCCTGGGCCTGCTCACCGGCAAAGGTAAAATTGGCCGGGCTTAGCATCAGTTTGTATTCGCGGGATGTCACATCGGGGTTGGCCATGGCGGCAAGCGGCAGCAATGCGGCGGCCAGGAGGTATTTTTTCATCACTCTCTCCATGAAAAAAGCCAGCGCTGGGCCGGCTTTTGGGGGTCACTCGATACCTAAATCGAGGTCCTTGACGATATAAAGGGTGTTGGCGTCGATGCGCGATTTGGCGTCATCGAGGTATTTTTGCTCCAGCTCGCCATCGTCGGTAGACCACACCGCGAAGTCGTCGTCGTTCAAGACGCCGATGCGGCTGTTGTTGATGATCCACAGCCCTTCCATTTTGTCGTGGGGGTAGCCAACTTCGGCCACCATATCCACCACCATCTTCTTGGTTACCGGCACGATGCCGTCGTTGGCCAAGAGATCCCAGCCGGCGCTGCTGTCACCACCTGCCAAGTTGTCGTTTACCACCTGCTCAAGGGTGCGCCCGTCGATGGTCAGGCCAACGCTTGGGTCTTGAACCATGTTGGTGGCAGTAGCCACTTTTTCGAGATCGGTGGCAGCGCTGATATCAATCTCGTAGACGCGCTTCATGGCGTTGGGGTTGGTGTTGTAGAAGGCGCCGTCGCGCTCAATTACCAAAAAGCGGGTCGCGCTCAGGGCCTTGATGGCGCAGTTGGCGTTTTGCAGCTTCTCCTGGCGGTACAGGTACTGGGAGATGGCGCCGGTTTCGAGGTTGACGGTCACGATACGGGTGAGATCGGTGCGGTTCTTGCCGGGGTTATCCAGGCTCGATTGCATGATCCCCACCAGGGTCTTTTGGTCCGGGGTGATGGTCAGGCCTTCCATACCGCGGTTGGCCCAGCGGTGGGCAAACTCACCGGGCAGGTTGAAGTTGTCACGGCTGTCGGCGGCAAAGGGGTTGATGCGGCCAATTTCTTTACCTGTGGCATCAAAATGCACCATGTGCGGGCCGTACTCGTCGCTCACCCAGAAAGTGCCGTCTTTCATGGCCACCAGGCCTTCGGAGTCCAGACCATAGTCGTCGGTCTTGGTGGGGTTGGTGGTGGCGTCATAAGGCTGGGTAGGGTCAACCAAAATGGGGTTGCCGTCGGCGTCGTAAGGAATTTCATTGGTGCCGCCAAGGGCGGCGCTGTTGGGCAGGCCGCTGATGGGGTTGCCGTCGCGGTCTTTGAGCAAAATGGTGCTTACCTGGCGCACTGAGCCGGTGGCCTGGATCTCAAACAGGCCGATGCGCGGGGTGTAATCCGGGGTTGGGAACTTCTTACCCGCGCCCAGGCTGCCGGTGTAGCTGGCGTTGGGGCCACGGTCGGTCAGGCCGTAAAAACGCATGGGATTGCTCGGATCGGCGTCCATATCGGAGCCGTAGCCGCCGTTGCGAATTTCCATGGTGGAGCCGGGAATGGCGGCGTTGGGGAGATCGTTGCGCATCACCGAGTAAGGCAGCTCAACACCGCTGGAGGAGAAGTTGTCAGGGTTACAGACATAGGACGTCTTGGCGATTTCACCGGCTTCAAGGGTGCCGTTGCCGTTGGCGTCGACGCCGCTGTCGATTTGCACGCCGCCCAGCCAGCATTGACTGTTACCGGTGGCAAGGTCGGTTTGGGTAACCAGACTATTCAGGCCATTGCTGCCGTTATCGCCATCGTCGTTACAACCGGTTAGCGCGACCAGGGTTGCCAGGGCAACCAGAGACAATTTCCTTTTCATGATTATTTTTTCCAGCAGGTTAACAGGACGCTGGAAGGCTAGAGGGTAATTACTGCATATTTATGAATTGGTTGTGACATATCTGTATAGGCCCGGTAGCAAATTGTCTCAGCCAAGGTGCTTGGTAGGCAGGCCTTGGTGCCAGGCCTTGCTTCGGGTAACAGCCGCTGCCACCACTGATGGGGCGTGATATCATGAATCATTATTTCTTCTTTCTAAGTCTTTGATGCTCAAGAACCTGCTTTTAGAAGCGACTCAGCTTCGGCCACGGTTTTCCTTGCAAGCCCTGCCCTTTGGCTCCGCCTTCCTGCTGGGGCAGGAAAACGGCGTGGCAGAACTGGCCCAGGCCGCTGCCGACCACAGCCCCCTCGGCCACGTTTACATGAGCGCGCCGTCTTACCTCGACACCATCGCCATTTTCAAAGCCGCTATCGCTGGCCAGCCCAAGGCGCAGCGCCTGGGTAAACTGTGGGACTGGTGCTACGCCGAGAACCTCTTTGAGCCGCGCCGCCCTTATTGTTTGAAACTCAAAGCCGGCAGTGGTGATGACTTTTGCAATGCCGTCACCGAATTGCTGGACGCTGCCATTGGCGGCAAAGATACCGAGGCCCTGCTGGCTGCCATTATCCAGAGCCAGCCCCAGGAGCGAAGGCTTGGCGCCTACCTGCCCACCTTGCTGGCCCAGGTTGCCAAAGGCGAAGGCTTCGCCCACCCGGTGCTGCTCAATTTGCTTGTCAATCAAAAGCCCGATGAAGTGCCTATCGTCCACAACCGGGACCTGTCCGAAGTGGGGCTTTTTGGCGAGATCACCTTCGAGACACAAGACGGTACGGTACTGGTTAACCAGCACCTGCTGCGCCCGGGCGATTTGCATAAAGCCAACGGCGGTTACCTTTTGGTTTCAGCCACAGAGCTGGTTGAGCAGCCAGAGCTTTGGACCCGCCTTAAAGAAGCGCTTTTTTCCCAGCGAATTCATTGGAGCCAGTATCGCGGCCAGCTCCAGGGTAATCCGCTCTTTATGCCAGACCCGATGCCGCTGGATGTCAAACTGGTACTGTTCGGCGACCGGGGTGATCACCTGGATCTGTTGAGCCTCGACAGAGACCTGGCGCCACTCTTTCCCTACTTTGTGGAATGGCAGCCTTTTGTGGCATCGAGCCTTGCCAGCGAACTGGCGGCGCACCTGGGCTTTGAGGCCCAGAAAAAAGGGCTAAAACTCCCCTCCCCTGGTGCTTTGCAGGCCCTTATTGCCCACGGCTGCCGCCTCTTTGAAGATCAGCACCGTATTGCCCTTTGCCATCACCGCTATAACGAGCTGCTCAGTCGCGCCAACTTCTTTGCCAAAGGCGAGATGATTGAAGCGCAAGATATTGAAGCGGCCATCAAGGCCCGGGATAACGCCCAGTCGCTGTCTAAAAACATGAGCCGCGACGCCATGGCCAAGGGGCAAATTCTTATCGACACCCAGGGGCGTTGCATCGGCCAGGTGAACGGTTTGACGGTGCTGGACATGGGCAGCGTGGAGTTCGGAGAACCGTCACGGATCACTGCTACAGTGCATTACGGTGATGGCGACATCATCGACATTGAACGTAAAGCCGAGCTGGCGGGGAATATTCACGCCAAAGGGGTCATGATTTTAACCGCCTTCCTGGCTGCCCGTTTTGCTCAGGAAAGCCCGCTGCATCTGTCTGCCTCTTTGGTGTTTGAGCAGTCCTACCACGAGGTAGACGGCGACTCGGCCAGTGCCGGCGAATTGGTCTGTTTGCTGTCGGCGCTGGCGGAAGTGCCGGTGCGCCAGGACATTGCCATTACCGGCGCCATCGACCAGTTCGGTAACGTGCAGGCCATAGGCGGCGTCAATGCCAAGGTGGAAGGCTTCTTTGACGTTTGCCAAAGCCGCGGCCTAACCGGCAGCCAAGGGGTGATTTTGCCCAAGGCCAACCTTGAGCAATTAAACCTCAACGACGAGGTCTGCCAGGCGGTGGCTAAGGGTGAGTTTCACCTCTGGTGCGTCAGCCATGTCGATGAAGCCATCGCCTTGATGATGGAAACCGATGCAGGCCAGATGGACGATGAAGGCCAGTATCCTAAAGACTCGGTGTACGGCCGTATTCATCTTCGCCAAGCAGCACTGATGGAGCTGGAAGAGCCTATATCTACGGTCGGTAAACGCTTTTTGAGCTGGCTGGGGCTCGGTAGGCACTGAATCTGTTGGCTGGTCTGCGTTGTTTGGCGTACAGTTGTTCGCTAATCTTTCGCCCGTTCGTGAATTAAAGGATATCTTTGTGCTGACAGACAAACACAGTTTCAGTCGTGAAGAGTTGCTGGCCTGCTCCAGGGGCGAACTCTTTGGTCCCGGTAACAGCCAGCTGCCTGCACCCAACATGCTGATGATGGACAGAGTGAGCCATATTCACCTTGAAGGCGGCGAATTCGGTAAAGGCCAAGTGATTGCCGAGCTGGATATCAACCCTGATCTGTGGTTCTTCCAATGCCATTTTCCGGGTGACCCTGTGATGCCGGGCTGCCTTGGCCTTGACGCCATGTGGCAACTGGTAGGCTTTTTCCTCGGTTGGCAAGGCGGCCCCGGTAAAGGCCGGGCCCTGGGCGTAGGTGAAGTGAAATTCACCGGCCAGATCCTGCCTACCGCCAAGAAAGTCACTTACCGCATCAACATCAAACGCCTTATCAACCGCACCTTGGTGATGGGCATTGCCGATGGCGAAGTGGAAGTGGACGGCCGGGTGATCTACACCGCTAAAGATCTGAAAGTGGGCCTGTTTAAAGACACCTCCAGCTTCTAAAACAAAAGAGCCCCGCGATTGCGGGGCTTTTCTTGCCATCGATTTGCGCTATTTCAGATCTACACCATTGATGACCCTGTCTTCGACGGCTGTGCGCCATCCTGAATACCAGTGACTTCGAGCATCCACATTCTGGTAAGGGCAAGCTTCTCTTGGCTTACCACCGATCCCGGCCTGATAGCCGCGAGATTGAGCCCTTTCAAGACGGTCACGTTTTTGTCTTCTCATCCTTTACATCCTCTTCCTAATGAAGCTGAAGGTACGGAAACGCACAGCCGATGATGCTGTACCTTTAACTAATTAGAGAAAACGGCGGGGATGATCAAATCGGGATCTGAGAGCATAGCACTTGACATCACCCAAGCACTTGACTTCCCTTTTAATTTTTTATGACAAAAAAAACCGCTCAGAGAGCGGTTTTTCATCGTCTTTAGTGTTTGCGTCGGCGTAGCCCCAGCAACCCCAGGACCCCAAGGCCGAAGATGCCAAAGCTACCGCCGCCGGAACGACTGTAGTTTTCATCGGCTTCGGTTGTACAGCTTGTCGCCGTTTCATCTGATGGTTCCAGCAGTACCGGGCGCAGTACATATTGGACATTACCGTCATCATCCAATACTTGATTACCGGAACTATCACGTAATGTGGTGACGGCTGTGGCGGCAATCTGGCCTGAATCGTTGATTTTTTGCGCACCTTCCAGCACCCAGTCTTCTCGTGCGGCACAGGTATCACCGTTATAAACCTGGGTTAAGGTGCTACTGTCAAACTCCAGACGTGTATTGATATCGGCAAAAATGTCGTTGTCAGCATCATAAACAAAAGCATGCTGACGGCGAGCACTTGAAGGGGGAAGTTGCTCATAATCGGCGGCACCGACCACCAAGTCGCTGTTATTCACACTATATGCGATAGAATTTGCACTGCCATAGAAGGTTGAAGGGTAGCTAATGGTGTCGGTGTTGTAGTTATAGACAAAGAAGCGATAGGTACTGTAGCTGGCAGGATAGCTGGTTTGACCGACCACCAGATTGTTATTGTTGATACCGTAGGCAATGGAAGAGCTGATGTCGCTGTTTGTTTTGGTAATAGCTTTGATGGGCTTACCGGTACTGACATCAAAAATGGTTGCCACTTGGCGGTTGATGTCACCGTCTAAATAGGTGGACTGACCGGCCACGATGCCATTGTCATTGATGGCATAACCGTAGGAGTTATATACCGCCGGATTATCGTCATCGCCGGTTCGTTCACCTAAAATTCCCAAGGATATCGGGTCTCCTGGCATACCATTAGTTAGTGGCCATACTGTCGCCCTATATTGATAGCCACTATTTCTCATGCACACAAGGATCGGCAGGACCTCATCGCTTTCACTGCAGTTATCCAAGGCCGTACTGCTGCCAGTAGAGAACTTGGAGGAACTATAACCAACGATATAACTGCTGGAGGCACCCTCGGCAAAGGATACTCCCCCTAACTTTTCCTCTGCGGTAATGACAACTGTATCGCCTCGGCTAATTTCGGGGTAGGTAAAGAGTGGATAGAGTGGATAAGCGGTTCCATCTTTATTTTCGACAAAAGCACGATTGTCAAAGTCTCGCTGGTAGGCAGACTGGTTGTCGCCATTACTGTCTGTATAAGTGGTTAAACTCCAAGGACCCGAGTTGTAACCATAAAAACTATCATCTATCCCGCCGGTGACGAATGTACTTACAGTGAGTTGGTCATCAGCACTACTAAGCCCATTCAACAAGGAAACCGCTGGAGAAGCGATAAAGCCATTACTGGTTGATAAGGTGCGAAAGCTCCCTGACGTTGCATCAAGTGTGTCTTCAACCAATGCAGTTACAGTTTCATCATCAAAGACCCCGAATAAGTCGGAGTAAATCTCATTAACTGAGTCAGTTTCCTTTAGGCGTGATGTTAAGACACCTGTTATGGTCCCATCATTGGTTAAGCCGAGAGCGGTCAATTGGTAAGGTTCACTAACCTGCGTATCCACCGGCACCAGCTTGTAACTGGTGGGAATGGCGGCAATGGCCTGGTTGGTGGCCAATGCCACCATTGAGAGGGTAAAGAGACTTTTTTTCATGAATTCGGTATTCCTGCACACAGCTTATTGTTGGGCGTCCAATGCTTCCCACCGGGCAAAGGCCTCTTCCAGGGCTTGCTCCAGTTCGGCCAGCTTGTCCAGCATTGGCTGGGTTTCGCTGACGGGGCGTGTAAAAAAGTCCGCCTCGTTGATTTGATTCTGCACTTCGACCATCTGGGTCTCGAGTTGTTCAATCAGACCCGGCAGACTTTCCAGCTCGCGCTTGTCTTTGTACGACATTTTGGCATTGTTGAGCGGTTTTTCGGTGTCTTTTTTCGGCTTAGCGTCAGCTTTGACGGTTTTTGCCTCATTTACTACAGCCTGCATTCTGGTGCGCGCCGCGGCGGCATCGACGTAGCCGCCGGCGTGCACCTCAAGATTGCCGTTACCGGCAAACCACAGCACGCTGGTTACGCTTTGGTCGATAAAGGCCCGGTCGTGGCTGACCAGCAGCAGCGTGCCTTGATATTCGGCAAGCATTTCTTCAAGTAATTCAAGGGTTTCAATATCCAGATCGTTGGTCGGTTCGTCAAGGATAAGAAGGTTTGACGGCCGGGCAAAGAGCTTGGCCAGCAGCAGGCGGTTGCGCTCACCACCGGAGAGCGCCTTAACCGGCACCCTGGCCCTTGCCGGGGTAAACAAAAAGTCTTGCAGGTAACCCAATACGTGGCGACTTTTACTGCCAAGGGTCACTTCCTGCTTGCCGTCTGCCACCTGCTCAGCGGCAGAAAGCTCAGGGTTGAGCACGGCGCGGTGTTGGTCAAAATAGGCGATTTCCAGGTTGGTGCCCTGGCGTACCGTACCGCTGTCGGGGGCCAGTTGGCCGGTCAGCAGTTTGATAAGGGTGGTTTTACCGCAGCCGTTAGGGCCAACCAGCGCCAGGCGGTCGCCGCGCTGCACCACCAAATCCAGGTGCTTAACTATGGGTTTGCCTTGATAGCTGTAGCTCATGTCTTCGACATCAAACACCAGCTTTCCTGAGCGGTCCGCTTCTTCCACCTGACCCCGCACTTTGCCAATGACATTGCGGCGTTCGGAGTGGGTTTGGCGAAGCGCCTTAAGCGCCCTCACCCGCCCTTCGTTGCGGGTGCGGCGAGCCTTGACGCCCTGGCGGATCCAGACTTCTTCCTGGGCCAGCTTCTTATCAAACAGCGCGTTTTGCTCGGCTTCCACCCGCAAGTCTTCGGCTTTGGCATCAAGGTAAGCATCGTAACCCAGGTCATAGCGGGTCAACTGGCCACGGTCCAAGTCCAAAATGCCGGTGGCCACCTGGCGGATAAACTGCCGGTCGTGGCTGATAAACAAAATGGCGCCGTTGTAGGACTTACAAAATTGCTCCAGCCACTGGATAGACTCGATATCCAGGTGGTTGGTGGGTTCGTCCAGTAGTAACACTGCCGGGTCGCCAGCCAGGGCTTGGGCCAGGGAGACTCGGCGCAGCCAACCGCCTGATAAAGCATTGAGCTTCTCTTCGCCGCTAAGCCCCGCCAGTTGCAGGGCGCGCTGAATCTGGCTGTCCAGTTGCCAGCCGTCGCAGGCATCCAGTTGGCTTTGCAAGGATGCCAGCTTGTTGAGGGTCTTCTCGTCGCTGTGCTCGGTAAGGCTTGCCGAGAGTTCATGGTAAGCCAGCACCAGTTCCCCGACTTCGGCCAGGCCTTGGGCCACAAAGGCATAACTGGTGATGTCGTCGCGCGGCGGTGGATCTTGAGACAACCGCGCCACGCCACCGTCATGGTGGAACTGCAAGGTGCCGTCATCGAGGGTCATATCGCCGCTGATGATTTTCATCAGGGTCGATTTGCCGGTGCCGTTGCGGCCCACCAGGCACAGGCGCTCGCCTTCTTGCAGGCTAAAGCCGGTGTTGGCCAGTAAGGGCGCATCAGAAAAGGACAGGTAAGCGTTGGTAAGGGTCAGGACTGCGGCCATGGTAGAAGGCTTCTGTTATTCCGGTTTAAAGGGCAGCCGGAGCTGCCCTTGGGATTAAGGGCTAGAGTGTCAATCTCTGGGGGAAAACACCAGCTTAAAGCACACGTGGATGTGCGGATTGCGCTTGTAGTCTTCCGGCAAGGTGGCCTTGGAGACATCTTCAATCTGGTAACCCAGGGCTTCCACGGCGTCACGGTCGAGCTTGAAGTGGCGCTTGTTGTTGGAAAACACCACGCTAGCGCCGGGGCTCAGCACGTAGCTTATCTCGTCCAAAAGCTCGATATGGTCGCGCTGCACGTCAAAGCTTGCTTCCATCCGCTTGGAGTTGGAGAAGGTCGGCGGGTCGACAAACACCAGGTCGAATTTGTCCTGGCAGCGATGTAGCCAATCCAGCACGTTGGCCTGCACCAACTGGTGATCGCGGCCCTTGATACCGTTGCCGCGCAGGTTCTCTTCTGCCCAGTCCAGATAGGTGCGGGACATATCCACCGAGGTGGTGGTCATGGCGCCGCCCTTGGCGGCATGCAAGGTGGCGGTGCCGGTGTAGCAAAAGAGGTTCAAAAAACGCTTGCCCTTGGCCATCTCCCCTACCCATTTGCGGGTCAGGCGGTGGTCAAGGAACAGGCCGGAATCGAGGTAATCAAAAAGGTTAACCCGGCAGCGCACGCCGTATTCTTCCACCCAAAAGTACTGGTGGCGGCTTTCCAGCTTCTCATATTGATTGCTGCCGCTTTGGCGGGCCCGGGTTTTCACGGCGATTTTATCGGACTGCACCCCGGTTACCGCCACGGTGGCCACAATCAAGTCTTGCAGGCGACGGGCCGCCTTTTCCGGCTCGATGGTTTTGGGCGGCGCGTATTCTTGGATAACGATGCGATCGCCATAGCGGTCAACGGCGGCGTTGTAGTCGGGCAAGTCGGCATCATAAAGGCGGTAGGCTTCGATGCCTTCGCGCTTGGCCCATTTCTCCAGGGCTTTGATGTTCTTTTTCAGGCGGTTGGCATAAGCCTCCACCGGGCCGCTCAGGGCCGATTGGGCCACTTCGCTGCTTTCTACCCGCGGTTGGCCCTGGCGCTCGTCCAGCTCGTAGCTGGCCAGTACCGCTTCAATGGCGCCGTTGTTGAGTTGCCACTGGTTGGATTTTAGGAGTTTTAACTGGCGCAGGCTTTCCGGGCTTCCGGTGTAAACCCCCAGGCGCCAACCCATAAATTGGCGAGCTTTAACGCCAAGCTCTCTGTAAAGGTACAGTACTTCGGCCATGTCCCCCAAGCGCTCGCCATAGGGAGGGTTACACAGCAGCAGACCCCGCTCGCCGGGTTTGTCATCCAAATCTTTGAGTGGCTGGGTTTCGAAGGTCAAAGCGCGGCCAACGCCGGCGGCCTTGGCGTTGTTGCGGGCCTTCTCTACAACCCGTTTGTCGCTGTCAAAACCAAAGAACTTAGCTTCAATGGGCTGGGCAGCATCGATGGCGGCTTTAACTTCTGTGTTCCAAATCTCGGCGCTATGCAGCGCCCAGTTTTCAAAGGCAAAGGCGCGCTTGAGGCCAGGGGCACGTTTACCGCGAATAAGGGCCGCTTCAATCACCAGGGTACCGGAGCCGCACATGGGGTCGACCAGAAAGTCGAGGCTGGGATCTTTGTGCCAGCCGAGCTTGTACAAAATAGCGGCGGCCAGGGATTCTTTGAGCGGCGCGTCGCCGGCCTGGGTGCGATAGCCCCGCTGGTGCAGCGGTTTACCTACTAGATCAAGATAAATGGCCAGGCCTTTTTTACCCAAGTGGGCATGGACGCGGATATCCGGGTCCTTCACATCCACCTGAGGGCGCTGGCCGCGCTCTTCGCGAAACACATCGACGATGGCGTCTTTGATTTTCATGGCGCCAAATTGGGTATGGCGGATCTCGCGATTAGAACCGGTAAAGTCCACCGCAAACTTGTTGGCCACCGAAAAATGCGAGGGCCACAGCACCTTGGCCGCCAGGGCGTAGATGTCGTCAGCGGTTTCGGCTTCACCTTCGGTCAGGGGCCACAGTACCCGGCTCGCCAGGCGCGACCACAGGCAGATGCGATAGGCGTTTTCCAGGGTGGCATCGGCCTTGACCCCGCCGTGGCCGGGTTTGGCGGCGATATCCAGCAACGCCAGTTCGTCCACCAGCAAAGCTTCCATGGCGGGGGCACAGGTAATAAAGAGTTGAGACATGGGAAGATCCTGACCAAGTTAGCCCGCGATTATAGCGCCTTGGCCCCCCTTAGCTCAAAGCCTGCAACAAGGCTTTACGCCACGCTCTGGCAAAAAAGCGGCGCCACCGGGGCGCCACTTTTTTATCATCAGGCCAAAAGCGCCTCAGGGTCCTGGTTGAGGTTGCGGGGCAGCCGTCTTTTGCTGGCCCTTTGCTCGGCCAACAACTGGCAAAGGGCTTCAAAAATCGGCTCGGGCAATTGCTGGCGATTGCCCGGGGCCATCAGGTTGGTTTGCTCCAGTGGGTCGGCATCGAGGTTGTAGCATTCGAACTGAGCCTTGACGCCGGTCGGCACCGGCAGGCTGTCAGCATTGCCCGGACCTTGGCTGAAGCGGGGGTTGTCAAAGTAGCGGGAGAACTTCCAGCGCCCGCCTTCGAGCGCGCTAGTGATGATGGTCTCCAGGTGTTTGGGCTGGGTAACGGGCTTGTAGGGCTTATCGCTGTGGGCGCCGCGCATATCGGCGCCGGTTTCTACGGTGTCATCAGACATGAAATAGAGGGTGCGAGGCGT
Source organism: Gallaecimonas pentaromativorans (assembly GCF_003751625.1). NCBI lineage: Bacteria > Pseudomonadati > Pseudomonadota > Gammaproteobacteria > Enterobacterales > Gallaecimonadaceae > Gallaecimonas > Gallaecimonas pentaromativorans. Next base: position 180,037 of record NZ_RJUL01000004.1, read on the forward strand.
GCCGTCGTTGTTGTCCCTGAGCCAACTGGCCAAGTCTTCGCCCACCAGGGGCGCCGCTTCGGTATATCGGCGGCTAAAGTGCTCAGCCATGGCCTGCTGCTTGCTGCTATCGGCGCCAGCCAAGCCCAATAAGGTGGGCAGTAAATCCAGGTGGCTGGTGAGCCCTTTGTGCTCTCCCGGCTTGAGCTCGGCCGGGTATGACAGATAAAAGGGCACATGCACCGTCTCTTCATAGGCGTTGTACCACTTTTGGTGCAAGCCGCCATGGGCGCCCAGCATTTCGCCGTGGTCCGAGGTGAACACCACTATGGTGTCTTCAAAAAAGCTGCACTGCTGAAGTGTTTGGTAGACCTTGTGGATATGGCGGTCTACTTCGGCAATCAACCAGTAATAAAACTGGCGGTAACGGGCGATATCGGGCTGCGGCAGGTAAAAGAGCGGGTATTGGCTGGCGTAATCGGCCTGGCAGCTGGGCTTGCTGGCCAAGTCTTCATCGGCAGTGGGGGCCGGGTCGATTTGCGGCAGGTGGCCGGCTTTGACCTGCTCTTGGAAATGCTCGAACCATTGCACATCGAAAAAGACGATGTCATGGGGGTTCACAAAGCTTGAAACCAACACAAAGGGTTGGTCATCCCCTGCCCTTGCCTTGGCATCTAGCTCTTCGAGGGTGCGGCAAACCTGCTCGGCAAAGCCTGGGTCACGGTTGGTGCCGTCGTTGGCTTGCAAGGAGCCGTGAGGCTCGGGGCCTATCCAGCCGTGCCAGCCATAGGGCTGTAGCCGGTTAGCGACCTTGTAGTTACCGATTTTGTCGGGAATGGGACTGCCGTCGGTCTCGGTGGTCAATAACGCGGTGCGGGTACCCGGCACCAGTAAGTCTTCGTCCGACAGATGCCATTTACCCCGGTAGTAGGTTTGATAGCCAAGGGCCGCAAACCAGTGGCCCATGGTGGGCAGGGTGTCGGCGTCCAGCCAGAACATGGCCGGATCGAACGAGGATTTGCCCATGCCCGGTGTCTGGCTAACCCCATGCAGGGACGGATATTGGCCGGTAAAAATCGTGGCCCTGGCCGGCGAGCAAGCGGTGGCGCCGGTGTAATGGTTTTGAAAGCGGATACTGTTTTTGGCAATGGCCTCCCGGCCGGGGCAATGGGCCAGGCGCCACGCTTTGGCGTCGGCATTTTCGTAAGGGGGCGGGAAGCGTTCTTCATCGGTCATGATGACCAGGATATTGGGGCGTTTGGGCGATGCCATGTGTCCTCCTGACAGTGCGTCGATTGGCCTAAGTGGCCGAACTGGCAGGAAAACAGTGCTTGGCCTCCCTGCCACCGCTTAGCCTAGCAGTGGCAAAAGGCACTCGCCGGGTTAGCTGACCCGGCGCAGGTTATCGCCTTGACGTTGCCACTGGGACGGCCAGAGGCGATTGTTCATCACCTTCACCACCTGGAAGCAACCGAGGGTTTGGCTGTCCGACAAACCCAGCGGGCCGTCCAGCAGCATGCACAGGGTCGAGTTGGACTCGAAGCTCTCGATGGCCAGGCATTGGCCCCGACCAAAGGCGGTTTGCAGCGATACCAGCGCCGGGCTTGTCGCCGCCTCTACCCCTTGGGGGTTTTCGGCAAAAAACCAGCTTTTGGGCATGGAGGGCTTGGCAAAGCGGCGAATGGCACAGGCGTTCAGCGCCGCTTGCACCCGCTCCGGGTCTGACAGCGTATCGCAGGGCGCCAGGGCGTTGATAACGGCCGCATAATAATGGGCATCGTCAACGTCAAAAGCGCCGCCGAGGCAGGCATCGGGGATGAGCCACTTGGAGCCGTATGGCGTCATGAACACAAGGCCGCCACCAAGCTCGATGCTCAGTCGGTTATGGTCTTGGTCAAATTGCCAGGCCCAAGTGTGGGCCGGTTCCAGAATCATGCTGCATCTCCCTGATAAGATGTTAAAAATTATACAGCATGATCCTGAAAATTAAAGGTTTTTTGAAAATCGTTCAGGATCGCGGCGCGATCATTCGATCCCGTCCACGATCGCCTTTACCAGCGCGGGCCCTTGATAAATAAAACCGGTATAGATCTGCAACAGATCGGCCCCGGCATTGAGTTTTTCCTGCGCACTTTGCGCAGAATCTATACCGCCCACCCCGACAATGGGCAGCTCGCCGGCCAGCATGCCCTTGAGTTTTGTTACGGTTTGGGTGCTGAGCGCGCGCACCGGCCGGCCGGAAAGGCCACCGGCTTCGCTGCCGTGTTTAAGGTGCTCGACACCGGTGCGGGCCAGGGTGGTGTTGGTGGCAATCACCCCGTCCATATGGTGGCGGCGCAGGCAATCGGCCACCGACTGCAGCTCTTCATCGTTCATGTCGGGGGCGATTTTCACCACCACCGGTACGTAGCGGCCGTGCTGGTCGGCAAGCGCCAGTTGGCGGGCCTTGACCGAAGACAGCAGCTCGTCGAAGGCTTCGCCGTATTGCATGCTGCGAAGCCCGGGGGTGTTGGGAGAGGAGATGTTTACCGTCACATAGGAGGCGTGGCCATAGACTTTGTCCAGGCAGATTAGGTAGTCCTCGGTGCCCTTTTCAACCGGCGTGTCTTTGTTCTTGCCGATGTTGATGCCGAGAATGCCCCGGTAGTTGGCGGCTTTGACGTTGTTGACTAGGTTATCGACGCCGAGGTTGTTAAAGCCCATGCGGTTGATGATGGCATTGGCTTTCGGTAGGCGGAACAAACGGGGTTTGGGGTTGCCGGCCTGGGGGCGCGGGGTGACGGTACCCACTTCGATAAAGCCAAAGCCCATAGCGGCAAAGGCGTCGATGCAGGCGCCGTTTTTATCCAGGCCCGCCGCCAAACCCAGCGGGTTTTTAAAGGTCAGCCCCATCCGTTCAACCGGTTTATCCGCAACCGATTGCGCAATGAGCCCTTTGAGGGGACTTTTACCCAGCCAGGCCAACTGGCCAAGGGTCAGATCGTGGGAACGCTCCGGGTCCATCCGAAACAACAAGGGCTTAAGCAAGGAATACATGTCACCTCCAAAAAAAACCTCGGCACCAGGCCGAGGTTTTGCATTATACCCACAAAATCAGGCGGCTGTGGCCGGCTGGCAGTGGTGAATAAGGATGCCCAGCTCACGCAGCGCCACCGAGAACTTGGCGAACTCGTGGGTTTGGCTGGTGCGGAACTCAGACAGCATCTGGTTCCAGCGGGTCAGGATGGCTTCATGCCCCTCAATCCACTGCTCCACCACATCTTCCACCGGGCAGCTGTCGTCGGTGCAGCTTTGCAGCACGGCGGCGGTCAGCTGGCGCTGGTGCCAGTCCAGCTCTTCGCGGTAGGAGGCGCGGGCCAGGGCTTGCCAGTGGTTGGTAACCGGCTGGCCGATGATCTGCTCGAGGAACCAGTGCAGGCCCAGTTGCGCGCCCAGTTTGTAGTAACTGTTGGCCACCAGGGTCTGGGGCAACTGCTGCTGCTGGGCCACTTCGGCAATATCCATCACGCAGAACAGGCTGGAAAGCTGCTCGATTTCATAGGCAAGAGACTTGGGCACACCGGCTTCTACCAGTTGCTCTGCCTCGGCGCGAATGCCCTCGGCTTCGTCTTCCACCATGTAACCCAGCAAGTTGGCTTTGATTTTCTCAACGCCGTCCTTGTAGAAGGCAACCCCCTCTTCGATGGTCATGGACTTGTTGCGATGGCGCAGGAACCAGCGGGTAGCGCGGCGAATGGTGCGGCGCAGCTCGAACAGCAAGCCGGACTGCACATCGCTGGCGATGACGTTATCCAGAGCGGTTACTTCAGCCCAGAGGCGGCGCAGGTCGAAAATGGCCGCGGCCATGGCGTAGCTGTGGGCGATGTCCACGGCGGTGCCGCCGGTTTCGTCCATCATGCGGTGCACGAAGTTCAGGCCCATGTCGTTGGTGATGCGGTTGGCAAGCTGGGTAGCGATGATTTCGCCGCGCAGCGGGTGGTTAGCCATGGCATCACTGAACTGGTCTTGGATCAGCGCCGGGAAGTTGGCCTTGAGCAGTTTGGAGTGGTAGGCATCTTCGGTGATCTCCGCCACGTTAAACATCTCTTTGAGGACCATCTTGCTGTAAGCGGTCAGTACCGACAGCTCGGGGCGGGTCAGGCCTTTGCCTTGGGCGGCGCGCTCGGCCAGCTCGTCTTCAGATGGCAGGAACTCCAAGGCGCGGTCCAGCTTGCCGGCTTTTTCCAGCTCTTGGATAAAGCGGCTTTGCTCTTTAAGGGCGCTGCCCCCTTTTAGCTCGGTAATGGAGATGGAGTGGGTCTGCTCGTAGCAGTCTTCCAGCACGATGCGGGCCACGTCGTCGGTCATGTCGTACAAGAGCTTGTCGCGCTGCTTGCGGGTCATGTCGCCGCTTTGCACCAGGGTGTTCAGAAGGATTTTGATATTCACTTCGTTATCGGAACAATCCACGCCGCCGACGTTGTCCACAAAGTCGGTGTTGATGCGCCCGCCGCCCAGGGCGTATTCGATACGGCCGCGCTGGGTCAGGCCCAGGTTACCGCCCTCGCCTACTACCTTGGCACGCAGCTCGCCACCGTTGATGCGGATGGCATCGTTGGCACGGTCGCCCACTTCGGCGCTGCTTTCGCTGGCCGCTTTCACGTAGGTACCGATACCGCCGTTCCACAGCAGATCCACTTCCATCTGCAAGATGGCTTTCATCAGCTCGTTAGGGGTCATGCTGACTTTTTTGGTGTCGAGCATGCGCTTCATCTGCGGGCTGAGTTTGATGGCCTTGAGGCTACGGCTGAAGATACCGCCGCCTTCAGAGATAAGCTCTTTGTTGTAATCGTCCCAGGTGCTGGTGGGCAGGTTAAAGAGGCGCTCGCGCTCGGCAAAGCTCAAAGCGGCATCCGGCTCCGGGTCGATGAAGATGTGCATGTGGTTAAAGGCGGCCAGCAGGCGGGTGTGCTTGGACAGCAGCATGCCGTTACCAAACACATCGCCGGCCATGTCACCGATACCGGTAGCGGTAAAGTCGGTGGTTTGGCAGTCGATACCCATTTCCCGGAAGTGGCGCTTGACCGACTCCCAGCCGCCACGGGCAGTGATACCCATTTTCTTGTGGTCGTACCCCACGGAGCCGCCAGAGGCAAAGGCGTCACCCAGCCAGTGGCCGTATTCTTCGGCAATGCCGTTGGCAATGTCGGAGAAAGTGGCAGTGCCTTTGTCGGCCGCTACCACGAGATAAGGGTCGTCTTCGTCGTGGCGCACCACGTCAACCGGCGGCACGATGTCGCCGCCGACAATGTTGTCGGTGATGTCCAACAGCGCGCGGATAAAGGTGCGGTAGCACTCTTTGCCTTCGTTGAGGAAGGCTTCGCGGCCACCGGTGGTGGGCAGCTTTTTACAGACAAAGCCGCCTTTGGCGCCCACAGGGACGATAACGGTGTTCTTCACCTGCTGGGCTTTTACCAGGCCCAATACCTCGGTGCGGAAGTCTTCGCGGCGGTCAGACCAACGCAGGCCGCCACGGGCCACCTTGCCACCACGCAGATGCACACCTTCAACCCGCGGGCTGTAGACGAAGATCTCAAAGGCCGGCAACGGCAGCGGCATGTCGGAGATCATGTCCGGCTTCATCTTGAAGGAGATGTACGGCTTCTCGTTGCCGTCCTTGCTCTTTTGGAAGAAGTTGGTGCGCAATGTGGCGCTGATAAGCTCCACGTAGGAGCGGATGATACGGTCGTCATCGAGGTTGGAGACTTGATCCAGCTCCTCGTTGATTTGGCCAACCAGTTTTTCCAGGGTCTTTTCGGCCGCCGGCTTTTTGGGGTCGAAACGCTTGGTAAAAAGCTGCACCAGCATCTGTGCCAGATGCGGGTAACGCACCAGGGTTTCTTCGATGTAAGACTGGCTGAAAGAAGAGCCAATCTGGCGCATGTACTTGGCAAAGGCGCGCAGGATAACCACTTCGCGGCCAGTCAGGCCTGAGCCCAAAACCAGTTTGTTAAAGCCGTCGTCTTCGAAGTCGCCGCTCCACACCTTGGCAAAGGCGTCTTGGAAACGGTGCTGGCTCTCTTCGAGGTTCAGCTCCTTGGCGCCGGTCAGCTCCATGTAGAAATCCAGCACCCAATACGGCTTGCCGTCACTGGTGCGCACTTCGCAAGGGCGCTCGCCGATGATGCGAAGGCCCATGTTTTCGAGCATCGGCATCACGTCGGACAAGTAAATCGGCTGGTCCATATGGAACAGCTTGAGTTTCACCAGGCGCGGGTTACGAAATTCCTGCGGGCGGTAGAACAGCATGCCAAGCTGGTGCTCTTCGCTCAGGGCTTCGAGCTGGGCGATGTCGACGGCGGCGGTGCTGGGCAGCACTTCTTCCTTGTAGGAACGGGGGAAGGCCTGCACGTATTTACGGGCCAGCTTTTTGCCGTTGGCTTCGCCGTGGATAGACAACAAGGCCGCTTCCAGCTTGTCTTCCCAGCTGCGGGCCGCTTCGATGAGGTTCGCTTCTATCTCTTTCACGTTGATATCTTTGTCAGCGTCCTTGACCCGCACCAGATAATGGGTGCGGCACAGGGCGGATTCGGAAAAATAAGTGGTAAATTCCACTTCCTCTGAGGAGCCCAGGGCCTGGGCCAGGATGCGCTGGGTGGCGATCCGCAGCTGGGTGTTGTACCGCTCTTTGGTCACATACACCATGCAGGAGTAGTAACGGCCAAAGACATCCTTGCGGATAAAGAGCCGGGTACGGTCCCGCTCCTGCATCTGCAGCACGCCAAGGCCGACTTGCATCAGCTCTTCTTCCTTGGCCTGGATAAGCTCATCGCGCGGATAGGTTTCCAGGATGTTCATCAGCGCCTTGTAGGCGTGGCTGCCGGTGGCAAAACCGGAGTTTTCCAGCACCCGCTGCAATTTCTTGCGGATCATCGGAATTTGCATGGCCGAGTTGTTATAGACGCTGGAGGCGTACAGGCCGATAAAGCGGTCTTCGCCCACCACATTGCCGTCAGCGTCAAAGCGCTTGATACCGATGTAGTCGATATAAGCGGGGCGATGCACCCGGGATTTGGAGTTGGTTTTGGTGAGCACCAGCAGATGTGGGCTTAAGGCTTCTTCCCAGGCGCTTTCGCCAAGGGCCGAGAGGCTGCGCTTGTGCACTTCTTTGGACGCGCGCATCAGGCCGAGGCTGGAGTCGATTTGCGGGCGCAGCTCATAGTCGCCCTTGACCGGCTCGATGGCGTAATAGCGATAGCCCATCAGGGTAAAGTTGTGGTCGTTCACCCACTTTAAGAAGGCGTCCACCTCTGCCCTTTCTTCTTGTTCTACCGGCAGTTGGGTGTTTTCAATGCGGCCGATAACCTCGTCCATGCGCTCTTGCATGGGTTGCCAATCGGTCACCGCCAGGGTGACATCGGCCAGCACCACCCGCAGCTCGTCGGTGAGGTTGTCTATCACCTTCTGCTCGGTCAGGCGGTCCACCTCGATGAGGAACACCGTCTCGGCCTTGTCGCTTTTCTTTTGCTCTGACAAGCGGCGCAGCGCCGTCACCTGGCTGTGCTTGTCCCGGGCAAAGGCCAGCGGAATGTGCAGCATCAGGTGCGAGGTAATGGCATGGCGGCTAAGGGCCATGCGAATGGAGTCCACCAGGAACGGCATATCGTCGTGGACGATTTCGATGATGGTGTGGCTCGACTGCCAGCCGTCACGGCTCACTTCCGGATTAAAGACGCGGATATAGCTCTCACCGACCTTTTTCTTATTCAAGGCATTCCAGAGGCTTAAGGCGGCGCCATAGAGGTCGGCATCGTTACGACCGGAAAAGTCGTCCACCGACATGGTGCCATAGATCTTCTGGACAAAGCTGGTGATGAGCGGGGCGCGATCGGAAGGAACTTTGGAATCAATGAGTTTGCAAACGTTATCAAGCAGTACGGACGAATGACCGTCTATCAGTGCCATGTGACTCTCTTCCCTTAGGTACTGCAAAGCGGAAAATCCGCTTACCCCGTGATGTGAGTGGAATTGGGTTGCCTAGTATCAAGCGACCGCCAAGCGGTAATGCTTGAAAGCACGAACAATTCTATGCCTTTCCACAGCAGGTTGCGAGGGGCGTCCAGCAAAAATGCCGGTTGCCAAAGCACTGGTTTGACCTCACTTCCAGGCCAGTAAAAACAAGGGCTGGCGTGCCCTTGCCAGGGAAGGTTTACGCTCACGTCAAAGTGCCATTAACGGCGGTAATGGCAAAAAGGTATCAAAGGCTAAGGCAGGGCGTAAAAACGGACTACGTCGTTGTTTGGCCCGAGCTCCAGGGCAAAGCGCCCGTGCAGCCCAGCCAGGGTGACATAAGGGCGCAGGTGGCGAAACGGCACCGACAGCAATTGGCCGCCGTCGGCGCGCAGCAGAATACGGGTATCGGGCCGCCGGTAGGCGGCCTCCAAGGGACCGTAGTCAAAATCCACCGTCAGGGTGAACTGACGCATCCTTAGCCTTTAAGGGCTTTGCCCAGCAACTCGCCAAGGTCGGCCGAGGTGTGCGGGGTTTGCAGGCCTTTGAGCAGCGCTTCCAGGCCCTGGCGACGTTTTTGGTCAAAACGGCGCCATTGCAGCAAGGGCCCCACCATCCTGGCCGTGGCCTGGGGGTTGATGGCGTCAAGCTTTGGCAGCACCTCGCTAAGCCATTGGTAACCGGCCTCGGTGTGGCACTCGGGGTTGGTGGCGATAAAGGTGCCGATAAGGGCGCGGGTGCGGTTGGGATTGTTCCAGTTAAAGGCGCTGTGCTCCATCACTTTACCCATGCGTTTAAGGGCGCCGCTGCGCTGGCCTTGCAGCATCAGCCACTTGTCCATCACCTGGGGGTTATCCTCAAAACGCTCGGCAAAATCGGCAAGAAGAGCGTCGCTATTGGCCAGATCCCCTGCCACCGCGGCGGCCAGGGCGCCTTGGCGCTCGGTCATATTGCGGGCTTGCTGGTAGCGGTCAAACACCCCTTGCTCCAAGGGCTCGGCCAGCAAGGTCAGCAGGCTGTTGGTAAGGGCGCGGGCGCCCTTCTCTTTGACGTCCTTGACCATCTGGTAACGGTCGTGCAGCACCGCAAAGAGCCGCTCGCGCACTTGGCTGCGAAGGCGCTGGCGAGCTGCCACCAGGCCGTCCAAGTCGATTTGCTCAAACCAGCCTTGCATGGCGTTCACCGACGGCACCTTAAAGAGCTCGGCGTCCAGGAAGGCGTCGGTCAAAGGCCGGGTGGCAATGCCGTGCAAGGAACGCAGCCACAGCTCCAGGGCCGGGTGCTCTTGCCCTTGCAGCCAGGCAGCCACCAGCCGCTGCAACAGCCGCTCGGCGGCGTCCACCCGCACAAAGCCGTCGCTGGCCTTTTCCATCAGGGCCGCCAGTTCGTCGTCGGACTGCTCAAACACCAATTTTACCGGCGCCGAGAAGCCGCACAGGGGCGCGAGAATGGGCTTTTCATCAAACTGACCAAGGGCAAAGGTCTGCTCGGCGTCTTGCAGCTGCAACACGTCCTTGCCGTGGCCCAAGAGCTCGATGGCAAAAGGCAGCGGCAGCGGGCCTTTTTCGGCCTGATCGCTGGTGGGCGGGGTCAACTGGCTGAGCTTGAGGCCGTAGTGGCCGTTTTCCCAAATTTCTCTTACCGTCAGCACCGGGGTGCCAGACTGGCGATACCAGCCTTTGAAGCGGCTGAGATCCACGTCGTTGGCGTCGGCCATGGCGTCCACAAAGTCGTCGCAGGTCACCGCCTGGCCGTCGTGGCGCTTGAAGTAGAGATCCATGCCAGCCCGAAAACCCGCCTTACCCAAGAGGCCATTTAGCATGCGGATAACTTCGGCGCCCTTGTTGTACACGGTCACGGTGTAAAAGTTGTTCATCTCCGCCACTTCTAAGGGGCGGATGGGGTGGCTCATGGGGCCCGCGTCTTCGGCAAACTGCAAGGTGCGGATCACCTGGGCTTCCTTGATGCGGGTGGCGCTGGAGCCGGCCCAGTCGCTGCTGAACTGCTGGTCGCGAAATACCGTCAGGCCTTCTTTGAGGCTGAGCTGGAACCAGTCGCGGCAGGTTACCCGGTTGCCGGTCCAGTTGTGGAAGTACTCGTGGGCGATGATGGCGGCGATGTTGTCAAAGTCCTGATCGGTGGCGGTGTCGTCATCGGCCAGCACGTACTTGGCGTTGAAGATGTTAAGGCCTTTGTTTTCCATGGCGCCCATGTTGAAGAAATCCACCGCCACAATCATGAACCGGTCGAGGTCGTACTCGAGGCCGTAGGTGTCTTCGTCCCACTTCATGGAGAATTTCAGCGCCTCCATGGCGTGGCGGGCCTGCACTCGCCTGCCCTTATCCACGAAGATTTGCAGCAGCACGTCGCGGCCACTGGCGGTGGTAAAGCTGTCTTCCAACAGGTCAAAATCCCCGGCTACCAGGGCAAAGAGATAACAAGGCTTGGGGTGCGGGTCGTGCCAGGTGGCAAAGTGGCGGCCACCTTCGAGCTCGCCGCTCTCCACCAGATTGCCGTTGGACAAGAGCTGCGGATACTGCGCTTTATCGGCTATTACCTTGGTGGTGTAGACGGCCAGCACGTCCGGGCGATCGAGAAAATAGGTGATGCGGCGAAAGCCTTCGGCCTCGCACTGGGTACAAAAAGCGCCGCCGGAGCGATACAGCCCCTCAAGGGCGGTATTGGCGGTGGGGTCAATCTGGGTGACGATTTTCAAGGTGGCGCTGTCTTTTGCCACCTCAATCACCAGTTGGCCTTCTTCAAAACGGGGGGTAACGGCTTTGCCGTCCAGCTCTACTGACACCAGCTCCAGCTGCTCGCCGTCCAGGCGCAGCAAGGGGTCGGTGCCGTTCTTGGTCAAGGTACTGACGGCGGTGACCCGGGTTTGGGTATCGTGCAGCTCAAAGGTGAGGTCGAGAGCGCTGATGAGAAATGCGGGGGCTTTGTAATCCGCCAATCGTTTTACCGGCTTGTTGGCCATGCCTACTCCTTTGAAAGGAAAGCCCGGCAATGCCGGGCTTGGAACAGGTTACTGCGCAGGTCCCGCGGCAGGGGGACTGAGCCTGAGGATCTTGACACCCAGGTAGGCGTATATCACCGCCAGTACCGGGTTGATGAGATTGAACAAAGCATAAAAGATATAGTCCGCCGGGGAAACATGCAGAACAGAATGCATGTACGCGCCGCAGGTATTCCAGGGTACCAGAGGCGAGGTAATGGTGCCGCCATCTTCGAGGGAGCGAGATAAGTTAACCGGCGCCAGGCCGCGCCGCTCGTACTCTTCCTTGAACATTCTGCCGGGCATGACGATAGCCATGTATTGGTCGGCGGTGAGGATATTGCAGCCGATACAGGTGGCGATGGTAGCGGCAATCAGGCTACCGGCGCTTTTGGCCGCCCCTAGCAGGCCGCGAATAAGGCGGGTCAGCAGCCCGGTGCGCTCCATCACCGCGCCAAAGCTCATGGCGCACATGATAAGCCAAACGGTATTGAGCATGGAGCTCATGCCGCCGCCGGAGAGGAGCTTATCGAGGGTGGCATTGCCGGTTTCGATGCTGATACCGTTAAAAAGGGTGGTCCACACCAGCTTAAGGCTGGCCACCAGCCCCTCGCCCCCTAGGCGATGCACCAGCTCGCCCTGGAATAACAGCGCCCACACGCCCCCCAGCAGCGCGCCAATGAACACCGCCGGGAAGGCGGGCATCTTGCGCATGGCCATCACCAGCAAGGCCACCAGCGGCACCAGGTGCCAAGCCGAGATATCAAAGTTCTGAGTAAGGCCGGTAAGGATGGCATCGATGCGCTCGCTGGAGGCGTCGCCTTGGCTGCCAAGGCCCAGCAGCATGAAGATAATGAGCGCCAGTACAAAAGACGGCACCGTGGTCCACATCATATGGCGAATGTGGGAGAACAAATCCGAGCCAGCCACCGCTGGTGCCAGGTTGGTGGTTTCAGACAGCGGCGAGATTTTATCGCCAAAGTAGGCGCCGGAGACCACGGCGCCGGCGGTGGCGGCCGGCGACAGGCCAAGGCCCCCGGCCACCCCCATCAGCGCCACGCCAATGGTGGCGGCGGTAGTCCAGCTCGAGCCAATAGCCAGGGACACCACAGCGCAGATAAGGCAGGTGGCGGCATAGAAAATCGACGGGTTTAATATTTTCAGGCCAAAGTAAATCAGACTCGGCACGGTGCCGGCCAGCAGCCAGGTGCCGATAAGAGCGCCCACTGCCAGCAGGATGAGCACGGCGCCCAGGGAAATACTGATGCCCTTGATGATGCCCTTTTCAATGTCGTGCCACTGGTGGCCGTTTTTAAGGGCAATGATGGCGGCCACCATGGCAGAGAGCAGCAGCGCTATCTGGTTGGGGCCGTAGGAGGAATCGTCATGGAACAGCGTCACCGACGCTGCCAGCAAGGCAATAAGGACCACCACCGGGATGATGGCGTCCAGCAAGGAAGGCGCTTTTATTTCGGCTTTCATCGGGCTCTCTTTATAAAAGGCGGCAGGGGCCGCCCTGACTACAGGTTGATGATCCCAACAAGTTGCAGGAACACCAGCAAGATGGCGACAGGCGCCAGGAATTTGATGACCGGGTACCAGCTCTTGAACACCGCCGGGGCGTCAATCATGTCGGCTATCAAGGATTTATTGGCCACCCAACCGGTAAAGACGGCAATGGCCAGGCCGCCGATGGGCAGCAGGATATTGGCGGTCAGGTAATCAAGCGCGGAGAAGAAATCGGTGCCGGCAAACTGGGCGATGGGCAGCTCTGCCACCGAGGCGATGGTGCCAAGAGACAGCAGCCAAATCCCCAAACCGGCGGTGATGGCGGCGCCCCAGCGGCTAAAGCCGCGTTTTTCCACTAGCCAGGCTACCGACGATTCAATCAGCGCCAGCGCCGAGGTAAAGGCGGCAAACACCAGCATGATGAAAAACAACACCCCCACCAGGCGCCCGCCCGGCATCTGGCCAAAGGCGATGGGCAGGGTCTGAAAGATAAGCCCCGGGCCGGCCCCCGGCGCCAGGTGGTGGGCAAAGACGATGGGGTAAATGGCCATGCCGGCGATGAGCGCAACTAAGGTGTCGAAAAAGGCTATCCACAGTGAGCTTTTGGCGATGGACACCCCTTCTGGCAGGTAGGCGCCGTACATGATCATGATCCCCGAGGCCAGACTCAAAGTGAAAAAGGAATGGCCCAGGGCCACCACCACGCCGTTGATGGTGAGTTTGGAAAAATCCGGGTCAAACATGAAGTGCAGGGCCGCCGCAAAATCCCCTTCACTGGCGGCGTAACCGGCCAGCACCAGCAGCAGCAAAAACAAAATGGGCATCAGGGTCGATACCGCTCGCTCCAGGCCGGCTTTAACGCCTTTGCCTATCACCAGCACCGTGCCAAGGACCACCAAGCTGGTCCAGCCCAGCAGCGCCCAGCCGTTAGAGGTCAGCCCTTTGAACAGTGCCTGCACCGCCGCCGGGTCGCCATTGCCAAAGTCCCCTGCCCCGGCTTTGAAGATATAAGCCAAGCCCCAGCCGGTAATAACCACATAAAAGGACAAGATAAGGTAGCCGCTTATCACCCCCATCCAGCCCACAAAGCCCCAAAAGGCCGGTTTGCCGGAGGCTTTGGCCACTTCGCTGGTGGATTTGCCGGGAGTGCGGCGCCCGTATTTGCCGATGGCCACTTCCGCCATCATCACCGGTATGCCAATGAGCAGGATACAAATGAGGTACACCAGCACAAAGGCGCCGCCGCCGTTCTCACCGGTGATGTAGGGAAACTTCCAGATATTGCCAAGGCCCACGGCGGCGCCGGTGGCGGCGAGGATATAGGCGAAGCGGTTCGACCAGCGGGTAGTCCCGCCTTTTTTGCTGTTGGTTTGCTGCATTGGCCGTCCTTGTTGTTATTGTTCGTTAAAACCCTAACAGAGCAGCCAGAAAAAAAAAGGCCCCAAAATCGGGGCCTTATCTCATTTTTTAGCTAAGTCATCGACTTTGACGTAGTCGAGAGTGATGCGGGCGGCTTCAGCCAGATCCACATCGGGAAGCTCGAAGTCCTTGGGCACGTCGTCCAGGGTCTTGTAAGTCGGCTTGCCTTCAAAGGTGGCCCAGGAGTTGATGCGCTCCAGGCGTTTGGCTTCGTCGTCCTTACGTTCCTTTTCCCGGTCGGCTTTATTCAAAGACACCGTCTTGTCCGCTTTGTGGGCGTTATATTCCTTAATGTCATCAAGGATATAAGCGTAGCGGGGATCTTTGGCCATGCGCGCGTCGTGCAGTTTTTGCAGCTCGGCGGTGTGGCTGACCATGGCCAGCGGCTGGTAATCGGCCGGGGGGATCTGATCCCAGGGCAGTGAGTTGTCGTTGGTGCTCTCGCCTACTTTATCCGGGTCGATTTCCGGGGGCAGCAGGACATCCGGCTCCACCCCTTTGTGCTGGGTGCTGCCGCCATTGATGCGGTAGAACTTGGCAATAGTGTACTGGATAAAGCCCAGCTTGTTGTCAAACATGTCGTACAGGCGGCCAAGGCCACGATGCTGCTGCACTGTGCCTTTACCGTAGGAGTTCTGGCCGATGATAAGGGCGCGGCCGTAGTCTTGCAGCGCCGCCGAGAAAATCTCCGACGCAGAGGCGCTGTAACGGTCAATCAGCACCGTCAGCGGGCCGCTGTAGGCCACTTCGCCGTCGGAATCGCCTTCCACATCCACCCGGCCATTGGCGCTACGCACCTGCACCACCGGGCCTTCGTCGATAAAGAGGCCGGTCAGGGCCGAGGCTTCGGTCAACGCGCCGCCGCCGTTACCGCGAAGGTCCATGATAATGGTGCCAACCTTGTCTTTCTTCAGTTTGGCGATTTCTTTTTTCACGTCGGCAGACAGGCCCACATAGAAGCTCGGCACGTTAATCACGCCCACCTTCTGGCCTTTGTATTCGCCGTAGGGAATGGTGTAAACCTCGCCCTTGGCGGCGCGGTCTTCCAGGCGCACCTTGTCACGCTCAATGACAACGGTCTTGGGCTTGGCTGAGACCGAGCCACCAGGCAGCACTTCCAGGCGCACCTTGGAGCCTTTTTTGCCCTTGATAAGCTCGACCACGTCGTCAAGGCGCATGCCGACCACGTCGGTCATCTCGCCCTTGCTGCCCTGCCCTACGGCAATGATTTTGTCCTCGGGCTTAAGCTCGCCGGATTTATCGGCCGGGCCACCTTTAACCAAAGAGGCGATCACGGTGTAGTCGTCGATGGACTGCAATACCGCGCCAATGCCTTCCAGTTGCAGGTTCATCTCCACGTCAAAACGCTCGGCGCTACGGGGAGACATATAGCTGGTGTGGGGCTCTACCTGGTTGGCAAAGGCATTCATGGCCAACTGGTAGACATCCTCGCTCTGGGACTGGCTAAGACGCTTGATGGCGTTATTGTAACGCTTGGTCAGGGTGTCTTTGATTTCGTCCCATTTTTTGCCGGTCAGGCTCAAGTTGAGCTCGTCGTATTTGACGCGCTCGCGCCAAATTTCGTTAAGCTCGGCCTCGTCCTTGGGCCAGGGGGCTTCGGTACGGTCGTAGACATATTTGTCTTCGGTATCAAAGCCCATGGGGTTATCCAGCAGCGACAAGGCATAGGCAAAGCGCTGGTAGCGGCGCTTCATGCCAAGGTCGTAGATGGCGTAGGCCCAGCTGTTGTCACCGTCGATAAGGTCGTTATCGATTTGGGTGGCGTACCGCTTTTTAAAACCGTCGATGTCACTTTGCAAAAAGATGCTGCGGTTGTAGTCGAGATCTTTTAGGTAGCGGTCGAGGATCTCGCCGGACAGTTTGTCGTCCAGCGAGAAATGCTTGTAGTGGGAGCGGCGCAGCAAAGTGGTGATCCGCTTGGTCTCTGTCGCGTGCTGTGCTTCTGGTGCCAACTTGGGCAGCGCATCTTCACCGAGGGTGGGTGCCACCGCATAGCTGAACGTGGACACCATGGCCGCGGTCAACGCGGCCAGTCGAATCACCTTTACCATCCGTTACTCTCCCTTGGCGGCGATCAAGTGCTCGCCCTTTACATGCATTACCATGCCGGTAACCAGCTGAACCTGCACAGAATCCTTATCAACGGCTACCACAGTACCAGGCAGAGGGCGCTGGCCCCCAACCACCCGCACATCGTCACCCACTTTCAGGGCGTTGATGTCCAGGCGCGGTGCCTGGCGGGGTTTGGGCTTGGCGCTAGCAGCCGGTTTACGCGGCGCCTTTTTATCATTGGGTTTGCGCTGGGGCTTTTTGTCCGGATCGACACCGGCCTTACGCATGGACTCATGCAGGCTGGTTTGGGCGTGCTCGGCTTCGCTGTCGGTAACGGCGATGCTATCGGCGCCGTCCAGATCCACCCGCGCTACACCGGCTTTGACGCTACGCAGGTAGCGCCAGGCGTTGGTGTAGTGGCGCAGCGCCATGCGCAGCTGGGTCTTGGAGACCCGCTCGTCGCTATCTAGGCGCTCGGCCAAGTCTTGAAAAATACCGATTTTCAGCGGTTTGGCTTCGCCCTTGAGGGTAAAGCATTGCGGGAACGTCTCAGCCAGAAAGGCAAGTACTGCCTTGGTATCGGGGAGTTTTGACGAACTTTCAGTTTGTTCCATGAGTATTCCTTTGCCAGACACGCAGGGCCTTAAAACCTGCGCAGCGGCTTATTCTAAAAGGTCAGGCAGCTTATTTACCAGTGTTGCTGAGGGCATCGCCCAGCGCCTTGACGAATGCATTAAGCCCGGCTTCGTCATCGGCATCAAAGCGACTGAATGAAGGGGAATCTATATCCAGCACGCCGATAATGGCGCCGTTGACCACCAGGGGCACGACTATCTCGGCGTTGGAAGCGCCATCACAGGCGATATGACCAGGGAAGGCGTGAACATCGTCCACTCGCTGGGTGGCCTTTTGGGCGACGGCGGTTCCGCACACCCCTTTACCCACCTCGATACGCACACAGGCAGCCTTACCCTGGAACGGCCCCAGCACCAGGGTATCGCCCTGGAGCAGGTAGAAGCCAACCCAGTTAAGGTCATCAAGGTGTTCATTCAGCAAGGCGCTGATGTTGGCCAGGTTAGCGATAAGATCCGGTTCACCGTCGATAAGACCCAATGCCATCTGGGTTATTTCGGTATAAAAAGCGGCTTTATTGCTCATAGATTTTTGGTTTTGCCCTTAGGGCCTTAAATTCGAACTGTCGGTATAACGTAGGAAGCTTGGCCCTGTCCAGTTAAGGATGCGCCAGACAGGGCCTAAGGCGCTATTTTAGAGCCGGGCGGTCAGTCTTTAATCGCAAATCGGGCTGACACGCTGGCGCTGACATCAATGGTGCCTGGGGTTTGCATCGGGCCCGATTCCATCGCGGCGGCGCGCATGTACACCACCGGCGCCCGGCCACCGCCCTGCTCGTCCACACTCACCATCTTACCCAGGCTGGTGCCACCGGCATTGGCCAGCAGCGCCGCTTTACTCTTGGCATCCACTACCGCTTGGGCCAGCAGTTCACGATAGAGCTTGTCTTGCCCAGAATAAGCCAGCTGCACCTGGCCGATACCGTCGCTGTGGGCGTCCACCGCCACTTTCAGCGCCTTGGGGTAAAGGTCAAAGTCGTGCACCGTTACCCGGTAGCTTTGCTGAGCGCGAAGGCCGGCGGCTTTGCCGTCTACATAGCGCGGGGACACGTCAAAGCGGGTGCCCTGAATGTCTTTGTCGGCTACGCCGATCTTTTTAATGGCGGCCAAAAACGGCTTGGCTTTGGCTTCGATGTCTTTTAGTAGCTCATCAGACTGCTCGCCTTCGCTGCTAAAGGACACGGTAAAGCTGACTTCATCCGGCGCCACGGCGCGGCTCGCCTCGCCCTGCACCGCTACGTAACGGTCCATGGCCATGGTCAGTGGGCTGGCTGCCGCCAGCACCATGGCCAACGCTGCTACTTTCATGGGCTCTCCTTTTTCGGTTTGGTTGCTGCCGGCTTGCCTTTAAGGGCCGCCAGCAGCGCATCCTTTTCGGTAGCAAGGAACAACCCCAGTTGCTCCCGGTGCTCTTCACTCAAGGTCACGGGGCCTTTTTCCAGCAGGTCGGCCAACAGATCGGCGCTGTCGAGCAGCTTGTCATAGGCATCTGCTTCCTGTTTGCTGGTAAAGGTCATCTTCTCTATCCCCTTGCGTACTACGACGTATTGAATAACGACGGCCATAACGACTCCTGATTTACTGTATGAATGAACAGTAAATCATTTCCTCGGTCAGGTCACGCCGAAATTCAGAGGACAGGGGCAGTATTGCAAAGCTTTATGAGAGGCTGATGAACGCCCCGCTTTACGCCGGGTTAAAAGCATTCCTCGGGCACCCTCACCCAGCCTTCCATGATGATGCGGGCGCTACGGCTCATGGACACGTCTTGTACCTGCCAGTTGCCACTGGCGTCTTGCCCTGCCTTGGCGCCCACCAGCAAGGTGCCAGAGGGGTGGCCAAAGCGAAGGCGATTAGCGGCGCCGCCGGCCGCTTCGCTCACCAAGGTGCCGGGAATAGCCGCCGCGGTGGCTATGGCGACAGCAGCAGTGCCCATCATGGCGTGGTGCAGCTGGCCCATGGACATGGCCCTGACACAAAGGGCAATGCTGTCGCCGGCCACGGTTTTACCGCTCGACGCGTTATAGCTAGTGGGAGGCGCCACAAAGGCGACTTTCGGGGTGTGCTGGCGCGTGGCCGCTTCTTGTGGAGTTTTGATAAGCCCCATCTTGAGGGCCCCGGCGGTGCGTAGCGCTTCTAGGCGGGCCAAAGCGGCTTTATCGCCATTGATATCCCCTTGCAGCTCGGTGCCCCGGTAGCCGAGGTCACCGGCGCGCACAAAGATGGTGGGAATGCCGGCGTTAATCAGGGTGGCGTCAAGGCTGCCAAGGCCGGGTACCTCCAGTTTGTCAACAAGGTTTGCGGTGGGAAACAGCGCCCCTTCATCGTCAGCCGGGTCAACAAAGGTCAGCGGCAGCTCTGCGGCCGGGAAGGTGACACCGTCTAGCTCAAAATCGCCGGTCTCCTGGACTTGGCCCCCGCTGATGGGTACCCGGGCGATGATGGTTTTGCCGATGTTTTGCTGCCAGATATGAATGTCGGCATGGCCGTTTTGTGGCAGTAAGGCGCTGTCCACCAAACCGCTGTGAATGGCAAAGGCGCCCACCGCTGCCGAGAGGTTGCCGCAGTTACCGCTCCAATCCACAAAGGGCTTGTCGATAGCCACCTGGCCAAAGAGGTAATCCACATGGTGGCCCGGCCTTTGGCTTTTACTGAGGATAACCGCCTTAGAGGTGCTGGAGCTGGCGTTACCCAGGCCATCAATCTGTTTGCCGTAAGGGTCAGGGCTACCCAGCACCCGCAGCAGCAGCTTGTCTCGGGCCGGGCCCGGCTCACGGGCGGCAGGGGGCAAGTCGTTTAAGCGAAAAAACACCCCCTTGGAGGTGCCGCCGCGCATGTAGGTAGCCAGAATTTTGATTTGCGGTTTACTCATTACATCACTCCACACCGGCTGCCCGGCAAAAAGAGCCCCGTAAAAAAAGGAAAGCCGCCTTCCCTGGCGGCTTAAGGGGATGATCAGTTATTGGCGTCCAAAAAATCCTGGGCAAAGCGCTGCAGCACCCCGCCCGCCTGGTAAATAGACTCCTCTTCGAGGGTATCGAGGCGGCAGGTTACCGGCGCTTCGAGGCGCTCGCCGTTTTGGCGGTGCACCACCAACGTCAGCTCGGCGCCGGGGGCAGGAATGCCTTTAACATCAAAAGTCTCGGTGCCATCGATGCCCAGGCTGTGGCGGTCGGTGCCGTCTGTAAATTGCAGCGGCAAGACCCCCATGCCAATCAGGTTAGTGCGGTGAATGCGCTCAAAGCCTTCGGCCACGATGGCCTCAACCCCAGCCAACCGCACCCCTTTGGCTGCCCAGTCGCGGCTTGAGCCTTGGCCGTAATCGGCGCCAGCGATGATGCAAAGGGGTTGGCGCCGGGCCATGTAGGCCTCGATGGCCTCCCACATCCGCATCACCTGGCCTTCAGGTTCCAGGCGCGCCAGGGAACCTTGTTTTACGGTGCCGTCCACTACCGCCATCTCGTTGATGAGCTTGGGATTGGCAAAGGTGGCGCGCTGGGCGGTGAGGTGATCGCCTCGGTGGGTGGCGTAGGAGTTGAAGTCCTCTTCGGCCAAGCCCATTTTGGCCAGGTACTCGCCGGCGGCGCTGCTGGCCAGGATAGCGTTAGAGGGCGACAGGTGATCGGTGGTGATGTTATCCCCCAGCACCGCCAGCGGCCGCATGCCCTTGAGGCTGCGTTCACCGGCCAGGGCGCCTTCCCAGTAAGGCGGACGGCGAATATAGGTGCTTTGCGGCCGCCAGTCGTACAGTGGCTTGACACGTTGGCTGTAGTCCACCTTCACGTTAAACATGGGCTCGTACACGGCCTTAAATTGCTCTGGCTTTACACTTTGCTTGATGATGGCGTCTATTTCGCCGTCATCGGGCCAGATGTCCTTGAGGGTAATGTTTTGGCCCTCGGCGTCCACCCCTAAGGCGTCTTTTTCAATATCAAAGCGGATGGTACCGGCAATGGCGTAAGCCACCACCAGCGGCGGCGAGGCCAAAAAGGCCTGCTTGGCATAGGGATGAATGCGGCCGTCAAAATTGCGGTTACCGGAGAGCACCGCCGTGGCGTAGAGGTCGCGCTCGACGATCTCCTGCTGGATAACCGGGTCCAGGGCGCCGCTCATGCCGTTACAGGTGGTGCAGGCAAAGCCCACTACCCCAAAACCGAGCTGCTCGAGATACCCCAGCAATCCTGCTTCTTTAAGATACAGCTCCACCGCTTTGGAGCCTGGCGCCAGGGAGGTTTTGACCCAGGGCTGGCGCACCAGGCCTTTTTGCACCGCATTGCGGGCCAAGAGGCTGGCGGCGATGACGTTGCGTGGATTGGAGGTGTTGGTGCAGCTGGTGATGGCGGCGATGATCACGGCGCCGTCGGGCATCAGCCCCGGCTGTTGTTGCCAGGCGCCGGCAATGCCCCGTTTAGTCAATTCGCTGACCGGCACTCGCTTGTGGGGGCTCGACGGCCCGGCGATATTGCGCACCACCGAGCTTAAATCAAAGTGCAGGGTGCGCTCATATTCGGCGCTCTGAAGGCCATCGGCCCAGAGCCCGGCAGTTTTGGCGTATTGCTCTACCAGTTGCACCTGGGCTTCTTCGCGGCCGGTCAGGCGCAGGTAATCGAGGGTCTGCTCGTCAATTTGGAACATGGCGGCGGTGGCGCCGTATTCCGGGGTCATGTTGGCGATGGTGGCCCTGTCGCCCAGGGTCAGGCTGCGGGCGCCTTCGCCGAAGAACTCAAGATAGGCGCCTACCACCTTTTCGCTACGCAAAAACTCGGTGATGGCCAGCACGATGTCGGTGGCGGTAATGCCGGGCGCCGCCTTACCGGTCAGCTCAACGCCGACGATATCGGGCAGGCGCAGCCAGGAGGCGCGGCCCAGCATCACGCTTTCGGCTTCAAGGCCCCCTACCCCCACGGCTATTACTCCCAGAGCATCAACGTGGGGGGTGTGGCTGTCGGTGCCCACCAGGGTGTCGGGGAAGGCAACGCCGTCTTTAACCTGCACCACCGGCGACATTTTCTCGAGGTTGATTTGGTGCATGATGCCGTTGCCAGGGGGGATGACCTCGACGTTTTTAAAGGCAAGCTTGGTCCAGTTGATAAAGTGGAAGCGGTCTTCATTGCGCCTGTCTTCGATGGCGCGGTTCTTATCAAAAGCGTCTTTGTCAAAACCGGCGTGCTCGACGGCAAGGGAGTGGTCAACAATCAGCTGGGTAGGCACCACCGGGTTGACCTTGGCCGGGTCGCCGCCGCGCTCGGCAATGGCGTCGCGAAGGCCGGCAAGGTCTACCAGGGCGGTCTGGCCGAGAATGTCGTGGCACACCACCCGGGCCGGAAACCAGGGAAAATCCAGCTCCCGTTTGCCGTGGATGATTTGGCCCAGGTAATCGTTAAGGCGCGCCGGCTCTGCTCGGCGCACCAGGTTTTCGGCCAGCACACGGGCGGTATAGGAAAGGCGCGCATAGGCCCCCGGCACCAGGGCGTCGACGGCGGCGCGGGTATCAAAGTAGTCAAGCGAGGTGCCCGGCAGGGCTTTTCGAAATTGGCTGTTCATGCCTTCAACTCGTGTTGTCACTAACGGCAAAGGGCCCCGAAGGGCCACTTTTCTTTATCAGGCGCGGTTTTCCAGGGCCACAAATTCCCTGATATCAG
This sequence comes from Gallaecimonas pentaromativorans, assembly GCF_003751625.1. Taxonomy (NCBI): domain Bacteria; kingdom Pseudomonadati; phylum Pseudomonadota; class Gammaproteobacteria; order Enterobacterales; family Gallaecimonadaceae; genus Gallaecimonas; species Gallaecimonas pentaromativorans. The sequence continues at coordinate 202,278 of NZ_RJUL01000004.1, forward strand.
GCCCGGTGTATTCGGCCGAGGGCCGGATAATGCGGTTATTGGCCCGCTGCTCCATCACGTGGGCGGTCCAGCCCGATACCCTTGAGCAGACAAAAATCGGGGTAAAGAGCTTGGTGGGAATGCCCATGTAGTGATAAGCGCTGGCGTGGAAGAAATCGGCATTGGGGAACAGCTGCTTCTTCTCCCACATAAATTGCTCGGTGGCCTCGGAAACCCGGTATAGACGGTCGTCCCCAAAGTCCCGGGCCAGGGCCTTGGACCAATACTTGATAACGGCGTTGCGTGGGTCTTTGGTGCGGTAGATGGCATGGCCAAAGCCCATGATCTTCTCTTTTTGCTCCAGCATGGCATTAAGGCGCGACACCGCTTCTTCTTCGCTGGCCCAATGCTCAATCATGGCCATGGCCATCTCGTTGGCGCCGCCGTGCAGCGGGCCACGGAGTGAACCGATGGCGGCGGTCACGCATGAATGCATATCAGAAAGGGTGGAGGCGCAGACCCTGGCGGTAAAGGTAGAGGCGTTGAACTCATGCTCGGCGTAGAGGATGAGCGACACGTTCATCACTTTTTCGAAAAGGGCGCTCGGCGCCTTGCCGTGCAGCAGCGCCAGGAAGTGGCCGCCGATGCTGTCGCAGTCTGAGTCGGTGTCGATGCGCACGCCGTCATGGCTAAAGCGGTACCAGTAGTTGATGATGCCGGGAAAGGTTGCCAGCAGGCGGTCGGATACGTCCATCTGCGCGCTAAAGTCCCCTTCTTGCTCCAGGTTACCCAGGGCCGAACAACCGGTGCGCAGCACGTCCATGGGGTGAGCGTCGGCGGGAATTTTCTCCAACATCTCGCAAAGGGTGGCTGGCAGCTTGCGCATACCCTTGAGCTTGGTCTTGTAGGCGCCAAGCTCGGCTTCATTGGGCAGCTCACCGCGCAGCAGCAGATAGGCCACTTCTTCAAAGCAGGCTTTGTCGGCCAGGGTTTCAATGTCATAGCCGCGATAATGCAGGCCGTTACCGGCGGTGCCGACGGTACAGATGCTGGTTTGTCCGGCGACCTGGCCGCGCAGGCCAGCCCCCCCTAATGCTTTATCAACCATGCTGCATTCCTCTTTTTATTTATCTTTGGCAAATAGGGCGTCGAGCTTTTGCTCGTACTGGTGGTAATTGAGGTAGTCGTACAACTCGCTGCGGGTTTGCATGGTGTCTACCACGGCGTTTTGGTGGCCGTCGCGAAGGATGGCTTCAAAGACCTTGACCGCGGCGGCATTGGCGGCGCGAAACGCCGACAGCGGATAGAGCACCATGTCAACGCCGTGCTCGGCCAACTGGGCCTTGTGGTAAAGCTCGGTTTGGCCGAACTCGGTCATGTTGGCCAGCACCGGCACGCCGCAGGCGGCTTTGATGCGGTCGTAATGGTTAAGGTTGGTCATGGCTTCGGCAAAGATCATGTCGGCGCCGGCTTCGGCGTAGGCGGCGGCGCGCTCGACGGCGGCGTCCAGGCCTTCTACGGCCAGCGCGTCGGTGCGGGCCATTATGACGAAGTTGCTGTCCTGGCGGGCATCAACGGCGGCCTTGATGCGGTCTTGCATTTCACTGGTGGAGACCACTTCCTTGTTGGGTCTGTGGCCGCAGCGCTTTTGGGCTACCTGATCTTCCATGTGCACGGCGGCCACCCCGGCCCGTTCCATGGTCTTGATGGTGCGGCCGATGTTAAAAGCGCCGCCCCAACCCACATCGATATCCACCAACAGCGGCAGATCCACGGCGCCGGTAATGCGCTCGGCATCCTGGGCCACGTCGTTAAGGGTGGTAATGGCCAAGTCCGGCAGGCCAAAGCTGGCGTTGGCTACGCCGCCGCCAGACAGGTAAAGGGCTTTAAAACCAGCCGCTTTGGCCATCAGCGCCATATAGGCATTGATGGTACCGGCAATTTGCAGGGGGTGTTCGCTGGCAACCAGCTCGCGGAATTTGCGTCCCTGAGACATGACAAACCTCACATGGGGAAAACTCCCCTCAGACTAATCCTTGCTTTACGTTAACGTCAACCTCAAGCTGAAAGACCTTGATCTGCTTGAGGCTGCCTGGCTGAGCAGATAGCATGGGCGGATCGCCGTTAACGGATCGGCTTGTTATGTCCGAACCCCAGATAGTTTGCCCCCACTGTTTGCTGCACATGAGCGGCTGCGCCTTGGATACCGGCCACAATGCCTGGTGCCCGCGCTGCGGCGGTGCCATTGCCGAAGGCCGGCGCATGAAAACCCGCACCATGGTGGCCCTGGCGATGACCCTCTCCCTCGGCACCCTGTGTTTGCTGTTCATGCCCTTGGTAAGCTTTAGTGTCTTTGGCATCAGTACCGATGCCACCTTGCTAAGCGGCATTATCAACCTCGCTCAGGAAGGCCAGTGGATCCCGTCTTTTTTGGTGTTCCTGACCGCGCTGGCGGTACCTATCTTGATGTCTTGCCTGCTGCTCTTTGTGCTATTTGCCCCCGACAGCCATATGCGCCGCCAAAGTATGGTGGCCCTTGGGTATCTCAAGGAATGGTGCATGCTCGACATCCTGTTGGTGGGGCTTTGCGTGTCCATGGTCAAATTGGGAGACATTGGCGATCTGCACCTCAAAGCCGGTATGTGGAGCCTGGTGCTTGGGCAACTGGCCATGGCGGCATTGCTGCAAGGTATTCGCCCAGCCGAGCTTTGGCAGCGCATTGCCGAGCAGCCCCTTAAAAATGTCGATGGGCTGCGAAGCTGCGTGCGCTGCTATGCCCTCAATGTGGCCTCCGCCGAGTATTGCTGGCGCTGCCAGCGTCATTTGGAAAGCCGCCCTACCCAGGGCCGCCGCCTGTGCTGGATGCTGCTTATCGCCTCTTGCGTGCTGCTGGTACCGGCCAACTTTTTACCCATCAGCTACACCACCTCTTTTGGCTCCACCGGCGCCGATACCATCCTTTCCGGGGTGCTGACCTTAAGTAACGCCGGCAGCCCCGGTATTGCGGTGCTGGTATTTGTGGCCTCCATTGTGGTGCCCATCGGTAAGATTTTGCTGCTGGGCATCATTCTGTATCGCTCCAAGGGACACGAGTTTTCGCCCCGCCGCGCCCAAAAGCTTTACAAGCTGGTGCACTTTGTCGGCCGCTGGTCGATGTTGGATATTTTTGTGATCACCATTATGGTTACCCTTGTTGATCAAGGGGTTTTGTCTCAATTCGAGGTTGGCCCCGCCGCCACACCTTTTGCCATGGTGGTGGTGCTGACCATGCTGGTCACCATGCGTTTCGATACCCGTTGGTTATGGATACAAGATGAAAAAAACCGCCGTCAACGTGATGGATAAACCCGAGATCCGCAAGGTGCGGCGTGTGTCTTTGGTATGGGTAGTGCCGCTGCTGGCCATTGCCCTGGCCAGCTATTTGATTTATCAGCAGTTTGTTGAACGCGGCCTGCTGCTCACCCTCAGCTTCCCCGAGGCCAAGGGCCTGGTGCCCGGCAAAACCGAACTGCGCTACCAGGGTTTTAAAGTGGGGGTGGTCAGCCGTTTGAGCTTCAATGCCAAAACCGGCGAATTTACCGCCCACATCAACGCCATGCGCGATGTGGAACCGCTTTTAAAGGAAAACACCCAGTTCTGGCTGGTTAAACCCACGGCCAGCCTGTTGGGGGTATCGGGCCTCGATACCCTGCTCTCTGGTAACTACATCGCCATGCTGCCCGGTGACGGCAAGCCCCAGCGGGATTTTGTTGCCCGCCATACCCCGCCGCCCGAACCGGTGCCAGAAGGGGTGTTCATGGTGGAGCTGGCGCTGCGTAACTTAGGATCCTTGACCGATGGCTCCCCGGTTTATTACCGGCGCGTGCCCATAGGTGAGGTGCACAGCTACCGCCTGGATAAAGAAGCCGGCGCCGTGGTGTTGCAGCTCACCTTCGATGAAAACTATGCCGATCTGGTGAAAAGGGACAGCCGTTTTAAGGATGTATCCGGCCTTAAAATTCAGGCCGGCCTTAACGGCGTGAAAGTCGACAGCCAGGGCCTGGTGTCCATGCTAAGCGGCGGGCTGCAGATGGACTCCCCCGACGACTCCCCGGCCGCCACGTACGGCCAGCGCTTTGTGCTGGACCAGGAGCGGCGCTTTAACCACCAAGTGCACCTTAATTTTGACGAGCAGGTGTACCTGCCCAAAGGCACTCCCATCATTGCCCACCAGCAAGTGGTGGGTGAAGTGATGGACAGCAACGACTCCGGAGTGTTGCTGGGCTTTAACGAGCAGCCGGTCAATCCCTTCTACGCCTGGATAGCCCAGCGCAGCCTCAAAGATTTACAGGTCGCCACCCTGTTACATCCACAGTACATTCGCCTGCTACAAGGAGTGGATGGTCGCCATATCCTCCACAACGAACCGCCGCTACCCAGCAACAGTGATAGCGAGCTTTTGATTAAAATCAGCAGCGACCACAAACTGGCCGATGGCACGCCCATTCAGTACAAAGGCTTTACAGTAGGTGAAGTGATTTACTCGCACCTTGAGGGTGATAAAGTCATTGCCGAAACCAGCATTCAGCAGGCCTACCGGCAGCTGGTACGCCGCGACAGCCGCTTTGAATCCGCTGAGCCCTTGCAAGTGGACGCCAGTTTTCAGAAGTTCAAACTGAAAACCGCTCCTCTTGAAACCTGGTGGCAAGGGGCCGTTAACATTCTGCCCGGTAAAGGTGAAGAGGCCTCCTACGACAGCCTTTTTGTGTTGGACCAGCAAAGCGCCGTACCGATGCAGCACTTGACGCTGCATGTCTCGCCGCCTCACTCCCTGCCCGCTGGCACCCCGGTGCGCCGCAACGGCTTTACCATAGGGGAAGTGCAAAGCAGCACCCTGGAAAAAGGCGGCAAGGAAGCGCAGATCAAGGTGGTCATCCGTAAGGACATTACCCTGAGTGCCACTAATCGCTTTTATTGGCAGCCTCCTATCGCCATGAAGGCCGATCTTAAAGGCGTGCGAGTCAGCATTCCTGACCTTGCCTCGGCCGTTGCTGGCAGCATTGAGCTGGTGGATGCCAAAGACGCGGGCAGCAAGGAAGATCGCACCCGCATCTTTGCCAACAAAGACAGCGCCCTGGCCGTTGGCCCCGATATAACCCTGTTGGTACCGGCCCTTACCGAGATAACCCCGGATGCACCGGTCAAATACCTCGGTTACCCGGTGGGCAAAGTGGTCAACCTCGATGACAACGACCAAGGCCGGGTGCTGACCATCCGCTTTGACAGCAATCTGGCCGAACGCTTTGCCCGCCACGGCAGCCAGTTCAGCTTGGTGCGCCCGCAGCTATCCCTTGGCGGGGTCGACCATCTTGATGCCCTGCTTGGCCCTTATATCGCCGTGATGCCGGCCAAGGACAAGAGCGCTAGGCAAGAGACCGCCTTTACCCTCTCCCCCACTCTCTATCCCCACAAGGAAGTGGTAGTGGCTGCCACCAGCGCCGCCGGGCTCACACCCGGTGCACCGGTGTGGTACCGGGATCTGCCGGTAGGCGAGATCTTGAGCCTCAAACTGATGCCGACCGGCGATGGGGTCTTTATTCGCCTTGCCATCCGCGATGAGGCGGCCCAGTGGGTCACCAGCAACAGCCGTTTCTGGGTGAGAGCCGGCTTCAAAGCCAGCTTTGGCTTCCTGGACGGCTTTAAATTCAACACCGACAGCCTGCAAGCCATCGCCCAGGGCGGCATTCAATTTGCCACCTTTGGCGGCGGCCAGCCGGTTGACAAACCCATGCCGCTGCAAAGCGACGCCCCGGAGCACTGGGAGCAATGGTCGCCGGAGCTGCCGCGTCCCCAAAGCTAAGGCTTTTTGCTACACTCTCGGGCCTGTTTTAAAGGCCCGAGAGTCAGCGTGCAAAGCAAAGCCTTCCTTCCCCCTTCCTTCCTGGCGGCCATGGACGCCATCATGCCAAGCGGGCTAAGCCGCGAAGACTTTGCTGCTGCCTGCCAGCGGCCGCTGAGAAAGGCCATCCGCGTTAACACCCTCAAGATAAACGTTGCCGACTTTCAGGCGCGTATGGCCCCCAAGGGCTGGCAACTTTCCCCCATTCCCTGGTGCGAGAGCGGCTTTTGGGTAGCGCGCGACGACGAGTCAAAAATGCTGGGCAACGAGCCCGAGCATCAGCTGGGGCTTTTTTACGTGCAGGAAGCCTCGTCGATGATGCCGCCTACAGCCCTTTGGCATGTCCTTGAAGGCCAAGCACAAAAGGTGCTGGATATGGCCGCGGCCCCCGGCTCCAAGACCACCCAACTGGCGGCCCTGATGCAAAATGGCGGGGTGCTGGTGGCCAACGAGCTGTCCTCTTCGCGCCTTAAATCCATGGCCGCCAACATTCAGCGCCTGGGGGTGGCCAACGTGGCCTTGAGCCATTTTGACGGCCGGGTTTTTGGCAACGCCCTGCCGGAAACCTTTGACGCCATCCTCCTTGATGCCCCTTGCGGCGGCGAAGGCACTATCCGTAAGGATGCCGACGCGCTGAAAAACTGGTCCCAAAGCCATATCGACGAGATAAGTGCCCTGCAGCAGCAGTTGTTGGCGTCGGCCTTTTCGGCCCTTAAGGTTGGCGGCGTGCTGGCCTACTCCACCTGCACCCTTAATCGCCAGGAAAACCAGCACGTGCTGGACAGCCTAATCAAGGCCCACCCGGGCAAGGTCGAGGTGCTATCTCTTGAAGGATTGTTTGAGGGAGCCCATAAGGCGCTGACCGAAGAGGGCTACCTGCATATCTGGCCGCAGATTTACGACTCCGAAGGCTTCTTTGTGGCGGCCATTAAAAAGACCGGCAGTGTCGAGAGCGAGCCCCCCGGCTTTAAGCTCGGCAAGTTTCCCTACCAAAGCGCCCCGAAGAAAGTGGCCGAGGCTTTTGGCCACTACCTTGCCGAGCAGTTCGGTTTTACCCAGCCGCTGAACCTTTGGCAGCGCGAGCAAACCTTGTGGCATTTTCCCAAAGCCGGTGAGGCGCTTATTGGCCGCTTTCGCATGGACCGTCTCGGCATCAAGGTGGCCGAACAAGCCGGCAAGGAATGGCGATTACATCAAGATTTCATTCAGGCCTTTGGCCAGCACTGCCACAGCATTGCCCTGAGCCTTGAGGAAGCCAGCGAGTTCTTAAAGGGCCGTGACATCGCAAGAGATACCCCGGCAGGTGGCGAGCAGCTGGTTTCCCTGGAAGGATATCCACTGGGTAGCGTCAAGGTTATCAAGAATAAACTGAAGAACAGGCTGCCCAGGGAATTGGTTAAAGATCAGGGCCTTTGATGAATAAAGCCCGGCGTTTTATTGAATAAATGGCGTTAATGGCAGGCAAACTGAGCAAGGCTCAGCTACCCTAAATCACAGGTTTTGCACACTTTGTACACACCGTTAATTAGCGCACGGCTCTCACCGAGAGCCATTCCCCTAAGCCCGAAACAAGGACCTGGTTTCGGGCTTCTTTTATGTGCAAAGCGCCCGCTTTTACCCACCCGTTGAACCGACATGGAGTACGACATGCCCAAGACCAGTGTTGTTTATCATTCCGGCTACGGTCACACCCAGCGCGTAGCCGAAGCGGTGGCCGAAGGCGCCGCTGCCACCCTTATCGCCATCAGCAGTGAGGGGGACATTAGCGAGGCTGACTGGGCCACCCTCAAAGACAGCGCCGCCATTATTTTTGGCACCCCCACCTATATGGGCGGGCCCAGCTGGCAGTTTAAGAAATTTGCCGACGCCAGCTCCAAGATCTGGATGCAACAAGGCTGGAAGGACAAAGTCTTCGGTGGCTTTACCAACAGCGGCAGTCTCAACGGCGACAAGCACAGCACCTTAAGCTACCTGCAGGTGTTGGCCAGCCAACATGGCGGGTTGTGGGTGAGCCTGGGGCTGATGCCAGCCAACACCCTGGCCGCGAGCCGCAGCGACATCAACAATCTGGGCGGCTCCATGGGGGTGCTTGTGCAATCTCCCACCGATGCCGGCGCCGACGCCATACCCCAGGGCGATATCGATACCGCCCTTGCCTACGGTAAACGGGTGGCCGCCATTGCGGCGCGCCTTGGCTGAATATCCCTCGTAAAAAAGGCGCCATCCGGCGCCTTTTTCAATGGGCCAGCAGAGGCTTGGCCTTGGGGAAGCAGCGATAGAAGTTGTCGGTGGTTATCTGGGCCAACGCTTCAAGGCTCACCCCTTTGAGCTCGGCCACAAATTCAGCCACATCGCGCACATATTGCGGCTCGTTGGATTTGCCTCGGTGCGGCACCGGCGCCAGATAGGGGCTGTCGGTCTCCACCAGCAACCGCTCCAGCGGCAGGGCTTTAACGGTTTCGCGAAGCGCCTCGGCATTACGAAAGGTCACGATGCCGGAAATAGAGATAAAAAAGCCAAGCTCAATGGCTTGCTGAGCCATGTCCAGGTCTTCTGTAAAGCAGTGCAGTACGCCACCGACCTCGGCCGCCTTTTCTTCACGCAAGATGCTAAGGGTGTCTTCTTTGGCATCACGGGTGTGAATGATAAGGGGCAGTTGGCGCTGGCGAGCGACCTGGATGTGGTGGCGAAACGATGACTGCTGCACTTCGGCGGTTTCCGGGGCGTAAAAATAATCGAGGCCAGTCTCGCCGATAGCCACCACTTTGGGGTTGGTGGAAAGGTCATGCAGGGACGCCAGGTCCTGGGCTTCTTTTTGGTCCAGCGGATGCACGCCGCAGCTTGCCACCACGTTATCAAAGCCGTCGATGGCAGCCATCATGTCGGGGAAATTCTCTAAGGTCACACAAACACACAGGAAGCTGTCTACGCCCCGGCCTTTGGCGCGGTCAAGGGCCGCTGCCAGGGTGTCGTCTTCACTGAGTTTCAGTCTTTCCAGGTGGCAATGGGAATCAACCAACAAGGCTATCGCTCCTTCCTTCCAATAACTGCCAGGCAATGTCCATCAACAACCATTTGCTGTTGACGGCGGGCTGCTCCAAGAGCAAACGGCGCTGGCCGAGCACCGCTTGCCAAAGTTCGGTCAAGGCCGCTTCGCTAAGCCGCTCCTGTCTATCAAGGCGCTCATGATACAGGGCCGGCAGCCCCTGGGCCAAACGGGCTTGGTCAAGCAACCGGTGGGCCAACTCGTCCAGGCAAAAAAGCGCCGCTTTGTGCCAGCGGTCGGCAAAGGTTTCGGGGGTAAGCCGCCGGGTTTCCAGCGCCACCAAGTCGCCCTGGAGCTTGTGTACATTCTCAAGGTACTGGCCGGCAAGGGCGGCTTTGAGGGCCAAGGGCGCACCGTGAAAACGCCGCAGCAGCGGCAGGTTGGCCGCAATGCCCTCCCCTGCCAGCCAAGCCAGGGCGTCGGCCTCGGCAGGCGCCGGGACATGCAGCTTTTGGCAGCGCGACAAAATGGTGGGCAGCAGCTGCCCCGGCTGGCTGCTGGTGAGTAGCCAATAGGTTTGCGCCGGAGGTTCTTCCAGGGATTTGAGCAGCGCGTTGGCGGCATTGAGGTTAAGGTGCTCGGCGCCGTTCACCACCACCACCTTGGCCCCGCCCATCAAGGCGGCGCTGTACACAGGCCCGGTGAGCGCGCGGATGGCGTCCACTTTGATGGTGCCGTTATCCGGCTCTACCCGGTACAAATCGGGGTGGGTGCCGGCTGCCACCAACTGGCAAGCATGGCACTGGCCACAGCCGACCCGGTTTTTACACAAAAGATAGCGAGCCAGCTCGTCTGCCAACAATCCCTTGCCAACTCCATCGGGGCCGGTCAGCAAATAGGCATGGGCCAGGCGATCGTGAGCCTGCCACTTGGCAAACTGGTCCAGATAAGGCGTCAGCCAGGGCAGCATCAGTGGCGCTCCAGAAAATCAGCCAGCGCCTTGTCGATGGCCTGATGCACCAAGGCCAGCTCTTGGCCAGCATCAATGGTGACAATGCTGGGATCTTCAGAGGCTAACGCCAGGTAGCGCGCGCGGGTGCGCTCAAAAAAAGCCAGTTGCTCAAGCTCGATGCGGTCAAGCTCGCCACGCGCTTTTGCCCGCTCCAGGCCCAGTTTCGGGTCGATATCCAGATACAGGGTCAGCACCGGCTTGAAATCCCCCAGCACTACTTGGCGAATGCTGTCGATAAGGGCGTTGCCGAGCTGCCGGCCGCCGCCCTGGTAGGCGCGGCTGGACAGGTCATGGCGGTCTCCTACCACCCAATTGCCGGCGGCAAGGGCTGGTTTGATGACGTTCTCCACCAGCTGCACCCGTGCGGCGTACATCAGCAGCAACTCAGCCTGGGGCGTTAGAGGCTCGTCGTGAACGTTTTTCACTAGCTCGCGCATTCTTTCTGCCAGCGGCGTGCCGCCAGGCTCGCGGGTTTGCACTACGGTGGCGCCGCGACTTTCCAAGAAGGCGCGAACCCTGGCAACAGCGGTGGATTTACCGGCGCCTTCCAGGCCCTCGATAACAACAAATCCGGGGGCATTCAGGGTCATTTATGGCCTCGTTGGTAGCGGTTGACCGCGTTATTGTGGTCACGCAGGGTCTTGGAAAAGACGTGGCTGCCGTCGCCCTTGGCTACAAAGTACAGGTAATCGGCCTGGTCCGGGTGCAACACCGCATCGATGGCGGCCCGCGACGGCATGGCAATAGGGGTGGGCGGCAGCCCTTTAATCACATAGGTATTGTACGGTGTCGGCTTTTTAAGGTCAGCCCTGGTGATGTTGCCATCAAAGCTTTCGCCCAGGCCGTAGATCACCGTGGGGTCGGTTTGCAGGCGCATACCCTGGCGCAGACGGTTGATAAAGACCGAGGCAATAAGTGGCCGTTCGGCCGGTACCGCCGTTTCCTTCTCGACGATAGACGCCATGATAAGCGCCTGGTAAGGGTCGCTGTAGGGTAAGCCGTCAGCCCGGTTTTGCCAGGCGCTATCGAGGTAGCTGAGCATCGCCTTGTGGGCATGCTCGAAAATGCTGAGCGCCGTGTCACCGCAGCGATACTGATAGCTGTCAGGTAGCAGCCAGCCTTCTACGTTATCCACCCCCAGCGCCTTGGCTACGGCCGCTTGGTCCAACTCGCCGGCTTTCAGCTCGGGCTGGTTGGCAAGATGGGCTCGCCACTGGCTAAAACGTTCCCCTTCCACCAGGGTGGTTAAAAAAGCCTGCTCTTTACCGGCAGCTGCGTCAGTCAGTAATTGCTGGGCGGTGGTGGTTGGGGTCAGGGCGTAACAGCCCGCCTTGATGTGCGAAAGCTTTGGCTGGAGCTTTAGGAGCACCTTATAAGGCCAGCGCTGCTGCAGCCAGCCCGCGCCTTGCATGGCCTTAATAAGCTGATAGGCGCTGACGCCGCTATCTATGCGGTAGGTCTGAGCCACCGGGACGGCCAACGGCCGCTCAAGGGCCTGGCGATATTGCCAGGTCGCCACACCGATAAAGGCCACGCTGGCAGCCATCACTACCGCCAGTATCCAAAACAGTTTTTTCATAGTTGTAAGTTATTGATAAGAGAACGGGTTTGTGAGAAATCGCCAAAATGTTTGGGCTCGATACGCCGCACCGGCACCACCCCCATCAGGGCATTGGTGATGAAGACTTCGTCGGCAGCCAACAAGGCATCAAATCCCCAGCGACCCACCAGCACCGAGCTTTGCGCGAGGATCTGCGAGCGCAGCGTGCCTTGCACGCCAGCTTTATCGAGGCTTGGGGTATGCAGCTTGCCATCGTTGAACCAAAACACATTGGCACTGATGGCCGAGACCACATGGCCGCTTTCGTCCAGCAAAATGCCGTCGTCACAGTTGAGCTCAATGAGTGCCTGGGCTGCCAACACCTGTTCGAGGCGATTGCAATGCTTGAGTCCTGCCAGCAGCGGGCTTGAACCGAGGGTAATGGGGAGCTGCGCCAGGCTGATGCCGGCTTGGCGCCATTGGGGGTAATGGGCTGGCTCGGCGAAGCGGCTTAGCCAAATGTGGTTTTCACCCGGCCCTGGTTTGTAGCCGCGGCCACCGGGGGCCCTTGCCACCAGGATCTTAAGGCCACCTTGCCCTTGCAGTTTGGCCTCGGCCATCACTGCTGGTGTCAGTGCCTGCCAGTCGATGGGCGCCATGGCAAGGCGCGCACAGGCCTCGTCTAGACGATATTGGTGGGCCTGCCAGTTAACCGGCAAGCCGGCGCTGACGCGCACCGTGGTGAAATGACCGTCGCCGTATTGCAGGCGGCTGGGATAAGGTTCGAGGCTTAGCATAGGTAATAAAAAACGCCTGATAAGCCGTAAGGTTATCAGGCGTTTTTGCCAAGTTACACCCTTTTAGACGCGGCTGAACAACAAGGAGCCGTTGGTACCGCCAAAGCCAAAGGAGTTACACAGCACATGGTCGACCTTGGCCTGGCGCGCCTGGTGCGGCACGTAGTCCAGGTCGCAGCCTTCAGCGAGGTTGTCCAGGTTGATGGTGGGCGCGATGGCGTTGTCATAGATGCTCATCACCGAGATGATGGCTTCAATGGCGCCGGCCGCTCCCAGCAGGTGCCCGGTCATGGATTTGGTGGAACTCACCATCATCTTGTAGGCGTGGTCGCCAAATACCGCTTTGACCGCGTTGCTTTCGGCAATATCGCCGGCCGGGGTGGAGGTGCCGTGGGCATTAACGTAGCCCACCTGGCTTGGGTTAAGCCGGGCATCTCTAAGGGCGTTGACCATGGCCAGAGCCGCACCAGCACCGTCGTCCGGCGGTGAGGTCATATGGTAGGCGTCGCCGCTCATACCAAAGCCGGTGAATTCCGCGTAGATGCGAGCGCCGCGGGCCTTGGCGTGCTCATAGTCTTCCAGCACCATGACGCCGGCGCCATCACCCAGCACGAAGCCGTCACGGTCTTTGTCCCAAGGGCGGCTGGCCGCTTGGGGGTCGTCATTGCGGGTAGACAGGGCGCGCGCGGCGCCAAAGCCGCCCATACCCAGCGGCGTGCAAGCCATCTCGGCGCCACCGGCCAACATGATGTCGGCATCGCCGTAGGCGATCATCCGTGCTGCATGGCCGATGTTATGAACACCGGTAGTACAGGCGGTGGTGATGGCGATATTGGGGCCACGCAAACCGTGCATGATAGACAGGTGTCCGGCCACCATGTTGATGATGGTGCTGGGCACAAAAAAGGGCGACATCTTACGCGGGCCGCTGGCCAGCAACGATTCGTGGTTTTTTTCAATCAGGCCCAGGCCACCGATGCCGGAGCCGACAGCGACGCCAAAGCGGGTCAGATCGGTCTTATCCAGTTCGATGCCACTGTCTTTGAGGGCCTGAATGCCTGCAGCAACGCCGTACTGGATAAAAAGATCCATCTTCTTGGCGTCTTTGCTGGACATATATTCGGTGACGTCAAAGTTTTTAACGTTACCGGCGAAACGGGTGGTAAAGGCACTGGTATCAAAGCAGGAGATGGTATCGATGCCACTCTGCCCTGCCAGAAGGGCTTGCCAGGATGCGTTTACGCTGTTGCCCACCGGCGACAGCATGCCCATACCGGTTACAACGACACGACGCTTGGTCACGGCGTTAGCCTCCGAAAGGAATAATTACGAGGGTCTAGACAGGAAACAGGCGGCCTGATGGCCGCCTGTTGGAAGATTAGCCTTGGTGAGCGGTAACGTAGTCGATAGCCGCTTGCACGGTGGTGATCTTCTCGGCTTCTTCGTCCGGGATCTCGGTGTCGAACTCTTCTTCCAGCGCCATCACCAGCTCAACGGTGTCCAGAGAGTCAGCGCCGAGGTCGTCAACGAAAGAAGCTTCGTTTTTGACTTCTTCTTCTTTAACGCCCAGTTGCTCGACGATGATTTTCTTAACGCGTTCTTCGATAGTGCTCATAGCTTGTTATTTCCTTAGCAGTACGCTGTGAATAGCGAATGGGGGCTAGTGTATTCGATCCCCAAATCTTTGCAAGGGAAAGGAATTCCGCGAAGTTGCTGGTCAAACCACGGATTAATACCGGTGTTCGACGCAATTCGCGCAATTTCCCATCACTTACGCCATCACCATGCCGCCATTGACGTGCAAGGTTTCTCCAGTGATGTAGCCCGCTTCATTGGAAGCAAGAAAGGCAACGGCACTGGCAATTTCTGCGGGACTTCCCAACCGGTCAAGGGGTACTTGACCGAAGATCGCCGCTTTTTGTTCCTCAGTGAGCTCACGGGTCATATCGGTGTCGATAAAACCGGGAGCCACTGCATTAACGGTGATATTGCGTGAGGCCAGCTCACGAGCGAGGGATTTGGTGAAACCCAACAGACCTGCTTTGGCAGCAGCGTAGTTTACCTGTCCCTGGTTGCCCATGGTGCCGACCACAGAGCCGACGGAAATGATCCGGCCGGTCCGTTTTTTCATCATGGGCCGCAACACGGCCTTGGAAAGACGATAAAGGGATTTGAGGTTGGTGTCGATGACCATATCCCATTCTTCATCTTTCATACGCATCAACAGGTTGTCGCGAGTGATACCGGCATTGTTAACCAGAATATCCACATCCCCTGCCCGCTCCTTGATGGTGGCCAAGGTTGCTTCGATGCTGTCGCTGCTGGTGACATTGAGGTTGAGGCCACGGCCTTCACCCAGGTAATCACTGATGGCCTGGGCGCCGCTGTCGGATGTAGCAGTACCGAATACGGTAGCGCCTTGGGCACTCAGACGCTCGGCAATGGCGCGGCCAATACCGCGGCTGGCACCGGTAACCAGGGCCACTTTGCCAGTCAATGACAAAAAGTCAGACATGTTTTCCTCACTTAACCGCGGCCTGCAGCTCTTCACTTGAGTGAAGCGCGCTGGCGTTCAGGCCTTTATCAATCCGTTTTACAAGACCACACAGCACTTTGCCGGGGCCGCACTCGAACAGCTCGCTGATACCGGCCTTAGCCATGGCTTCAACCGATTCGGTCCAGCGTACCGGGCTGTAAAGTTGGCGCACCAGCGCGGCTTTGATGGCCTCGGGCGAGGTCTCGCTGGCAACGTCCACGTTATTAATGACGCTGATCTCTGGCGCTTTAACCTCAAGGGCCGCCAAACGCTCGGCCAGTTGCTCGGCCGCAGGCTTCATCAGCGCGCAGTGGCTTGGCACTGATACGCTAAGCGACAGCGCTCGTTTGGCACCTTTGGCTTTGAGTACTTCACAGGCGCGGTCCACCGCCGCTTTGCTACCTGCTATTACCACTTGACCGGGGCTGTTGAAGTTAACCGCTTCGACCACGTCGCCTTGGGCGGCCTCTTTACAGCCTTCAACCACAGCGGCATCGTCCAGGCCGATAATGGCAGCCATGGCGCCGCTGCCGGCGGGCACCGCGCTTTGCATAAACTGCCCGCGGGCTTCCACCAGGGCAATAGCATCTTTAAATGCCAAACTACCGGCGCAGACCAGCGCCGAATATTCACCGAGGCTATGGCCAGCCAGCATCGCCGGCGCCTTGCCGCCTAGGGCCAGGTAGGCGCGATAGGTGGCGACTGACGCAGCCAGCAAAGCCGGTTGCGTACGCTCGGTGGCGTTCAGGTCGGCCTCAGGGCCATTTTGCACCAGGGCCCACAGATCGTAGCCCAGCACTTGTGATGCTTCGTTAAAGGTTTCCAGCACCACGGGGTGGGTTTGTGCCAGCTCGGCCAACATGCCGACGCTCTGGGAACCCTGCCCCGGGAAGATAAAGGCGGTTTGTTGCATTTTATATGGCCTTATTAATAACGAACCAGGGCCGCACCCCATGCAAAGCCGGCGCCGAAGGCTTCCAGCAGCAGGAGTTGGCCACGCTGAATACGGCCGTCCCGCACCGCCTCGTCCAAGGCGACCGGCACGGAGGCAGCAGAGGTATTACCGTATTTGTCGAGGTTAACCACGACACGGTCCATGCCCATGCTGAGTTTTTTAGCGGTGGCGGTGATGATCCGCAAGTTGGCCTGGTGGGGAACCAGCCAGTCGATGGCTTCTTTCTCAAGGCCATTGCTGTCGAGAATTTCGGTTACCACGCTGGCCAGCTTGGTGACCGCCACCTTGAACACTTCGTTGCCCTTCATTTGCAGCCAGGCATCGGCTTCGTGTTTGACGCGGCTTGGCAGCGGCGCGCACAACAAATCGCCATAATGGCCATCGGCATGGATGCAGCTGCCAAGAATGCCGGGCTCTTCACTGGCACCCAGCACCACGGCCCCGGCGCCATCGCCAAAGAGAATGATGGTGGAGCGGTCTTCAGGGTTGCAGACTTTGGTGAGCACGTCGGCGCCTACCACCAGTACCTTCTTGGCAGAGCCTGCGCGAATGAATTGGTCTGCTACCGTCAGCGCATAGGTAAAGCCCGCGCAGGCAGCGCCCACGTCAAAGGCGCCGATACCGGGAATACCCAGTTCGGCTTGCAGCCAACAGGCGGCAGAAGGGAAAGAATGCGGCGCCGTGGTAGTGGCAAAGATGATGAGGTCGATGTCGTCTGCTTCGATGCCGGCGGCTTCGATAGCGGCTTTGGCGGCAGGGACAGCCAGGGTGACTACGGTTTCGTCTTCAGCGGCGACACGGCGCTCGCTGATCCCGGTGCGCTCAACGATCCACTGATCGCTGGTTTCGACCATCGCTTCCAAATCGGCGTTGGTACGCACCTTCCCAGGCAGATAGCTGCCTGTACCCAGAATTTTTGAATGCATGTAAGGCTCAGTGCTTGTCCAATAAAACGGTGCCGATGCTGCTTTCGATGCCGTCTGGCAAATGGCGCTCTGCACTGTGCAGTGCCTGCTCGATGGCATTAAAGAAAGCATCAATGCCGGCATTCCCGTGGCTCTTCACGACAATACCGCGCAATCCTACCAGACTGGCCCCGTTGTACTGGTCGGGGTTCACCCTGGCGTAAACCGTTCTTACAAAAGGCCGGATCAGCCAGCCAAGCACCCGGCCCCAGAGGCTCTGCCCGAAGCTCTCCTTGAGCTGAGCCAGGAAAAACTGGGCGATGCCTTCACAGGTTTTGAGGGTGACGTTGCCAACAAAGCCGTCGCAGACAATCACATCAGCTTTGTTGGTGAAGATGTCATGGCCTTCGAGATAGCCGATGTAATTGATGCTGGGGGCATCTTGCAGCAGGTTGGCGGCGTGGCGAACCTGGTCGTTCCCCTTTACCTCTTCCTCGCCGATATTAAGCAGTGCCACCCTTGGCGAGCCAATACCTTCAACGGTACGGGCCATGGCTGAGCCCATCACGGCAAATTGATAGAGGGTCTCGGAGTCGCAGGCGACGTTAGCCCCCAAATCCAGCATATAAACGCGCTTACCGTTCACTGCCGGCATGGCAGAGACAATAGCGGGCCGGTCAATACCGGGCAGGGTCTTAAGAAAATGCCGAGAAAGGGCCATCAGCGCCCCGGTATTACCGGCACTGACGCAGGCCTGGGACTGGCCATCGGCCACGTCTTTGATGGCTTCGCCCATGGTCGAGTCACGTTTGGTACGAAGCGCACTGGACGGACGTTCGTCCATGCCGACGGTACAGGCAGCCGACACCAGCGTCAGGCGCGGGTGGTTTTCAAGACCGGCGGATTTGATGTCACTGCTGATATCGCCGCAGACAAAAAGGCGGACCGATAAAGAGGGGTAAAGCAGCAGTGCCCGCGCTATGGCGGGCACTGTTACGGCGGGGCCTAGGTCCCCGCCCATGGCATCTACCGCTATGGTAAACGCTTGCAAGTCAGTTACCGGGGATTAACCGATAACTTTCTTGCCACGGTAAAAACCGTCGGCAGTCACGTGGTGACGGCGATGGGTTTCACCGGAGGTTTTGTCCACAGACAGGGTAGCTGCGGTCAGTGCGTCGTGTGAACGACGCATATCGCGGCGGGCCCGGGACTTTTTGTTCTGTTGAACGGCCATTGACTAGTCTCCTTAAATCGTGATCACTTCTTCTTCAACTGTTCAAGAACAGCGAAGGGGTTCGGACGCTCATCAGCAGGCTCGATTTTGCCAAAACTCATCTCTGACGAAGACACTGCACACTGGTCTTCAGCATGCATTGCGACCAAGGGCAGTGCCAGGATCAACTCGTCTTCGATAAGTTTTCGCAAGTCCATCTCGCCATTTTCGTCGAGTTCGACAGGCTCATAAGCTTCCGGGAGCTCTTCTATTACGGTTTTGGCAAAAACAGGCGTGTAGGCGAAGCTTACCTCTGCGAGGAAGGACATCGGCTCATTGCAACGCTGGCACTCCAGCTCAAGCTCCACGGCGGCTTTACCTTCGGTAAAGACCAGCCCCTGGGGGTCAACACCACAATGTAGCTGAATGTCCACTTCACCCTGCCGGGTCAGTGACAATTCCATTAAACGCGTCAATTCGGTGAACGGCACCATACCGTCGTAATCATCACGACGTTGGGCGGCTTTCACCGGATCGAGAGTTAAGGGCAGCTTAACTTTTCGCATAAGGCGCGCATCTTACTCGGGACCTAAGTCCCTGTCAAAAAAGCCAACAGGCCCTTACGGGCCCGAGAAATTAACAAAGCAGTGAGACTGCCCTGTTTTGCCCGCGCATTTTACGGGAAAATGCCCAGGCAAGTGAAGAAAAATAGGTAGTTTATGAAGGTGATTTTGGGCTCAAGCTCAGTATTTCGTCAGCAGTTGCTGAAAAAACTGGCAATCGCGTTCGATTGTGTCAGCCCTGACATCGATGAAAGCCCCTTGGAGGGGGAGTCGATAACGGCTTTGGTTGAACGCTTAGCTGTTGAAAAAGCAAAAAAAGCGGCTGAGATAACCGTTGGGCCGGCGCTGGTTATCGGCTCAGACCAACTATGTGTGGTAGACGGCACCATCTGCGGCAAACCCCTTAACCGGGAAAATGCCATTGCCCAACTGACGGCAGCCTCTGGGAAAACCGTGACCTTTTATACCGGCCTTGCGCTTTTTAACAGTGAAACCGGCAGGTGCCAGTCGCTGGTGGAACCCTTTGAAGTGACTTTTCGCTCGTTAAGCCAGCACCAAATTGAAAACTATGTTGATAAAGAGCAGCCGTTTTGGTGCGCCGGTTCTTTTAAATGTGAAGGTTTGGGCATTGCCCTTTTTGAGCGCCTTAATGGCCGCGACCCCAATACCCTTATCGGGCTGCCTTTAATTGCACTGACCCGGATGCTGGAAAACGAAGGCGCCGGGCCTCTCGATTAAGCCAAAGACCAATCGCGCCAGTCATTGATAAGTAGGTCTGCACCGGCGGCGCGCAGTTTCTCGGCGCCGTGCACCCCAAAGGTCACGCCAGCGGCCCACATGCCAGCCGCCTTGGCCATGGTAATGTCCAGCACCGAGTCGCCAATCATCAACGCCCGCGATGGGCTTATTCCGGTTTGCGACAAGATCTGCTCAAGCATGTCAGGGTGCGGTTTAGACTGGGCATCATCGGCGGTGCGGCTGGTAATAAAATGCACCTCAAGGCCGGTTTGGGCAAAGACTCGCTCCAGCCCTGCCCTGGCTTTGCCGGTTGCCACCGCCAGGGTCTTGCCTGAGGCGCGAAGCTCATCCAGCATGGCTTCAACCCCGGGGAAAAGCGGCGTTGGGGTTGGGTCAAGGTCCACATACTGGTCACGGTACACCGCGAGCAGCTGCTCGCGGCCTTTCTCATCGAGGTTGGGAAAGAGCTGGTCCAGCGCCGGGCGAAGGCTAAGCCCAATGATATTGCGCACCGCTTCTTCACTGGGCTCAGGCATAGCAAGCGCCCTGGCGGTTGCTTGCATGCTCGAGACAATACGCCCCACCGAGTCCATCAAGGTGCCGTCCCAGTCAAATACCACCAGCGCGATGTCCTTCATTGGCCCTTCTCCAACTGCGCAAGCAAGGCGGCAAAGCTGCCATCCGGTTTGGCGGTGACCGACACGGCGTCGCCCGTATTGGGGTGAGTAAAGGAAAGGTGCCAGGCGTGCAGCATCAAACGCGCCAAGCCAGCGTCTTTCAAACGAGCATCAAAGTCCTTGTCACCGTACTTGTCATCACCGGCGATTGGGTGCCCGGCATGTAGGGTGTGCACCCGGATTTGGTGGGTACGGCCAGTAACAGGGAAAGCGTTAACCAAGGTTGCCAGGCCGCCAAAACGGCGCTCAACCTTGAAGCGGGTTTCAGAAGCCTTACCCTCGGTATCTACTCGTACTACCCGCTCACCGGACTGCAGGGTGTTTTTCAAAAGCGGTGCCCGAATGACCTTTTTATTACCCGGCCAGTCGCCACGCACCAGGCACAGGTAATCCTTTTGCATGGTCTTTTCGCGAAGAGCTTCGTGCAGGCCGCGAAGCGCCGAGCGCTTTTTGGCAATCAAAATACAGCCGGAGGTGTCGCGGTCCAGACGATGCACCAGCTCCAAAAACCGCGCGTCGGGGCGCAGCGCCCGCAGCCCTTCGATAAGGCCAAAGGACAACCCGGAGCCACCGTGCACCGCCAAACCGGCCGGTTTGTTGACCACCATCAGGTAGTCGTCTTCATAGAGCACACAATCGTTAAGGCGCGACACCTGGCTTAAATTGGCGTTGGGCAGCGCTTTTTCTTCGGCCACCCGCAGCGGCGGAATGCGCACTTCGTCGCCCGCCTGCAACTTATAATCAGGCTTGACGCGCTTTTTGTTGACCCGGACCTCGCCCTTACGTAAAACACGGTAAATGAGGCTCTTCGGCACTCCCTTGAGGAAGGTCCGTAAGAAGTTATCAATGCGTTGACCGGCCAAGTCCGGCTCAACGGCCACATACTGCACTGTGGCGGTGTTGTTGGCTGTGCTCATAGGGCGAGCATTCTACCACAGGGAAAATGGCCGCAGTATGCTTGCCGAAATAACTGATCCAATGGGATAATAGGTAAGCCTGCATCGACTAAGATGAGTCAGGCCAGATGAATTTACAGGGCGCGGTAACCAACACCGGGCCCTGATATGGAAAAAGGCACAGCTTCGCGCCGATTGCGTGCGCGTCACTGGACTTGCAAAACGACTGGATGCCTTTTTGGTGAAAAGCCTTTGGACAAAACCGTTGTCCCTTCACCAGACATCGTTCAAACGAATAACAAGTGGAAACGCCGAGAGCGCCCCAACCTCCAACCAGCCGTGAGGCTGCCTGTAATACCTGCACGGGGCCAGGCCCAGAGGATGCGCACTCCGTCAATGTGAGTGCTGTGGCCATTACAAGGTAATGAGTCACTATGAAAAGAATGCTAATCAACGCAACTCAGGCTGAAGAGTTGCGGGTGGCTTTGGTGGACGGCCAGAAACTATACGATCTGGATATTGAACACCCTGGTCACGAACAGAAAAAAGCCAATATTTACAAAGGTAAAATCACTCGCGTAGAACCCAGTCTGGAAGCGGCTTTTGTCGATTACGGTGCTGAACGCCACGGTTTCCTCCCCTTAAAAGAAATTGCCCGCGAATACTTTGTCGAAGGCGCCAAGGTTTCCGGCCGTCCCAACATCAAAGATGTGTTGAAAGAAGGCCAGGAAGTCATTGTCCAAATCGACAAGGAAGAGCGTGGCAACAAGGGCGCCGCCCTTACCACCTTCCTGAGTCTTGCCGGTTCTTACTTGGTATTGATGCCCAATAACCCCCGCGCCGGTGGCATTTCCCGCCGTATCGAGGGTGACGAGCGTACCGAGCTCAAAGAAGCCATGTCTGGCTTGGAAGTGCCGGAAGGCATGGGCCTGATTGTCCGCACCGCCGGTGTCGGTAAATCTGCCGAGGAGCTCAAGTGGGACTTGGACGTACTGCTGCACCACTGGCAGGCAGTTCAGGAAGCGGCCAACAGCCGCCCTGCCCCCTTCCTTATCCACCAGGAATCCAACGTTATCGTTCGGGCGATCCGCGATTACCTGCGCCGTGACGTGGGCGAAATTGTTATCGACCACAGCCGTGTATTCGAACAGGTTAAAAATCACATCCAGACCATGCGTCCGGATTTCTTGAACCGGGTCAAGCAATACAAAGGCGAGATCCCGCTGTTCAACTACTACCAGATTGAGTCGCAAATCGAGTCCGCTTTTCAGCGCGAAGTGCGGCTGCCTTCTGGTGGCTCCATCGTTATCGACTCCACCGAAGCCCTGACCGCCATCGATATCAACTCGGCCCGCGCCACCAAGGGCGGCGATATCGAAGAAACCGCGCTCAACACCAACCTGGAAGCGGCCGACGAAATTGCCCGTCAGCTGCGCCTGCGTGACCTTGGCGGCCTGGTGGTCATTGACTTTATCGACATGACCCCGGCCCGCCACCAACGGGAAGTGGAGAACCGCCTGGGCGAAGCTGTCCGTGCCGACCGCGCCCGCGTACAGCTTGGCCGCATCAGCCGCTTTGGCTTGATGGAAATGTCTCGCCAGCGCCTGCGCCCGTCTCTGGGCGATGCGTCCAACCACATTTGCCCCCGTTGTACCGGTACCGGCTATGTTCGCTCTACCGAATCCCTGGCGCTGTCCATTCTTCGCTTGATCGAAGAAGAGTCTCTTAAAGACAACACCGCTCAGGTAGAAGCGCAGGTTCCGGTGAGCGTTGCCGCTTATCTGCTGAACGAAAAACGGGGCGCTATTCGCTTTATCGAGCAGCGCCACGATGTGCGCGTCTTTATTGTGCCAAACACGCACTTGGAAACGCCGCATTTTGAGGTGCTCCGTCACCGCGAAGACGACGAAATCGAAGATGCGTCTTACGACCTGGCCAAAGCACCCGAGCAGCAAAAGGCCGTTTACGTGCCACCAGTCGCTGCCAAGCACAAGCGTGATGAACCGGTGCTCAAAGGCCTGCAAGCCCCTGCCGCTCCGGCTCCGACCGCACCTGCTGCCAAGCCGGTTCAGGCTAAGCCGGTAGCAGCTAAAGCCGAAGCCAAACCGGGCCTTATCAGCCGCATTATCAAGGCGCTGTTTGGTTCCAGCGAAGCCGAAGTGCAGCAGCCTGAAGCCAAAGACAACAAGCGCCAACAACACAACCGCAAAGGTGTTGACGCCCGTCGCCAGCAAAAAGGCCGTGGCAATAACCGCAACAGCCGCGACGACAACCGTAACAACCGTCAGCGCAGCGAAGGTGGCGAGCGCCGTGAGCGCAACGCGCCGGTGGCCAAAGCTGATAACCGGGATCGTGACCGCGAACGCGATGCCAAGGCTGCTGAGAACCGCGACAACCGCCGCGAGGAAGAGCGCAACAAACGCCGTCAACGCAGCGACGAAGACCGCAACAGCAAACGCCAGCAAAAAGCGCATGAAGAGCAGCAGGTTGAAGCCGTTGTTGAAGAGGTCAAGGAAGAAGTTGTCAACGAAAGACCAGCACAGGTTCGCCGCGAGCGTCGCCAGCTGACCCAGTCGGTGCGCATGAAAGACGGTGAAGCCCAGGTAAGCCGCATTGAAGTGGACGCCGCGCCGCAGGTTGCCGAGCAGCCCAAGCCGCAGCCCGCCAAAGTTCAGCAGCCCAAGGTTGAAGCCGAGCAAGAAGACGTTGCCGTAGTTGAAACCGGTGAAGACACAACTTCTCATTACAGCAATGAAGACGGCGACAACCGTCAGCGTCGCCGTGGCCCGCGTCACCTGCGTGGCCATCGTCGCCAGCGCCCTGACCGTCAGGCTGAAAGCACCGAAGAGCAAGGTGAGTTGGACTTGGCTGTTGCCCAAACGCAAGCAGAGCCTAAGGTCGATACTGTCGATACCGTTGAGCCGGCCGTACAGATCGCCGAGCCTGCGGTAAAAGAAGTGGTGCCAGAGCCGGTAGTCGAAGTACAAGCCACCGCTCAAGAGCCCGCGGCTGCGCCGGTTGTTGAAGCTGCCCCTGTGCTGGAAGCCGAAGCGCCCAAAGCTGAGCCGGTGAAAGCCCAGCCCAAAGCCGAAGCTAAAGCGCCCAAAGCTGCCAAGCCAGTTGGCCGTGCCCAAGCTCCGATGGCTCGCCCTGCCGAAATCGACCTGGCGCCTGTGGTGCGTAACCCGCAACCATTTGATCGCCAGCCGGTTGCCAGCAGCGGCAAAGCCGGTGGCTTGAACAGCCCTGCCAGCCGGGCTTCAAGCCCCATGGCCAAGGTCTAAAAAACCCTAAAAGAAAAGGCGCCGAAAGGCGCCTTTTTTATAGCTGCTTTTAGTTGGCTGACTTGGTTACTCCGGGCTCTTCGCCAGCGTCTTTATCAAACCGTCGACCGCGGCTTCCACCAGATCCAGCACCTCTTCAAAGCCCTTGGCTCCGCCGTAGTATGGGTCGGGTACCTCATCCACCAAGCTTTGGGTTGCAAAGTCCATCAGCAACTTCACCTTGTGCTTGTGGCGCTCCGGGCAACGGCTCATCAAGTCCCCCAGATTGCGCCTGTCCATGGCCAGCAGCAGATCGAAGTGAACAAAATCGTCGCTGGAAACCTGACGTGCATGGATGTTAGCAAAGCTATATCCCCTTTTCTCCCCGGCCTGGCGCGCACGGCGATCCGGCTCTTCGCCAGCGTGATAGGCAATGGTGCCGGCCGAGTCCAGAACTGCGTCAAGCTTATGGTCGGCGAAACGTGTCCTGGCCACAGCCTCAGCCGTGGGCGAGCGGCAAATGTTGCCCATGCAGATAAATAAAATGCGGTGTTGTTTGGCGGTCATCAACATTGACTCCCTGCTCACTGGCTGCCTGACTTTCTTGCTTTTTCTTCTCTAAAGATAAGATACAGATAATGAAGAAAAAAACACCTCCGTCAGAAAGCCAGGCCTGCGCGAACCTTCCGCTTTAGCGCCCGATAACGTGATGGCTGTCACGTAACAATGATAAATCGCCTAGGCACAAGCCTATCAACGTATTAGCGACCGCCTATTAATAAAGGAATGTAAAAAATGATTAAGGGACGAACATGTTTCAGCATAAGAAGCAGTGGTTGGAGAAGATTGATAGCCTCCAACAACAGGTGGCTGACCACCAACACGACTTGGCGGCCATCAAGGAACATGTGGGCTTTATCAGCTTCAGCCCTGACGGCATCATCGAGGAAGTTAACCCCTTGTTTTGCAAGGTGACGGGCTTTAGTAGCGAAGAGCTGGTGGGTCACCATCATCGTATGCTCTGTGAAAAGGATCACGCCTCGTCTGGGGCATATAACACCTTTTGGTTGGATTTAGCCCAGGGCAAGCCGCAACAAGGCACCTTCAGGCGGCGGCGCAAAGACGGTTCAGCCCTGTGGTTGGAAGCAACTTATTTCCCGGTTGAAGACGACAACGGCGCCATTTATAAGGTCATCAAAATCGCCTCAGACATTTCCGAAGCCTTCAAAGCTTCTCAGGAAAAGTGCGCCATCTTTGAGGCGGTGAATAAATCCCAGGCCGTGATTGAGTTCACCCCTGACGGCTACGTACTGAACGCCAACGACAACTTCTTACGGGTATTTGGTTATCGCCTAGACGAGGTACTTGGCAAGCACCACCGGATGTTTTGTAAGGCCGATTTTTACGAGCGCAATAAGGACTTCTGGCAGCGGCTACAATCCGGGCAACACTTTAGCGGCAAGTTTGAGAGGCTGAACGCCGACAGCCGCCCGGTGTGGTTGGAGGCTACCTATAATCCGGTGTTCAACGAGGACGGCAAGGTCTACAAAATAATCAAGTTCGCCTCCGACATCAGCGGGCGGGTCAACCAGTTGCAGCAAGCTGCTGAATTGGCGGCCTCTACTTCGGAGCAAACGTCGCAGATCACCACCAATGCCAAGCATGCTCTTGAAGATGCGGTAAAGACCTCCCAGCACATTACCTGTCAGGTTGAGGAAGCTCGCAGCACCAGCAGCACCATGGAGCAGCATTCATCGTCCATCAGCGACATCGTCTCCACCATCAGGGCCATCGCCGAGCAGACCAACCTGCTGGCCCTCAATGCCGCCATTGAAGCGGCCCGTGCCGGTGACCATGGCCGGGGGTTTGCGGTGGTTGCGGACGAAGTGCGTAAACTGGCCACCCGCACCGGTGAGGCGACCCAGGAGATAGCCCGGGTGGTTTCAGACAATGGCCAGCTCATCACCACCATCAGCAAGCAGATGGAAGGGATCAATGCCGAAGCCGGACAAGGCCAGCATATGATTTTGGACATCAACCAAGGCATGGAGGAGGTGGAAAAAGGCGTACTGAACTTCACCCGTCTTATCCACGAACTCACCACCGCTGTTTAGTTGCCTGCATCCAGTTGGCTGTTGACCGCGTAAGAGTAAAAAGCGCAACACCAAGGATGCAGGAAATGGATAACTACTCGGCAGTGGATATGGCTGAAAGACTGGCGGTCATGGAATTTATTGTCACCCAAACCTTATCAATGGCGCTGCAAAGCCATCCCCAGCAAGCTCAACTGCTTACCCGGCTTGAAAGCCAATTGGTTGAGCGACTCAGCAGCAGCGCCTTTGCAGACAGGCCCGCCTCCTCCATGGCCAAGCGCATCTTGAAAAACGCGAAGGCGGGGCTGGCTTAGTGGTCTTGGTAGTGGCTGATACGGCCCTGGTAGTCAAAGACCCGCTCTTTCACGCGCCAGCCCTTTTGCTTGGCCAGTACCAAAAACTTCGGCCGCCGAAGCTTTGCCAAAAATCCGCCAAGGCGCGCATCGTCCGGCAAAAATAATGCGCCAGGAGCTGGATTTGCCTCGGATAAAAAGCGGCGCAGCGCCTTGGAGCCCCATTTCAGGCTTTCGGTTAGGTCCTGCCCGTCAAGATCAAGGTAAGTCAGCTTTAGGGCATCATCGGCGACGGCGCAGTGCCAGTCGGCCACCTTGAATAGGTGCTTATCGCGGCTCTTCATGGCTTCTCTGAGCTGCTTGTCGATATCCACCAGGGCATATTGGCAATGAGGGCAATGGCGGGCAGCGATATCGGCCTCGCCGCCACACTGGCCGCACAGGCGAAAGCGAAAACGAAAATCGCATTGTTGCTCGGGCCCGGTCATGCCCTGGCAGCGGCGGCCAAAGTGCTCGATGATGTCGCCGTCTTCATCCACCTTGCCCCAGAAGGTGTTGGTAAAGTCGCACACTGGGCATGGCACCGAAACCGGTACTGTGCCTGGCGGCTTGGGCTCACCCACCTCGGGGCTGAAGATATCGACATCACTGCCGGCATAATCAAGCACCAGGCAATCGTCTTTTCCCTCAAACAAGCGAAGGCCGCGCCCCACCATCTGCTGGAAAAGCGACACCGATTCGGTGGGGCGCATCAAGGCAATAACATCCACATGAGGGGCGTCAAAGCCGGTGGTCAGCACCGATACGTTGACCAGGTATTTGAGCTTTTGCGCCTTAAAATCGCCGATCAGCCGCTGGCGCTCGGCGTTTGGCGTGTCGCCAAGAATAAGGGCGCTTTGCCCCTCGGGTAGGCAGGCGAGGATCTCTCTGGCATGTTTACGGGTGGCGGCGAAGATCATTACCCCGCGGCGCCTATCACTGAGTTCAACCAGGTGTTGCACCAAAGCCGGGGTCAGCTTGCCCTGCCCGGCTAAGGCGCGGTCCAGGGCCGCCTCGGTCCAATGTTCCACCTCTTGGGAAAAGTCGTAACAGATGGCGGGCGCCGGCACCTTATGCACCGGGGTCAAAAAGCCGTCTTTTATCAAGCGGCGAAGAGGCAGCTCATAAACGCAGTATTTGAACAACTTAGGCTCGGTGCTGCGCACTTGGCCACTGGCATGAAACTGATACAGCCAGCCACCGTCCAGGCGATAAGGTGTGGCGGTGAGGCCCAGCACAAAAGCCGAGGCGAAATGGCGCAGCACCTGGCGGTACTGGCTTTCATCATCGGGGCCTATGCGATGGCATTCATCCACCACTACCAGGGAGAAGTCGTCGCCAAATTGCGAAAGATTAGGCGCTACCGATTGTATCGAGGCAAATACCACTTTCCCCGTGCTGCACTTTTGCCCAAGACCCGCCGAGAAAATAGAGCCGTCTTCTCTCACCGCCGCGTACTTGGCGGCGTTTTGCTCCACCAGCTCGGCCACATGGGTGAGCATCAGCACCCTGCCCTTGGCTATGCGGGCAAGTTCGGCGATCACCAGGCTCTTACCGGCGCCGGTGGGTAGCACCAGCACCGCGGGCTCGCGGTTTTTCTTAAAGTAATTGACGGTCGCGCGGACAGCTTCTTGCTGATAGGGCCGCAGTTTCATGAAAAGGCTTTGGCTATGGCTTCTTTGGGGGTGGTATCGACATATTCTTTCAGGCTTTCCAGGCTCTGCCAACGCCCCACCGCCGCCACATCCACCAGGCTGACCCCGTTACGTACCGCCAAAGTAGCAAAACTGCGCCGCAAGCTATGGCAGCTAACCCCTTCCAAACCCAATGCTAAGGCCCGTTTTTGCAAAGCATGATTAAGACCGTGGGTGGTCATCCCCTCGCCCATCACCGCCCCATGGCGATTAACCCGGCGCAGCAACAATCCCGAGCAGAGCGCGCTCTGCTCGCGCCACTTTTGCAGCCAAGGGCCTGGGTCAAGGGGTGCTGGCAGCTTTGGCAGCACCAATACCTTGCCAAGGCCCTGCTGATCGGTCTTGGAAAAACGAATACGAATAGCAAGGCCAGCCTCGGTACGCTCCACATCCTCAAAGCGCAGGTTGGCAAGCTCGCTGCGCCGCATGGCAGCCGCCAGGCCCAGGCTTATCATCACCCCATCGCGAAGGCCAAGGAGGCCGTCTTTCTCGCAGCTTCTTAAGAGGGTGTCGATTTGCGCGCGGCTGAGGGTGGCGGCCTTTTTCTTGTCGGTGCCCTTTTGTAAACGGCCAAGGGCCTTAAAGGCTTGGCGCACTTCGTCGTTCACTGGGTCAACAAACCCTTGGCGCCGATGCCAGGCCTTGATGGCACTGATATGGCTGCGAAGGGTGCTAACCGAAAGACGTGCCCCTTTTAGCCCAAGATAACGTTTTAGCTGGCTTGGGCTTGCTGGCAGGGTAAAGCCGGCAGTCACAAATTGCTTAAGGCCAGCGCTGTATTGGCTGCGGGTGCCAGGCGCTGTTGCCAGCTCCAGCCAATCGTCCGGCAGAGCGGGCAGGCTCATGCGCCACCCAGGGAAGTTTTCAGGGCTTCGAGCTCGCTTTTAAGCTGCTGGCGCTTTCGTACCTGTTCGGTCAAAAAAGCCACCTCGCCTAACAGGGTATCTAGCTGCTGCTGTTGCTGCCCAAGAGCCTCGGCAAGCTCTGGCGCAGCGCTCTTGCGGGTAAGCTCGCTATTGAGAGCCGCGATCTCTGCCAAGGCCTGCTCAAGTGCCTGGGCCTTGTCATCCGCTTCGGCTTTTAGCGCCGGCAAGGCGCTGGCCTGCTGCTGCAACGATTGCACCATGCCACTTAGGTTGCGGTTGTCTTCCTGGCTGTCTCGAAGGGCGTCTTCGAGCTTTTTCTGGGCGTTTTGCCACTGCCAGCGGCTCTCTTCAAACGCCTCCTGGCGCTTACTGGCTTCGGCTTGCCAACGTTCCTGAAAGTGCTGTTGCTGGTGAAAGAGGTGATTGACCTGGGCACGGTTGTCCTCGGCCTCGCGCTGCCATTGCCCAACTTGTTGGCGCACCAGCGCCAACTGCCGCTGGCTCTCAGTGAGCAGCTTTTGTTGCTGAGCCAGCTCTTCGCCAAGAGCCGCTTCGCGCTCTGCACCGGCCTGCAAAGCCTGTTGCTGCTTGGCTTGCTCCTCACGAGCTGTGGCAAGGGCGGCCAGCGCGTCGCTTTTTTCCTGCTCCAAGGCAGCAATACGGGCATTAACTGCGGCTTCAGCGCTACTGATCGCTGCGTCTTTGTCCTTTTCCATTTGCTGAAATAGCGCGTCCAGAGACTGCTGAAGGTGTAACGGTGTAGCGAGCCTTACACTGCGTTCTTCCTGCGAAGAAGCGTGCCATTCCTGCAAATAACGGCTAATAGAGCTGTTGGAGCCCCCCCCAAGCCACTGCCGGACGTTATTCACCGATGGCTGTTTACCCTCCTCTACCAGGGTCTGCGCCGCTTTCCATACGTTGTCGCGATTGGCCCTGAGTTGCTGGCCGAGAGGGTTAACAGGCATAAGGCACCTTTATGTAAATGTGTAATAGTTACATTACACACATTTTTACGGACAAATATTATTCAGTCAATCTTATTTATTAAATTTTAAAATGGATATTTTGGAAAGTTAGAACCCACAGAAACAGCGGCCTGGAGCCCATAAAAAGCGTATAAAAAAATACAGCAGGCGTTACAGAAAAAGCCGGTTTACACACAGCCCTTGTTACACCAACAGGGGCTTTTTTTTGGGGTGAAGGCAAGACATACAAAGGAGAAGAAAAGTCTCAATTTGAGACTATGGTGCAGTGTTACAGTCACCTTTTCGGCTTCGCCTGTATAAGCGTACAGGAAAAGAAAAGCCCCTCGCGGGGCTAAGAGCGGTCTAACCAGGGCGGCGGTATGCCAAGGCCGAACCAAAAAAAAACGGTAGCGCCAGGGCCGTTTAAGAGCCACCTAAGAGGCAACGCTTCGGGCCGTAGGCCCTTACATGGGGGCGTTGCCCCCATCCCCCCAGTGAACAAACTTCTTCAACGCCTGCAAAGACTCAGCGTGACGAGCCTCAGAAAGGGCCAGAGCCTGACTAGAGCGAACCAAGTCCACAATAAGCTCTCTGGCCTCTTTAAGTTCCCCCATAAGGCGGTTGCACTCCTCGTGAAGAATGGGAGCGCGTGCACCAGCAGCCAGGAAAGCTTTACTGGCGGTAGCCTCGCCATAAAGCTTCTTAAGCTGTTCAACCAGCAAATCATCAACATCTCTAAGCATTAACGTAGCCATCAGAATTGCACCTTCTCAACTTCACCGTGGGCCAACCAAAAACGATAAGAAGTACCGTCATCAAAATCGACATAAGCATATCGACCAGGAGCAGACAGGGCATGGCGACGAGCGCGCTTTTCTGCCTGCTCGTCAGTAAGACGATGAACAAGCTTTGAGTTACGGTCTGAATAACACTTGTAAAGAGTTGCCATGCTAACAATCCTCGTTCTACCTGGTTCTCTCGATGACGATTAACGCTAACAAATTAACTGCCTGCAGCGCTTCCTGGGACTCTTTAATGTTAGCAAAACAAAAAAGAAAAATCAATGCTTATGCTAACAAAAAAGAACCTGGCACCAGCTGGCCGGCGCTTAATTTGCTAACACAAAAACAAACCAGGTTGCGCCGGCGCCGACAGTAACGCTAACAAAACCTCGACCGAGAAATCAGGTGGACGGCGTATCAGCAACAGCCGGCGACGGCTCAATCTGAGCGACATAGGGCCGGTAATGACGAACGGGTGAGCACGTCACCCGGTAAACAGCGGCGTCATGCTCCAGGAACGCGAGACAGTCAGAAACCATCCTGACGGTATAGCCAGCGTACTCCGGATAAAAAACATCCTCGCCTTTCTGAAAGCACACCTTCACATAGGCGCCAGGATAAGTTTTCTCACCCATAGTGCGAAACTCTCGCATCGCACAACTGATATGAACGCCAGAAAGCTCCTTAGGGCCATCTTCAACAGGCTTTGGCGCATCAGCTAAGGGCTGTTGCTGAACTGCGACAGACTGCGAATGAGGGCGAATACCGTAGACATAACCACCGGCACCAATACCGACAATCAACAAGAACTTGGAAATCGTAGAAAAAACATTAACAGGCTTTGGCTCAGGTTTCGTGTTGGCCTCTTCTGACTGGGGAGCAGCTTCCTGGGGCGAATACCACTTATGCAAAATAGACGATGGCAGCATCGAATAAGAGGCGCGCATATCAACAGGCTTAGGATGACCGGGTATAACAAGCCAGTCTTCTTTGAACTGCTGCGCGGTCTGATAACAAGCGTGTAAGTCATTACGACGAAAGAAAAACCATTCATGGCGCATGACTTTATTCTTAGTAACGCCCTCATAGACATTACACAAATGAAAAGAAGGGAGACCTTTACCAGCAGTAATAACGTGAGAAATAACACCCCAAATAGTAGACAAAACGGGAATCTTTATTTTTTTGGATGATTTGCAGCTATAGAGATAATCAACAAGGGTGTCACGCATCTGGCCGTCGATAAAATCAACGGATTGGCCAATTAACCACAAACGCCAGCCGTATTTGCGCGATTGAACAAGAAATTCAACAACGTCAAGACGGCCGGGTTGATTCCAAGAGCGAGAGTTAAAAAAAGTCAAAACCTCATCAAGTACGATAAGGCCGAATTTATTTTCGTCATACGTACTAGGGTCTTCAGGATTTAAACCCTCATAAGCCATGCCAAGGTCTTTTAAGTCACAAGCACGGGGCTTGTCAGGCAATCTAACAACTGATGCCTGACTATCAGCAGGCATCAGCTTATCCATATTTAAATTAAGGTTCGTAGCAACACGTCTACCCATACCTAAGGCTGTTTGAATTTCGGCCACAGCCAGTTTTGATTTACCAGAGCCACGGGTGCCCTCAACAAAAACAGCCATAAATCCTCCTTAAGAAAGTATTTTCAATTTAAGCAAAACTTGCTTGAAGTTGTAGGTAATTAAAAGAAGGTGAGCGGCAGCAATTGCGCCAATACATTGACCGGCATTCGAAGGAACTAATTGAATGCCAGCCTGAAAATAAACATTGCCAGGAAAAGAACGATTCAGAGACAAAATAATGCCATTCACGCCAGCAATAAAAGTGCCGGTAATAGCAATGTAAACGCCGATATAAAGAACGGAAAGAACACCTTTTCGCGCAATAAATTGCGCAAAAAGAGTGAAAAATGCCGTTAAAAGACCACCGAGTTTTGTAAATAAAGCCAGCATAATTATTTACTCACATGTTGACCAGACAAAGCACGAACCAGCATATAAATCAAATAAAGGCCCGTACACACATACAAGAACCAACGCAAAGCAGGTTCAAAATAATCAGAATAAGGCTGACAATACGAGTCAACTTGAATATTTTGAGTAATACCACCAGCAGAAACAGTCAAAGGAAAACCGGTACAAACACCGCCTTGAATTGTCCACAAATCAGATATAGACGGAAAATCAGAATACCAAGGCGGGTCAGTCTCTTTTATCTTGGTAACAGAATCATCAAATTCCGACCACTGGTCGGTAATGCTAGACGGGTCAAATTCAGGAACAGCATCAGCGGCAAGCTGACCGAATTTATTATTTGATTGCTCATACTGCGCCTGGGTTAAGCCAGGAAAAGGAGTGACGCCAGGATTATAGGTAGGAGCATCATCAGGAACAGGCTGTGTTGCTGGCTGACCGGAAAAGTCGGTATACGGCAACGGATTACCAGCAAGAAGAGCGGCAGCATTAGCAGCAACCAAAGGCATTGCCTCAGGCGCTATGTAATAAGCGGCGTTAGGGTCGGTAGATTGCGCCAAGCCAGCGTTATACCACTTGAGGGCCTCTGTCATTTCAGGGACGGTGGCGGGGTTGTACTGGGGCGCAGAAATAATGCTTTGATTGGGTGAACCGTCAGGATTAGTAAAGACCTGCCACATGTCCTCTTTTGCGACACCGGGAACATCACCAGCGATAGCGGAATTTAAAAAATCGTCCCAATCAGAATCAGAAACAGGCTCAGAAAAAGATTGCGAGCCTTGCAATAACAACGTAATAGACAATGAAGTGGAACCTGTTTCACCAATACTATTCACATAGTCAAAATAAACGGAGGAATTATAAAAAGACGACGTAACAGCAGAGAAATTAGGATATGAAGTTACATTAAAAGAAGAATAACCGTTTGATTCGGAATAAATTAAAACCTCAGAATCAATAAACGCCTTTGCTTCGGATTCAGTCAAATGCTGACGAATAGAACCTCTAAACGAAACATAATAAAGGCGCTTTGAAACATCAGAATAAATCTCACCGTCATCGCCAAAATACCAACCCGCAGCAACAACGAGCGCCAGAATAAAAGGATGCTTAATAATACGAGCGCCATATTTAAGGGCTGCACGTAAATTACTTTTAGTAGCGCAAGCACTTGCGGCTGCAACAGGGTCATTAGATGCAAAACCACGGGCGAGAGACATAACGCAATAACCGAAGCCAGTAGGCGCGATTTTGTTGGGCAATATAGATTGAGTAACAGCAGCATAACCGGCAATAGCAGGGCGTGGCGCAACGATAAAGCCAAGAGACAGGACAATTAACAGTGAAAAAAGAAAGGTACGCATAAATAAGGCCTCCAATAAGAAAAGGGCACAGGGCCCACTGCCTGCGGCAATGTGCCCTGCACCCTTTTTGTTGGGTTAACCCCGGGCGCCTTTGGAAATGAACTTGCTGAGCAGGCCCATACCGATGGACAGACCGAGCGAAACGGTCATCACCGCAAAACCAGAAGTACCAGCAGTGTTAACGTCTTCAGTAACCGAAGTCTGAAGGGCGGTAACGGTGGCGGAGTCCAACGAACCGGCTACAGCGGTGCCGACAGACATGCCAACAGCTGCGACAGCAACAGCGGCTTTCTTCAGGCCAGAGGCCAAACGAGCTTTATTGAACGGCATAATTCCTCCTTAGGAACGAGTTGCCTTTTCGATAGCTTGACGAAATGTGCGATACACAACGCCAAGACCGTAACCCGAGAGCCAAGCGAGGACGCAAGCAGCGACAAATTTAGACTCAGCATCATTCAAGATGTAATCCATGATTTACCTCTGTTGACCCGCACTAAACCCATGGGCAAACAAAAGAACCAGAAATCCAATAACTAAAATGGTTTCCAGTTCCAACATGATTAGGCCGCCTTGCTATTGGGTGCAGACAAGACGGTGATAGGACCGTCAGCAAGAAAAACGGTCATACCTTTACCGTTAGACCAGGGCGACATAAAAACAGGAACAGCGACCTGCTTTTGCAAAAACTGGGCGTAATACGAAACGCCGTCTTTGGCTTTGCTGTGAGGAATGCGAACAGTAATAGTGCGCTCAGCAAAACCGCCAAAGCCGTCAGAAACCTGAACTTGAACGCCAATTTCAAACCAGCTTTTTACCTCGCCGGTTTGGGTGTTAACTTTCTGCTCTTGCTTGGTGCCAAGAAAATTGCCAACCAAGTTATAACCAGATGCGATATTCATAAAAGCTCCTTAAAAACAATAGGCTTGTAAGTTAGTGGGTATTGCAACGGGCTTAGCCTCTAGAACCCGTACCAGCGGGATAACGTTAGAAGCTGGGGTAATGCCTTCATACGGCATCGAAATATCAATACCGTATTCAAGCAATTCTTTTCTGTGGCGGTAAAAGGTGGCTTTAGAAAAAACATCCCGAAGATGCCTGCCTTGTTTCCACAGCAAATAGGGGGCCTGCAATTTGGCAGGGAGATGAAATTCATCCTCTTGACGGAGTGCGAGATTGCCTTGCATATTGAGCCTCGACATATAATCACGCCACAACAGATACGGGTCGGTTAAATGAAAACCCTGAGGGTTGTCTGTATTGAAAAACCGGCACAATTCCAGTTTGCGAATCTGCAATTCGGCGCGAACTTTATTAGTAGTGAAATCAAATAACGGAGTTGATAAAAATTCGTCTGGCAGCGTATGGCCTTTACGGCCTGATGTTATCTCTAAAAACTTGCTGTAGAACTTAAGTAACCAGCGGCGAGAGCCGAGGCCAAAATAGACAGTCTGGCCTTTCGCTTGAGCGACGCCATGGCGTGAGCGGCATTTAACAGTAAGGGCTTTTAAAAACGCTTCTACATCGCTGTGGCTGGGCAATTCAAGCATGTAGTTAATATCTACCCGTTTCAAATCAAAGCGGCCAGCGAGAAGGCGAGCACGGGCGGTTTCATCAAGGGTTTCGCCGACACTTTCAAATATCCGAGCGACAGTTTCTGTTACCAGGGCGCAAATATCATCCGAACCAACAATATTGTGACCGGTCAGAAATTTGTTTGGGTTGCCAGACAGGTAAAGCTGAGTAGCCATGCCATTTTCTAAATACCCACCGGAACGAACACAAACACCGGCATCGTGAGAGCCACGAATAGTTGAAAAGGTCGGCGCGTCTTTCACAACAGAGCCAAATTCATCAATACGGATGAAGCGACCACCGACAATTGGGCGGTGGCGGCAATGAATGACGGCATCAACCCAATCAAGCATCGTGAGCGCTCCCATGGGCAAAAAAGCCTGACTCGGTATGAAGGCCGAAGCAGGCGGAGCAAGAGCCTTCTAGGGTGTCTGTGTTGGGGTCAAGCCAGACGGCAACCTCACCATTACAAACAGCGCCGTCAGCGCGTTTCTGGTTGCAAGTGAACGTACCAACGTACTGATGGGGTAAATAGCGGCCCCTAGGGGCCGCAGAGGAATAAAAAGGCCGCTGCAATGGATTGGCGGGAATCGACATTTCACGCCGTGGAACAGGAGAAACAAGACCTTGAGTAAAAGCCTTAAGGTCATCGTTAGAAAGCGGCAAATTGCGGCTGGAATAAGTGGGCATTGGTAATAGGCCCATGAGCTGGTCAATGGTTGGGCGAGTCATTGGCGGTCCAACCGAGAAAAGAGGGATACAAACAAAACAATGAGGTAGAGAGAAACAAAAATAACAAATGGAGCCAAATAAACAGGGTCGCCGGTAAAATCAGCAAGAATCAAAGACTCAACGAAAATAGCGGCAACGCCTATTACAATGATATTTGAAATGCGAGGAGTCATTTTTCAATTCCCATTAGAACGTTTTCAGAATTCGGGCTAACGGTCATATAAAGAGCCGATGAAACGCAGGCGATAAAAAGGGCCCAGGCAGCAATCATCAACATTGACGCTAAAACGCCTCTAACGTGCGGGTCATCTAACGTGCTGGACGATTCGGCAACAGAATCATCAAAAAACGCCTCAGGCTCGGGGAGTCGCTCGCAACCGGCCATGATGTAAGCGGTGCGGAACTCAGAAGCCAGGGCTTGGCGCTTGTCGCGGTCGGCTGGAGAGATTGCGGACATTGCGTAGTGGTCGAGGCCGTGCAGGACGGCTATTGCGGTGTCTGTGTCGAGATGAAGGGTGACTTCCGTGTTCATTGAGACTCCCTGTCGTATACCAAGTGGTGAATATACAAATGAGTATATATACCATTAGGTACATTACAAGGGATGGAATAAACTTTTCAGTAAATTTTTAGGAGGACGACAAATGTACCTAGAGGCTCTACTGAAACGCTACAGAGAGGAAAACGGCCTAAAAAGCCAACTCGAAGCGGCAGAAAAGTTGGGCATATCGCCTTCATTGCTATCAAGTGCAAAGGTCGGCCAAAAGCCGCTTGCTGACCACTGGATAGTTGAAATAGCGGAAGGTGCAGGCGTACCAGCAGGAGAGGCGGTAGCGCGGTATCACGAAGAAAGAGAAGAAAGCCCGAAGGTAAAAAACGTTTGGGCGGAGCTTGCAAAGAGGGCGGCGGCGATGGCGCCTAAAACCGCTGGCACTGCGGCGGCGCTAATGATAGGATTACACTGTAAGTCATTGATTTTATTACAGAATTGGATATTTTGGTAAGTTAGGTTGTGTTTTCGGGCGTCAGCCTTGGGGAACGTCAGGCCAATAAAATCGGGGCCTTGAGCCCCGACAAAATGCCTTTGTGATACCCGGGCATCAACAAAGCTGACACCACAGCTCGCCATAATCTTTGACCATGCCGTTATCGTCGATACTGAGATCGGCCGTAAAGCCGGTAGCCAGATTGGTGTAACGGTAGAGCCGGGGAGCAAGGTGGGCGTAGTTTTGCTCTACCACTTCAAAGCGGCCTTGGGGGAAGCGATACCAGATAACCTTGATGGTTCTGTCGTCGCCCACGGCCAAATCGAGCCTTTTGATGGGCAACATGTTGGTGGCCAGGGTAAAGCCAAGATCCACATCCAGGCAGCCTTGCCACTCGGGCCGGGGCTCGCCGTCACAGGTCCAGTTGCCCTCCCCGTCGCCGACAACGGCAATGGGCAGCCCCCGTTTGGGGATCACCGTTGCCTGGCGGGTGCGCCAGCAGGAAAAACAGCGAATTTCATAATCGATGGCAAAGGGCTTGCTCTCATAGAGCCCTAGCACCGTGCCTTCCAGGTCGTGCTCGTTAAAGCTCAAATGTTCCAGGCTTTGCCAGGGCCCTTTCCACAACATATCCATCCACACACTCCGCCGACTGATGTTTCTTTCAGCCTAGGATAAAAAAAAGGCCGCACAAGGCGGCCTCAAGGAGTGGGGATAAGGTTAGCCAGCACGCAGGGCGGCGATACGTTTCTCGATGGGCGGATGGCTCATCAGCAGTTCACCCAGGGTGCGCTTGCCGCCTTGGATCCCAAAGGCCGCCAATTGGCCTTCAAGGTGAGACTCTTCATGGGCACGGCCCAGGCGCTCCAGCGCGCCAATCATTTTTTGACGACCGGCAAGGGTGGCGCCACCGGCATCGGCACGGAACTCACGTTGGCGAGAGAACCAGGCGACGATGATGGAGGCGAGGATACCGAACACCATCTCCAGCACCATTACGATGGCAAAGTAGGCAAGGCCGCCAAGGCCTTGGCCTTCTTCCTCGTCGTTGCCGCGAAAGAAGTTGGAAATAATGCCGGCCACGACCCGCGCGAAGAAGATAACAAAGGTGTTGAGCACGCCCTGGATAAGGGTCATGGTCACCATGTCGCCGTTGGCCACGTGGGAAACCTCATGGCCCAGCACCGCTTCTACTTCATCGCGGTCCATCTTGTATAAAAGGCCGGTGGATACCGCCACCAGCGAGTTGTCTTTGCTGGGGCCGGTGGCAAAAGCGTTCATGTCGGGTGAGTCGTAGATGGCCACTTCCGGCATTTTGATACCGGCTTGCTGGGCCTGGCGGGCAACGGTGGTTACCAGCCACTGCTCCATTTGGTCGCGGGGTTGGTCAATGACCCGAGCGCCGGTGGAGCGTTTGGCGACCCACTTGGACATCAGCAACGAGATAAAGCTGCCGCCAAAACCAAATACGGCTGCGATCACCAGATAGCCGCCGATAGAGTGATATTGCACACCCAGCGCCGACATCACGATGTTTAGCACCACGGACAACACCAGGATCACAGCCAGGTTGGTTGCCAGGAACAAGATGACGCGTTTCACAATAAGACTCCTTTGGTCAAAGACGCGTTGGTCTGATTGACATAATATGTCCGCACTTTTGGTTTTCAAGCCCACTGACAATAAATTTTCGTTATCATTGGCACCTTTACAGTCACCATAAAGGTTTCACTGATGCGAGCCTTACTGCTTTCGGCGTCCCGCGTTGGCGACACGCCCTATCTTGTCCATGCCCTGCCCTTTATCGACGCCCTGCTCAAAAGCACCGAGCGCGAGCTGCTGTTTGTGCCCTATGCCGGGGTCACCATTTCTTGGGACGACTACACCGGCAAAGTGGCCGAAGCCCTGGCGCCGCTCGGTATCACCGTCACCGGTATTCACAGCACTGATGACCCCATCATGGCGGTGCGCCAGGCCAAAGCCATCGCCGTTGGCGGCGGGAATACCTTCAGGCTGGTGACCGAACTCTATGGGCAGCAGGTGCTGGGCGCCATCAGAGACAAGGTGCAAGGGGACACGCCTTATATGGGCTGGAGCGCCGGCTCCAATGTGGCGGGCAAAAGCGTGCGCACCACCAATGACATGCCTATCGTCTACCCGCCAAGCTTTGACGGCATCAACTTGGTACCCTTTCAAATCAACCCCCACTTTACCGACTACGTGCAGCCGGGCCATAACGGTGAAACCCGTAGCGACCGTCTTAACGAGTTTTTGACCTTAAACCCGCAAGAGCGCGTGGTGTGCCTGCCAGAAGGCACGGCGCTGAGCCTCGATGGCAACAAGCTGACCTTGCTGGGCGACAAAGGCGGTTACCTGATGCGCTTTGGCGACACCCAGCGCATTGAAGAAGGCTGCGATCTCAGCCACTGGCTGTAACGAGGCCGGGGCTCTGCTAAGATCCCCTTTCTTTTTAGCTAAGTAAGTGAGTCAGACATGGCTGATTATCAAACCCTCGAACAGAAAGCCAGTTACGGTGTAGGCCGCCAAATGGGCGACCAATTGGCCCAGCAAGCCTTTGACGGCCTGGATATCCCCGCCGTTCAGCAAGGTCTGGCCGACGCCCTGCGCGGCGAAGAATTTGCCGTTACCCCGGACGAGATCAACGCTGCCTTTGACGTTATTCGCAGCCGTCTGGAAGACGAAGAAAAAGCCCGCCACAGCGCCTTTATCGGTGCCAACGAGGCTTTCCTGGCCGAAAACGCCCAGAAAGACGGCGTAACCGTGACTGACTCCGGCCTTCAGTACGAAGTGCTGACCGAAGGCAACGGCGCCATCCCCACCGCGGCCAACAAGGTCAAGGTGCATTATCACGGCACCCTGATTGACGGCACCGTTTTTGACAGCTCCGTTGCCCGTGGCGAGCCCATTAGCTTCCCGGTGACCGGCGTTATCAAAGGCTGGGTTGAAGCCCTGCAACTGATGCCGGTAGGCTCCAAGTGGCGTCTGACCATTCCTCAGGATCTCGCCTATGGCGAACAAGGTGCCGGCCGGGCCATTCCGCCCTTCGCGGCCCTGGTGTTTGAAGTCGAGCTGCTGGACATCGAATAACCAGCCACACCGCAAAAGGCAGCTTCGGCTGCCTTTTTTAATGGAATTACCCATGAGCCTTTTGCCACACCTGACCCTTGAAACCGCTCCCAACCCCGATGCGACCGTTATCTGGCTCCATGGCCTGGGAGCTGACGGCAACGATTTTGCCCCGGTAGTACCCGAGCTTGGCCTGCCCCAAGGGGCGGCGGTACGTTTTATCTTCCCCCACGCGCCCAGCAGACCGGTGAGCGTTAATGGCGGTTATGTGATGCCATCCTGGTACGACATTTTCAGCCTCGATCTCGAACGCAAGTTGGATGAAGGGCAGCTCAGAGCCTCAAGTGCTGCAGTTAAAGCCCTTATCGAGCAAGAGCTGGCCCGGGGCATTGCCAGCAACCGCATTGTGATTGCCGGTTTTTCCCAAGGGGGCGCCGTGGCTTATGAAACGGCGCTGAGCTTTGACAAACCTCTGGCCGGGCTATTGGCGCTCTCAACCTACTTTGCCACCAAGGCAACGGTTGAGCTGAGCCCTGCCAATAAAAGCCTACCTATCGCCATTCACCACGGCGTGCAAGACCCGGTGGTACCGGAGCTTTTGGGCCAGCAAGCCAAGGCCACTCTCAACACCATGGGGTATAGCCCTCAGTACCGGCGCTACAACATGGAACACAGCCTTTGCTTGGTGCAAATCAAGGACATTGGCGCCTGGCTTACCCAGGTGCTGGGTCTAAACTCGCGCTGAAACAAGGCCTTGCCCCGCTGGGCAGGGCCTTTGCCTGCTGCTAAGGTGGCAAAAACACCTGCCGGCCCCGCCATGAGATTTTTAACCGCCCTCGCCTGTTGCCTGTTGCTAAGTAGCTGCGCCAGTAAAGCGCCGCCCACGGCGCCTGCGCCAAAGCCCAAAGCGGCCAGCACCGTTACCGAAAAGCTCCATAGCCAATATCGCCAGTGGCGCGGAGTGAAATACCGCCTGGGGGGCACCAGTAAAAGCGGGGTGGATTGCTCCGCCTTTACCCAAATCACTTTTGCCCAGCAGTTTGATGCGTCGCTTCGGCGCACCACCGCCGAGCAGGTCAAACAAGGCCATTGGATAAGCCAGCAAAAGCTGCGTCCGGGAGACTTGGTGTTTTTCAAGATTGGCCGAGTGCGCCATGTGGGCATTTATCAAGGCGACGGGATGTTTTTGCACGCCTCCACCAGTTTGGGGGTAACCGTGTCGGCCCTTGCCGACCCCTACTGGCAAGCCCATTACTGGACGGCCCGGCGGATACTCCAGTAAAAAGCCGCCTAAAAGGCGGCTTTTTCAACGCAGCTTACACAGCGAGCGATAGGTCATGGCTGCTGCCACCAGCATCAATATGCCGCTCGCCAGCATCACGCCCTGGGCGTCGCTACTGTCGACAATTACGCCGCCAAGGGCCGCCCCCAGAGCAATGGCTAATTGAATAGCAGAGACAATCAACGCGCCGCCGCTCTCGGTTTGGTCCGGCACTACCTTGGTTATCCAGGTTGACCAGCTGACTGGTGTGCCGCCAAAGGCAAGCCCCCACAGCACGATGGCCGGCAGGCACAATAGCCCCGCGCTACCCATCGCCCCCAAGGCCAGCAACGCCGCCATCATCATCAGCGCGGTGAACAACAACACCTTGGCCAGGTGCCGGCCAATCAAGCGCCCGGCCAGCAAGGTGCCAAGGAAATTGGCAAGCCCGAAGCCCAGCAGCACCAACGCGATGGTTTGCAGCCCGAGCTGCTGGCTCTCAAGATAATCGCGAAGGTAGGTAAAACCGGCAAAGTGGGCGGTAAAGATGAGTACAACCACCCCTATACCCAGGCCAATACCCGGCCTTTTCAGTACCATCCACAGCCCCGACACGCTGCCGCTGGTTTGCGGACTCAGCGGTGGCAACGCCAGCCATTGGCCAGCCATGGTCAGGGCGCTCAGCACCGAAGCCATCATAAACACCTCACGCCAGCCCAAAAGCCCGCCAAGATAACTGCCAAGGCCGGCGGCGGTGATGGTAGCCAGCGGCACCCCGCTAAAGATAAGGGACAGGGCCCGTGGCGCCTGCTCTTCGCTGACCAGGCGAATGGTGGTGGCCGCGGCTATGGCCCAAAAGCCGCCCAACGCCAAGCCTAGGCCGATGCGCGCTGCCAGCAGTATCCAGAGGTTTGGCGCAGCGGCCACCATCAGGTTGGACAGCAGCATCAGGCCGCTCAGGCTCACCATTACCCGGCGCCGGTCAATATTGGCGGTCAAAGGCACAACGGCAATACCTCCCAACAGCGCCATCACTGCCGTCACTGTTACCGCCTGACCCATTTGGCCAGCACTGACCCCAAGCTCGTTGCCCATGGGGGTGAGCAGGCTGGCCGGCAAGAATTCAGCCGTGACCAGAGCGAAAACCCCCATGGCAATGGACCAGACCGCAGGCCAGCCGGTAGTGGAGGCCCCGGCCGCGGCAGGAGTGGAAGAGTCGGACATGCTTACCTCTGAAATTATCCAAAATCGATGCTAAGAATACGGTAAGCTTCTCGGACGAACTATCACACCAAGTCCGCAATGATTGACATATCGTCTGAAGCTCCGCCGTCCAACCAAGACCGGCTCAGCCAACTGCTGATGGGTATGCGCCTGTTTGGCGTCTGTTATCGCCACGTGCAGGCCGAAGCCCCCTTTGGCCTGAGCTACAGCCATCATCCCGGCCGCAGCCAGCTGCATGTGGTGATAGAGGGCGAATTGGAACTGCGCACCGCCAGTGGTTATCAGCGTTTGGTGGCCGGAGATGCCTTGCTGCTGCCGCGCAGCCAGGAACACGCGCTGCTAAGCGAACGGGAGCTGGCCTGCGCCGACATCCTCTCATTAGACGCCGAGCCGGTGTGCGACCATTTCGGGTGCCTAGGCGATAACCCAAACAGCAGCCACCGTTTTTTCAGTGCCTGTATGGCCATGGATCTGGGGCCAATGCAGCCGCTGGTAGCGCAAATGCCGGAGGTTATCCACGTTGGCACCTTGCTGGACCGCTACCCCGAGCTTGGCGCCATCCTCGATGCCATGCGCCGCGAGTCGTCTTTGATGCGGGCAGGCGCAGCCGGTATTTTATCGCGTCTGGCCGAAGTGCTGGCCGCCACCCTTATTCGCGGCTGGGTTGAATGCCAGTGTGCTAACAGCACCGGCTGGATACAGGCCATCAACGACCCGCGCATGGGGACCTTGCTAAGCGCCCTGCATCAAGACCCCGGCCAAAGCTGGACCGTTGCTTCCATGGCCAGCCATATCGGCATGTCCCGCTCGGTATTTGCCGAGCGCTTTAAAGCCATGACTGGCCTGACGCCTCTTACTTACGTGAGTGAACTTCGCATGCAGCTGGCTCGCCAGTGGCTGGAGCAGGACAAGATGGCGTTATCGGAAGTGGTATATCGGTTGGGGTACGGCTCTAGTAGCGCTTTCTCGCGCGCCTTTAAAAAGGCCACCGGCCAAACGCCGGGGGCCCTTCGTAGCCGTTAGGCCAGCAGCGCCTGCAGATCGCTAAGGGCGCTCACTTCAAAAGTGGGGGTGATGCCGTCAGGGCGGGCCTTGCCGTGGCGGTTAAACCAGCAGGTATCCAGGCCCACGCCTGCGCCACCAGCCACATCGGCGTGGGGGTTGTCCCCTACCATCAGCGCCTTTTGCGGCTGGCCGCCCATTTTCTCAAAGCTGTAATGGAAAATGGCCGGATCTGGCTTGGCAATGCCCGCCTCTTCGGAAGTGACCACCAGATCAAAAATTTCATGCCAGCCAGCTTTGGCAAGACGCCCGGGCTGCATGGCCTTAAAACCGTTACTGATAATGCCGAGCTTGGCGCGGCCCTTGAGGCTGTGCAGCAGC
Organism: Gallaecimonas pentaromativorans; assembly: GCF_003751625.1. Classification (NCBI taxonomy): domain Bacteria; kingdom Pseudomonadati; phylum Pseudomonadota; class Gammaproteobacteria; order Enterobacterales; family Gallaecimonadaceae; genus Gallaecimonas; species Gallaecimonas pentaromativorans. The sequence goes on from NZ_RJUL01000004.1 coordinate 246,554, forward strand.
TCATGAGCGCCGACCATGGGCGGGCAGTTGTCCACCATGGCGTCCTGAAATTGGCTATTAAGGGTGGTGGGCTCCACCCCGAACTGGCGGCCAAAATGGGCAAAGCGGCCTTGTTGCAATGCCAGCATGTCGATTTGCCCCAGGTGGTATTGGTCCCAGAGCTTGAGGTTGATGGCCTGAAAATCGCTGAAACACTGCTCGGTCATGTCATGGCCATAGCGCGCAAGCAGGCTTTTCAGGCCCCCTTTGGAATCGAAGTAAAACAGGGTTTCGTCGGCGTCAAAAAGCACCCATTGATACTGCATGAAAGGCTCCGCTGCCGTAAAAAAGGCTGGCAGCCTATCACGGATGCCAGTTCACTTCGATATCGGCGGGGTTAGGGCTGTGGCTGGCGGTGGCCAGCAGCGGCGCCTGGATATGGCTTTTCAGATATGCCAGGTTCTCTTCAACGCGGTCCATCTTGCCAAGGCCACAGTTGGCCACCCACCCCATCAGCTCAAGGCCGTCACGTTCAATGGCCTCGGCGGTCAGCAATGCATGGTTGACGCAGCCAAGCTTCATGCCCACCACCAGCACCACGCCGCCGCCCCAGCGTTGAGCCAAGTCGGAAAAGCGCTGCTGCTCGTTAAGCGGCACCCGCCAACCGCCGGCCCCTTCCATCAACAGCCAATCAGCCTGTTGCTGCTGCCAGGGCGCCATGGCGCTCAGCACGGTATCGACATCGAGCGTCACCCCGGCTTCGGCTGCAGCCAAGTGCGGCGCGATGGGCGGCGCGAAATAAAAAGGGTTGTGGGTATCGAGGGGCAATTGCAGGTTGGAGTGACGCCAAAGGCGCTCGGCGTCGTCGCGGCCACCGGAGGCAATGGGCTTGAGCCCGGCCACCTTGTGCCCTTGGCGAGTAAGATGGGCAAGGATGGCACAGCTAATGTGGGTTTTACCGGCGTCGGTATCGGTGCCGGTTACAAAAAGGCGTTTTGCCATGAGATCAATCCAATTCGGTAGGTCAGTGGCAGCCCCAGCGGCGTACGTTTCGCCTCGATGGCGGCCACAAATTGGCGGTAACGCGCCTTGCCGGTCAGACCCTGGGCCCGCCCTGGCACATGGTGAGCGCCAATGCCCTTAAGGCTTTGGCGCAGCGCGGTAAGGTCATCAAAGTGCACCACAAAGTCTTTAACCTTGAGCCGCGCGCCGGTGGGCAGCATGGCTGCCAAATTGTTTTCATCGGGCATGGCCAGAAGATGGCCCTGGCTTTTGCCCCAGGCGCTCGCCAGCTCGTTAAGGCTGCCGGCCAGCGGCACCGTGAGCAGCGCCTGGCCGCCGGGGGCCAGTACCCGGTCGACTTCCCCAAGGGCCAAGGAAAGGTCACTGCACCACTGCAGCGCCAGGCTCGATACCAGCAAATCCACTGAGCCCGTGGCAAGTGGCAAGTGCTGGGCGTCGGCTTGAATAAAGGGGCAGTCCGGCGCTTTTTGCCGCGCTTCCAACAGCATGGCGCGACTGATGTCCAGGCCAAATCGCTTCTGGGCATTGAGCCTTGCCAGGCAGTAACCTGTGCCACAGCCCAGATCCAAGGCAGTATTTACCCTCGCGGGCACTGCTTCTAACAACCAGTCGGCCACTTGCTGCTGCAAGTGCGCGCGGCTGTCGTACTGGCGGGCAGCGCTGCCAAAGGCGCGGGCCACATCAGCAAGGGCCATGGCTGGCCTCCAGACAATCAAGCAGTGCATCCAATTGGGAAGTACTGAGCCCGGCGTTGAGGGTGATGCGAAGCCGGGCCTGGGGCACGGTGGGCGGGCGAATGGCCGGGCAAAAAAAGCCAGCTTCCAGCAGCCTTTGCGACAAGGCAAGGGCCGCCGCGCTGTCTTGGCATAGCACAGGTTGGATCGCCGTTTGAGAGGGCATAACGGCAATATCTCGCTGCCGGCAACCGGCCTGAAAATGGCGAATAAGCTCGCCAAGCTTTTCCCGCCGCCAAGGCTCGCTTTGCACCTTTTTAAGGTTGCTTTGCACCAGGTTGACGGTAGCGAGCGGCAGCGCCGTGGAATAGATGTATTCGCGGCAAAGGTTGTCGATGGCCTCCCCCAGAATCTGGGGGCCAGCCACAAAGGCGCCGCCGGCGCCAAGTGCCTTACCGAAGGTGGCCATCAGGATATCGGGCTTGGCGCCTTGCTGCTCAATCAGGCCGCGGCCATTCTCCCCCAGCACGCCGATGCCGTGGGCATCGTCGATATAAAGGGTTTGGCCAAGGGCCTTTAGGGCGGGGATGTCGGCAGTGTCGCCGTCCATGGAAAAGACGCCGTCACTGACAATCAGGCTGGGGGCTTTGATAAGCCCTTGCAGCTGGGCCAGATCCTGGTGGCGATAGCGCCGAAAACGGGTGCCGCTTTGCAAGCTGCCGTCCAGCAAGGAGGCATGGTTGAGGCGGTCGTGAAAGACCGGCACCTCGCCGAAGAGTTTCAGCACGCCGCTATTGGCGGCAAAACCGGAGGAAAAAAGCCGCACCGACTCAAAACCCAGCCAGTCGGCCAGCTCATCGCAAAGCTGCTGGTGCGCTTCGCTTTGGCCGCTCACCAAGGGCGACGCCGTTGCGCCGCCCCCAAAACCTTGCCCTTCGGCGGCGAGCGCCAGGTAGTCGTTACCGGCGAGGTCCAGGGCATTGAACCCTGCCACCTCTACCCGGCCTTGACCCAGGCGAGTCACTTGGCGGCTTTGCCGCCAGAGTCCTTCGGCCCGCGCTTTATCGAGGCGCGGGCCTAACCAGCTACTTAGCATTTAGCGCACTTCGTAGTAATTGACCGGGGCGTTTTCCATGGCAATTTGTGCCGACAGCACCGCTTCGGTGGTTTCGTCGTCGGCGCCGTGGTACTGCTCGGTGTTGATACCCAGTTTGGCGAACAGTTGCAGATCGGTGTTGGCTTCCGGGTTCTTGGTGGTGAGCAGCTTGTCGCCGTAGAAAATGGAGTTGGCACCGGCAAAAAAGCACAGCGCCTGCATTTCTTCGCTCATTTTCTCGCGCCCGGCCGAGAGGCGCACATGGCTTTGGGGCATCAAGATGCGGGCCACGGCAATGGTGCGCACGAATTCGATGGGGTCGAGATCGTCAACATTTTCCAGCGGCGTGCCTTTGACCTTCACCAGCATGTTGATTGGCACCGACTCGGGGTGCACCTCGAGGTTGGCCAGTTGCTGCAACAGGCCAGCGCGGTCACGCTTGTCTTCACCCAGACCGACGATGCCACCGGAGCAAATCTTCATGCCGGCGTCGCGCACATGGCTCAGGGTATTGAGGCGGTCTTGGTAGGTACGGGTGGTGATGATTTGCCCGTAAAACTCGGGGCTGGTGTCGAGGTTGTGGTTGTAATAATCAAGGCCGGCCGTTTTTAGTGACAGCGCCTGGTCGGCGGTCAGCATCCCCAAGGTCATGCAGGTTTCCAGGCCCAGGGCTTTCACCTCTTTGACCATGGTCATCACATAGGGCATGTCTTTTTCTTTGGGGTTCTTCCAGGCCGCGCCCATGCAAAAACGGGTGGCGCCCACTTCCTTGGCCCTGCGGGCTTCGGCCACCACCTTTTCTACTTCCAGGAGACGCTCGCGCTCCACTTCGGTGTGGTAATGGCCTGATTGCGGGCAGTATTTGCAGTCTTCGGGGCAGGCACCGGTCTTGATGGACAACAGGGTGCTGACCTGCACTTCATTGGGATTGAAATTGGCACGGTGCGCGGTTTGGGCGCGAAAAAGGAGATCGTTAAAGGGCAGGTTGAAGAGGGTTTCAATCTCGGCAATGGTCCAATCGTTACGCAGGCTCACAGGCGTTCCTTATCATTTGTCTTTGCTTGGCTAGTGTAGGGATAGCCGTTAAGCTGTCAACGCCTACCAGTTAAATCAGATTTACAGTTGGTTACTTAGTGAGCATTTCAAATTCCGACACCCAGTTCGACCGCCACCATATCTGGCACCCCTACACGGCCCTTCGCGATCCCCTGCCCACCTACCCCATTGCCCGTGCCAGCGGCGTGCGGCTCTACTTGGAAGATGGCCGGGCGCTGATTGACGGCATGTCCTCCTGGTGGGCCGCCATTCACGGCTACAACCACCCTGCCCTCAACGATGCTGTGACCGCGCAGCTGGGCAAGATGAGCCACGTGATGTTTGGCGGTATTACCCATGAACCGGCCATTCGCCTTTGCCAGCAGCTGGTGGCCATGACCCCGGCGCCCCTGGAAAAGGTATTCCTGGCCGATTCGGGCTCCATCAGCGTGGAAGTGGCGCTCAAGATGGCGGTGCAGTACTGGCAAGGGCGTGGCCAGCCGCAAAAATGCCGCTACCTGACCCCAAGACGCGGCTACCACGGCGACACGTTCGGCGCCATGTCGGTCACCGATCCGGATTCAGGCATGCACTGGATGTTCAAGGGCTTGCTGCCGGGCCATGTGTTTATGCCGATGCCAGAGACGCCCTTTGACAGGGACGCCAGCAATGACTTGGCCATCGCCGAGCAGTATTTTGCCGAGCACCACCAAGAGCTGGCCGCCGTTATTTTGGAGCCGGTGGTGCAAGGGGCTGGCGGCATGCGCATTTACTCGCCCGATTATGTGAAAGGCATTCGCGCCCTTTGCGATAAGTACCAGGTGCTGCTGATTCTCGATGAAATTGCCACCGGCTTTGGCCGCACCGGCAAGCTGTTTGCCATGGAATGGGCCGAGGTTTTCCCCGATATCCTTTGCCTGGGCAAAGCCCTTACCGGCGGTTATATGACCCTGGCCGCCACCCTCACCACCCAGGAGGTGGCGGATGGCATCAGCGACTCCCCGGCTGGCTGCTTTATGCACGGCCCCACTTTTATGGGTAACCCCCTGGCCTGCGCCGTGGCCTGCCAAAGCCTGGCGCTATTGAGCGAAAACCACTGGCAGCAGCAAGTCGCAGCCATTGAAGCCCAGCTCAAAGCCGAGTTACTGCCGCTCAGCGCCCATGAGGCGGTGGCAGATGTGCGGGTGTTGGGGGCCATTGGTGTGGTGGAAGTCAAAGAACCGGTGAAAATGGCCGAGTTGCAGGCCAACTTTGTTGAGCTGGGGGTGTGGATCAGGCCCTTCGGTAAGCTGATTTACCTGATGCCGCCTTATATCATCAAGCCGGATGAACTGACTCAATTGACCTCGGCCATCAAAGCGGCGCTGTAAATGGCGAGAAAAAAGGAGGCGGCTGCCTCCTTTTATTTATCTCTTCTTATTTATCTCTTCGCTTAGAAACCTGCGCGGCTGTATACCGCCACGGTGTCGCCTAAAAATTGCACCGTGATGGTCTTGTCACCGCTTTTCCATTGGCAGGATTGGGCCTTTAATACCGCATCGCCACAGCTGTCGGCTTTACCGAGCAGCGCTTCAACATCGGCTTTTTTCATGCCAACACTGAGTTTGTCGTAATTTTCCAAAGTAACCTTGGAGCAACCCGCCAGGGCGGCCATCAGGGCAAAAGGTAAGATCCAGCGTTTCATGTTGTTCTCCATATCAAACCCCTAGAGCATATGCCAGAGCCTTAAATGGCCTCTAGTCGCTCGCGCCAAAATTCATCCACCTCTAAAGGTTTCGTTAAGGCGGGCACCACCAAGGTGGTGATTTGACTGGTAACGGCGTGCTCGAGATCCTGCAGTTTCACCCGCTCGGCCCGGCAATCGCCGATGGGGTAAATATTGGCTTCGTAGAGAATGACGTCGTGGTCACCCGGGTACCATTGCATCAGCTTTTCAGCCAAAAGCGCCAACCACTTGGGCTCGGTATCGAAACGTTTGAGGCTCAAGTCGCCGGTTAGCCCCACCTGCCAAAGGATCAGTAGCGCGCTTGGGTCAATGCTGCGTTTAAAGAGTAAAAATTGGGTGGCTTCCATGCTTTGGCAGCCTCTTTTACCGGGGTCGAGGCCAAGGTCGGCATAAAGGCAGGCGTCGGCGGAGATCCCAGGGTCGAGGCGAGCCTCGATACCGGCCTTTTTAGCGGCCTGCATCAGCATATGAGGCACATCGGCAAAAATAGCCGGGTGCCCGTAAAAGACGGCGCAGATATTCTGGCCCTGCTCGGCCGCCGCCATCACCTGATCGCGCATATCGACATAGGTTTGCGGGCGATACTTGCCTTCGGCGTAATGGGTATGAAGGGACTCAAGATCGGGGCGGACATTTTGCAGCCAGGCTAGCGCCAGGCCATCAACCAGCGCAAACACTTTGTCTGCCGTTTTAATTTCACTGAGCGCCCTTTCACTCAAATGCTTACCCAGGGTTATCCCCAGGCCTACGATGACCAGACTCATACGGAGTTTTCCTTTTCCGTTGCCACTTCCACGCTGTTTTTGCCGTTCTCGCGGGCCAGGCACATGGCCTTTTGGGTCCGCTGGAGCAGGCTCTCAAAAGTGCTGTCGTCTTGGTTTTGTTGAGCTATCCCAAAACTCAATGCATAAAGGAGATCAAGATTAACGTCTTCGCCGCGTAGCCCCGGCCGCTGGCAGGCCCTGACCCGCTCTTTGGCCACTTCTATCGGCACATCTTCCATGACCGCCACAAACTCGGCGGCGCCAATGCGGCCCAGCAAGAACTCGGAGCCCACAGCCGAGGCAAAACGTTGGGCTACCCGGTGGATCACCCGGTCCGAGGTTTGCACACCGTATTGCAGGTTGAAGCGGTAGAAATTATCTACCCCAACTACCACTAAGGTTAGTGATTTCCCCTCGGCAAACAGCGCATCGCATTTTTTAAAGAAGGTGGTCCTGTTGTAGAACAGGGTTAGCTCGTCCCGCTCGGATAACGCCTTAAGTCGTTTTTGTTGATGGCGATTTCTAAAAAGCAGCACCATCAGCAGCGCGCAAAACAGTACCAAACCTAGCAGACCTTGCACCAACAACCAGAAGCGCTGGTGGGCGTTGTCGTCTTGCAACGTGAGCAGCTGGTTTTGCTGCTCGAGCAGGGAGATTTGCTGCTTTTGGCTATCAAATCGCAATTTGGCCTGCAGGTAGGATAGCCGGGTATTTTTGCTCTCATTAGCCAAAGACTCCACGGCACTGGCATACTTTTCGGTGTAATCCACCAGCTCTTTATCTTTGTCAGCGGCATTGATTTTGGCCATCAACAAATACAAGTCGCTTTTTTCTTTCCATTGGCTGCCCCCCAGCATATCGAGGCCACGGCTGGCCCAGCTGTAAGCGAGGGCTTTATTACCCAAGGCATAGAAACTTTTGGCAATGCCGACGCTGGTATTGAGCTGGCCGTCTTTGTAACCGGCATCGTCAAAGCCATTTTTGGCTTTCAAAAAATAGCCAAGGGCATCAGTGGCATCGTTCTTTTTCAGATAATAATGGCCAATCACCAGGTTGGCGCTGGCCACATAAATAGGGCCGGCACTCTTGGAGCAAACCGCTAATTGTTTTTGAGCCGCCGCCAGGCTTTGCTCCAAGTCGCCCTTGAGGTGATAGATGGTGGTCAACGATTGCTGGGCAATACAGCGCTGATAAGGGCTACCCCTCTCTTCCACCAAAGCCACCAGTTTTTCGGCATTGGCCAGAGCGGTATCAAAGTCCTCTACCCGGCTGTACATGTAAGTCATGATGTAAAAATAATCGACCTTGGCTTGAGTCTCGGTCAGTTTTGGATACAGCTCACTGGCCCGTAAAATGTATTCAAAACTGGCATCAAAGTGGCTGCGAATACCTTCCAGTTGGGCAAGTAAATAGAGGGCCCGCATTTTACGGTCTGGGTTCTCGGTGGCTTCAAGAATTTGCTTTAACGAAGCGGTGGCGGTGTCGTATTGCCCTTTCAATATTTCCTGGTGGGCTTGCAACAATTGGTAACGAATAAGCTCGTCTTCTGTGGCGCTGTCTATTTTACCGGCCAACTGCCGAAGCAAGGCTTGCGTTGCCTGAGGGTCTTTAACACGAGACGCTTCTGCCTGGGTCAGCAGGCTTTCAACATCCGACTCTGCCGCCTTTGCAAACAAAGACGGCCCACCAAGGGCAAGCAGTAAAAACGCTGTCGATGCCAGGCGGGCCAGCAGCTTTGGCAAAATTACTCTCCGAAGCTGGTTACAATACTGATGATCATATTGACGGAGGGGACAGCGGCCAGTGTACCCACCTGGGCCATGTCGCCTTGCAAGAGCGCATCCTGACAACGGCTATCCAAACCTCTGGATACCATCAACGCGCGGGGATTGTGTTGGAACTCACGGGCCACTGCAGCATCTCGGCCCAGCTCATTAAGGAAGTTCAATAACTCGACCATAAGTTTTCTACCTTCACTGGTTAACCCCGACCTAATGTACTCCTTTTAGCAGGGAAGTAAATTGCCCGCCAATGCCGCTTGTCTTGGCCTACGTTGCAGGTATCATGTCTGCTCCTTAACGAAGTGAAGCCAAATAAAAGGAAAAAGGCATGACGCAAGCGTCGGTAAAAGCGGTATTGGCCGGTGAGTTTCCGGTTGGTACCGAAGTGCAGGTTAAAGGTTGGGTACGTACCCGCCGGGATTCCAAAGCCGGGATCTCTTTCGTGGCTGTCTATGACGGCTCCTGTTTTAATCCCCTGCAAGCCGTCGTGCCCAATTCGCTGAATAATTACGAAGACGACGTCAAAAAACTGACCGCCGGCTGCTCAGTGGTTGTGACCGGCAAGGTGGTGGATTCTCCTGCCTCCGGCCAGGCCTTTGAACTGGATACCAGCAGCCTTGAGGTGCTGGGCTGGGTAGAAGACCCCGACACCTACCCCATGGCAGCCAAGCGCCACTCCATTGAATACCTGCGCGAAGTGGCGCACCTTCGCCCCCGCACCAACTTGATTGGCGCCGTGTTCCGGGTTCGTAACTGCCTGAGCCAGGCCATTCACCGCTTTTTCCATCAGAACGGCTATTTCTGGATGGCCAGCCCCATCCTGACCGCCTCCGATGCCGAAGGCGCCGGCGAAATGTTCCGGGTATCAACCCTGGACTTGGCCAACCTGCCGCGTACCGACAAAGGCGACGTGGATTTCAGCCAGGACTTTTTCGGCAAGGAAACTTTCCTGACCGTATCCGGCCAGCTGAACGGTGAAACCTACGCCTGCGCCCTGGGTAAGATTTACACCTTCGGCCCCACCTTCCGCGCCGAAAACTCCAACACCAGCCGTCACTTGGCGGAATTTTGGATGGTGGAGCCGGAAGTGGCCTTTGCCGAGCTCAAAGACATCGCCCAGCTGTCTGAAGACATGCTCAAGTTCGTGTTCAAAGCGGTATTGGAAGAATGCCCTGACGACATGGCCTTCTTTGCCGAGCGCGTCGATAAAGACGCTATCAACCGTCTTGAGAAGATGATTGATGCCGAGTTCGTGCGCATGGATTACACCGACGCGGTAGAGATCTTAAAAAACTGCGGCAAGACCTTCGAGTTCCCGGTGGAATGGGGTACCGATCTGCAATCCGAGCATGAGCGTTATCTGGCCGAAGAGCATGTTGGCGCGCCGGTTATCCTGCAGAACTATCCCAAGGACATCAAAGCTTTCTACATGCGCCTTAACGACGACGGTAAAACCGTTGCCGCCATGGACGTGCTGGCCCCCGGTATCGGCGAGATCATCGGTGGCTCCCAGCGCGAAGAGCGCCTGGACGTGCTGGACGCTCGTCTCGAAGAAATGGGCCTGAATAAAGAAGACTACTGGTGGTACCGGGATCTGCGCCGCTACGGCACCGTGCCCCACGCCGGTTTTGGCCTTGGTTTCGAGCGTTTGGTGTCTTACGTGACCGGTGTGCAGAACATTCGTGACGTGATCCCCTTCCCCCGCTCGCCGGGCAACGCAAAATTCTGATACAAAAAGCCCCGCACCAGCGGGGTTTTCTTTTTAGGCCATCCATCAGTAAAGTGTGGCTAACTCTTTGACCAAGGAAGAATCCCGATGACCGGATTGATCGTACTGGTGGTGATCGTCGCCATCCTCGCCTTTTGGCTGGTGTCCATTTACAACCAGTTGGTAACCCTCAAAGCCCGTTTTGAAAATGCCTTCTCGCAAATCGAAGTGCAGCTCAAGCGCCGCTACGACCTTATCCCCAACCTGGTGGAAACCGCCAAGGCCTACCTCAAGCACGAAAGCGAAACCCTGACCAAGGTCACCGAAGCCCGCAACCAGGCGCTGGCGTCCTTGCAAGCGGCCAGCAGCCAGCCCGGCAACCCCGATGCTATCCAAGCCCTCAGCCAAGCCGAGAAACAACTGACCAGCAGTCTGGCCGGTTTTAACGTGCAACTGGAGGCCTACCCGGATCTCAAGGCCAACCAGAACATGATGCAGCTCACCGAAGAGCTGACCGCCACCGAAAACCGAGTCGCCTTTGCCCGCCAGGCCTTTAACGACGCGGTGACCGGCTACAACATTTACCGCAAATCCTTTCCCAACGTGCTGGTTGCCGCCACCTTCGGCCACCCCAACGACGCTTCCTTGCTGGAATTTGAGGACAGCGCCGCCATCCAGGCCGCGCCCAAAGTCAGCTTCTAAGCCATGGATTTTTACAGCCATCAGGACCAGGCCAGAAAGAAGACCTTCTGGCTGCTGGTCTTTTTTGTGGCAGGGCTCTTGCTACTGTCGCTCGTTACCACGCTGGTGGTGGGCTTTGGCCTCAATGCCAACCAGAGCGACGGCTACCACGACACCAAACCGCTACTAAGCCTTGGCCTTTACAGCTGGGTGACGGCCGGGGTGATGAGCGCGGCGATCCTAGCCGCTCTTTTTAAGTACTTCAGCCTCAAAGGCGGCGGACGCAAAGTGGCCGAGGCCCTCGGCGGCCGGCGGGTGAGCCAAGACACTCAGGATTTAGCCGAGCGTAAAGTACTGAACGTCGTTGAAGAAATGGCCATCGCCTCGGGCGTGCCGGTGCCGCCGGTGTACATTCTTGAAAATGAGAAAGGCATCAACGCCTTTGCCGCCGGTTTTTCCATCAACGATGCGGTGATCGGCGTGACTCGCGGCGCCGTGGACACCTTCACCCGCGCCGAATTGCAAGCCGTTATCGGCCACGAATTTAGCCACATCTTTAACGGTGACATGCGCCTTAACCTGCGTTTGGTGGCGCTGTTGTTTGGCTTGCTGTTTGTGGGCCAGTTGGGCCGGCTGCTGCTGCACGCCGGCTCCGGGTCATCGCGGAACAACAAAAAAGACGGCAACGCCCTGCCCCTTATCGGCCTGGGGCTGGTGATCATGGGCTATCTGGGGGTGCTTTGGGCGCGCATCATGCAATCGGCCATCAATCGCCAGCGCGAATACCTGGCCGACGCCTCAGCCGTGCAATTTACCCGCCACCCCGAGAGCCTGGCGTCGGCCCTTAAAAAGCTGGGCGGCCATGTGGTGGCCTCGGCGGTGCAGCACCCGGACACTCAAAACTACAGCCATCTGTTCTTTGGCCCGGCGCTCACCGCCCAGTTTGGTGGGCTTTTTGCCAGCCACCCGCCCCTTCGCCAGCGCATTTTAAGGCTCGACCCCAACTGGGACGGTAACTACAGCCGCCAAGAACCCAATCAAGGCGAGATGGTCAGCCCCAAGGTCAAGCCAAGCCGCCAAGCCGATATCGCCATGCAGGCCGCCGTTGCTCTGGCAGCCACCCTGCCCTACGGCCTGGATAAAGCCAGCCGCGACCCACTGGACAGCTGCCACCTTGTCTTTGCGCTGCTGCTGGACCAAGACAGCGCGGTGCGCGAGCGGCAGCTGGCGATGCTGCAAAACCCAGCGCCGGTAGCCAAGCTCTTCGAACAGCTTGGCGAGTTGCAACCGGGGCAGCGTTTCCCACTGGTTGAAAAGGCCATTCCCAGCCTCAAGGCGCTGTCTGACAGCCAGTATCGCCAATTCCGGGACATCTTGATGAAACTGGTGCAGGCCGACGGCAAAACCAGTCTCTTTGAGTGGCTGCTCTACCGTTTGGTCACCCATCAGTTGGGCGCTCAATACGAAGCGCCTACCGGCCAGGGCATAAAGGTGCGCAAACTTTCCGCCCTTAGCGAAGAGGTGCAATTGCTGCTGAGCGCACTCGCCCGCCTAAACCCCGATGACAACGCCGCCACCCGCGCCTTTGGCATGGGCGCTAACAGCATGGGGCTTTACAACATCACCCTGTTGCCTGAGGCGCCTACGCCGCAGACACTGGGTCAGGCCCTTAGCAAGCTGCAAGGCGCCTCTGAGCCGGTACGCCAGCGTTTCTTGCAAGGGGCGCTCAAAGCCATCCGCCAAGACGGCGTGGTGACAGGAGAGGAAGCAGAGTTTTTCAGGGTGCTAGCGGTGTGCCTTGATTGCCCCGTGGCCTTATGAAAAAGCCGTGGCAACCGCCACGGCTTTTTTAAAGGGCAACCACCACAAACCGGCCGTGACGGGCGCCACGTAAGGGCAGAAAATACACATCGCCCACGGCGTAATAGCGGGTACCTGCAACCCACACTTCAATGGCGCCGGGGGGTAAGGCGCTGACCACAGTGCCCACCGCCCAAATCTCACTGGGGTCGACCAGGCCGTAATAGCCATAGCTGGGGTACCAGCGGTAGTAACTGTCGTAGGCGCTGTAAAAGGTCAGGCCCCCTAGCACAAAGCTCACCGCCACCCTTGGCAACTGGCGCACATAGTAATGATGGCGCGATGGGTGCCAGTGCTGGGTATACCCGGAATACCGGGGCCGCTGCTGCTGATGGTAACGAGGCTTGGGCTGTTGCCAATGGGGATAGGACGGTTTGCCCTGCCAATCGGAGCGGTGTTTGGGCTCGTGGCGCTGGCCCTGCCAGTTATCCTGGCGGCGATGCTCTTTGCGCCCCTTATGTTCTTGGGGCGCAAAGCGTTGGCGTTTGAACTCTTCGCCTTTTTGGCGGGTTTGATGGGGGTTATTGAGGGTGACCGACTTATTTTGCCACTGGGGCGGGTCACGGCGGCGCTGCTCATCCCTGTCGGCGTAAGCTGGCATGGCCAGCACCGCCGTTGTCAGCGCCATGGTAAGGGCTGCTTTTAACATAAGGGACTCCTGTGACAGCTTTCCCTTATAAGACCGCAGCACCCCGGTGAAAGGTACAGCGGACCGCCCTTTTGTTTAAAAAGCGCTCACCTTTGTTAGTTTGAGAAAGAAAGGCCGACTTCAAAGCCCGGATCTTTGGCCTCGCAGCGGATCACCACGGCATCGGCCATAAAAGGCGGCAGCCGGTCCATGCCCCCTTCTATCTTGACTTGCACCTGAGTGCCTTCGGCCAGCGGCTCATCAAGCATCACCCCCATGCCGTTACCGCTCAAGTTGCTGCAATGGCCGGCAAGATGGGCATCCTGCACGATTATCTCTACCGGCGAGTTGATTTCCATACGCCGCTCGCGGCGCAGATCTTCGGCTCTTATCATGCTGTTCCCCTTCAAAAGTACCGCATTCTTATTGTGCTCGGGCAGCCTGAAGGCTACCGCTCTCCTGCCTTTTCCCTACCAGCCGACCGCCGGGAAAAGTTGCGCTCTGTCGAGAATTTATACTGCCGACCGGCAGAATCAAGCTCCTTGGGCCAATAAAAAACCGGCTAACGCCGGTTTTTTCAATCCGTGCTACCTAGCCGACGTTTTAGCTGGTCGCGCAGGTTGGCCGGTAAGCCCTTGATGGTGAGGGTGTCGGTAGCGGCGTTGTAGACAACCCGCTCGCCCAAATGCTTTTCTTCAAAGCTGATGGTGACGCCAGCGCCGGTACCGGAAAATTTCACCAGCGGCTTAAGGGCACTTTGCTCGACAGGGAATTTGTCTTCCAGGCCGTATTCGCCTTGCACCGCGAAATCGGCAAAGCGGCTTTCCCCTTCCCAGGGCGGCAGTGCATCGGACAGCTCTGCCACATTCACCTCGTCACCGCTTGAGGCCTTTTCCTTACAATAATCAAAGACCTGTTTGCCCACTTCCTGGCGCTCCTGGCCTTCAAGGCCTGCTGCGGCGCAGTAGTCGTCCACGGCGGTGAGCAGGGCCTGGCTCTGGGCCTTGGCATTAACCCCTTCTTCGCAGCCGAGAAAATCGAGGAAGAAATCCGAGACTTTGCGCCCGGCGCGGCCACGGATAAAGCTGATGTATTGGCGCCGCTCAGGCTCCACCTGCCAGGCGGTTAAATCGATACTGGCCGCCAGTTGCAGGCTTTTGAGTTCCAAAAAGCGGGTCTGGCCCAGCTCCAGGGCGTCAGTGATGGTCACTGAATCCTGGGCTTTGAGCTGCATTACCAGCAGTTTGTCTACCGCCAGATGCTGGTAGTGGGCAATCAGCAGATAACCGGTTTCAATCAGCGCGTAGTGATTGAGCTGGGCTTGCAGCAGTTCGGCGGCTTGCAAGGAGAAGGGCACAAAGGGCTGCTGGCCGTCGAGGTAATTGGCCAGGGCTTCGGCAAAGCCGCTACCACCGTCTTTAAAGGCGGCAAAACCTTTACCGGGCTTGGCGGCGTAGCTGGCGTGCAGCTCGGCAATGAGGTTGGACACAGCGTCACTATTGGGTAGTTGCTGCTCACGGGGACGCACCACCAACAGGCCTTCCTGGTTAAGATCCAGGCGATGAAGAATAACGGCTTTAACGTCGATGCTCATAGGGTATCTGGCAGGTTAACAGGGCGTGGTATCATATCAGCTTTGCTGACAGACCGAGACCACCCCCATGCCCTTTCAATCCAAATACGACCCCGAGCACATCACCAAACTGTCCAGCGACATGCTGGCACTGCTGACTAAAGAAAAGGTGCCGGTAGACTTGGCGCTGATGGTGCTGGGTAACGTGCTGAGCAACGTGGTCAACGACAACGTGCCGGCAGGCCGGCGCAGTGAGCTGGTCAAACAATTTGCCAAAACCCTTGAACAAAGTGTGGTCAGCGGGCACCACTGATTGCCGGGCGGGGCATTCAATGTGACAATGTTCCCGCCAAATCAACAACAAGCAGACAGGCAATGACGGGACAGGAAAAGGACAGATTGGAGCCACGGCTGGCCGAGCGTATTTCCAGGCTGATTAACTGGGGCCACTGGTTTACGTTCTTCAATATTCTGCTGGCGATGCTGATCGGCAGCCGCTACCTCATTGAAAATGGCCTGCCCGACACCTTCCTTGGCCTGCTTTATACCCTTGTCACCTGGGCCGGGCATTTTGCCTTCCTGGCCTTTATCGTTTTTGTTATCACCCTCTTTCCCTTTTCAATATTGGTGCCGCTGCCGCGACTGGTGCGCTTTTTCGGCGCCTTGGTGGCGACCCTTGGCCAATTGACCCTGGTGGCCGACACCTTTGTGTTCAGTCAATACCGGCTGCACCTTAACGGCTTCTTGTGGGATTTGATTGCCTCAGGCGAAGGCCAGGTGCTGACCCGCCACTATTTTACCTGGATGGCCCTTGGCATCCTGCTGGTGGTGATTTTTGCCCTGGAGCTGGTGGCTGGAAATTTCCTCTGGCGCCGGCGCCACCGCTTTAAAGAAACCCGCATGGGTTTTAACGTGGCCGCTGCCTTTGTGGTGTGTTTTTTCGCCTCTCACAGCATGCACATCTGGGCTGATGCCCGGGTTTATTACCCCATTTTGCGCCAAGGGGCGGTGTTCCCTGTCTCCTACCCCGCCACAGCCAAGACCTTCCTGGCCAGCCACGGCCTGCTGGACATGGACGATTACCAAAAGCGGCTGCAAGACACCAAAGGCACCGAAAGCCTGTTAAAGATGCCCAAGACCCTGGCCCCCTTTAGCCACCCCGACACCAAGGTCATAGTGGTAGTGGTTGAGGGCCTGCGAGCCGATGCCCTGGCCCCCGACACCATGCCAAACCTCGAAGCCCTGGCCGAGAAGGGCCTTCGCTTTAATGAGCATTTCTCCGGCTCCAACGAGCCGCGCGACGGTATGTTCAGCTTCTTCTATGGCCTGCCGGCGGTTTATCAAAACGCTGTCAAGCTGGGCCGCGACCCGTCCTTACTGGTGCAAAGCTTTAAAGACCTCAACGACCCCATCGGTGTTTTCGCCTCAGACGGCCTCACCCAAAACGACCTGGGGCAAACCGCCTTTCGCGGCATGAGCATTGCGGATTTTAGCGGCAGTGTCTCCCACCGAGACCAGCAGGCGCTGGACGCCCTCCTGGATTGGACAGCCAAGCGCCAGGGCGGCTACTTTGCCTACCTGCAACTGGGGGCACCGGCCAGCTTCTCTACGCCCAAGGATTACCCCAACCCCTTCCAGCCAGACTGGCCGGTGGTGAACCTGGCAGAGCTGGACGCCAGTAGCGATGTCGATCAGGTGAAAAACCGCTACCTCAATGCCGTGCACTACAGTGACGATCTGCTGGGCAAACTTATCGACACCCTCAAAGCGCGGGGCGAGCTGGACCACACCCTGCTGCTGGTCACTTCCGACCATGGCATGGAGTTTAACGACAACAAAAACGACACCTGGGGCTACAACAGCGACTTCAGCCGCTATCAAACCCAGGTGCCCCTGGTGATCAACTGGCCCGGCATGGCCCACCAGACCTTCAACGGCCTGACCAGCCACCAGGATATTTTGCCGACCCTGGTGGGCAGCGCCCTGGGTAGCCAGGTGCCTGGCAACCAGTACAGCTCCGGCACCAGTCTTTTTGCCGACCAGCGGCCTGGCTGGGCCATTCTTGGGGATTTCCATGAGTTCGCCATCTTGCAAAACGATCGCGTGCTGGTCATGAACCGCTTCGGCCAGTACAGCATTCGCGACAACCACTACCAGCCAATTAAAAAGGCCCATGTCAGGATTGGCACCCTGATGGAAGCGTTAAAAGAACTGAAACGCTTCTACCGGTAAAAAAAGCGGCCAGCAGGCCGCTTTTTTATTGCCGTACTTTTGCTGGGCTACTGATATTGCAGGTAAAAATACGTGGCTAAGTGCCGTAAAGGGCGAAAAGTCGCCCTCTTAGGCCCATCTCGGGCAAAAAGTCGCCAAACAGACCGTCAAGCTCCAAACAGGGCTTGCATGAAAAGCGCGGATGAGTAAACTTGTCGGCGTTGCAAGGCAAGTCCCCACGCTTATTGCAACAACGTGGTCAACGGCGCGTAGCGCAGCCTGGTAGCGCACTGTCATGGGGTGTCAGGGGTCGGAGGTTCAAATCCTCTCGCGCCGACCATAACGGAAAAAGCCCTCGTCGAAAGACGAGGGCTTTTTCTTTATCTACGCCTTGCCTACCGTTTCGTTGCCGGGCATGCTGGGGACATGACGTTTTTTACCTTTTATTTCAGCCAGAAAATTATCGCCATTCCCTAAATGGCGGGCTGAACCTTGTCTTCCCCAACCCGCCTCGAAAGGCGGGTTTGTCGTTTTTCGGGGCCTTAATCAGGAGAGCGCCATGCCCCACCCACAATTGCACCTTTTCTGCGGCACTATCGGCTCGGGTAAATCCACCCTCGCCCACCGCATCGCCGCCGAGCAGCGAGCACTGCTCTTAAGCGAAGACAAGTGGCTTGCCAACCTCTATGGGCCGCAAATGACCAGCCTGGCTGATTACGCCGCCTTCGCGCCTCGCTTGAAAGCCGCGCTCTTTGAGCATCTGGTTGCCCTGTTAAAGGCCGGCAATACCCTAGTGCTGGATTTTCCCATGAACACCCGCCAAAGCCGGGCCTGGGCGCAGCAGCTCATTGCCGCCGCGAACACCGGCCATCAGCTTCATTGCCTTGATGTGCCCGAAGCCATTTGCCTTGAGCGGCTGTTGGCCCGCAATCGCAGGGGCGAACATCCCTTCGCCCCCAGCGCCGAGCAATTTGCCGCGGTATGCCGCTACTTTGAGCCACCAGGCAGTGACGAAGGGTTTGTCCTTTGCCATCACCCCTGGGCAAATTCCGGGCAGGGCGCGCACAAAGCCAGCAGTTAAGCGCAAGGGCGCAAACTTTGCTTGCATCCGCCGCTCAGATCGGTGAGAGTAGCGGCCGCTGCATGGCAAGCCCCCACGCTTATTGCAGCAACGTGGTCAACGGCGCGTAGCGCAGCCTGGTAGCGCACTGTCATGGGGTGTCAGGGGTCGGAGGTTCAAATCCTCTCGCGCCGACCATAACGAAAAAGCCCTCATCGCAAGATGAGGGCTTTTTTCATGGCGCTTTTGCCGCCACACTGTCGTTCCACCAACCTCAACGAGCTACCGCCTATGTCGCTGGTCCTTTGCCATATCGATGACAGCTTCTCCCACACCATGCTGCTGGAAAGAGGCAGTCAATATCAGCTCCTCGACGACGAAGAGGCCCTGCTGCACTACCTGACTGAAGATTACCTGGGCATGGTGGCCCACGCTGGCGAGCTGGACGAAGACCAGCAAGAGTCGGCCCGGGAGCGCTTTATCCAACTGGGCCAATTCATGGAAGGCCAGGCCCTGGCCGATGCCCTGAACGATCTGACCGTTGGCCTTCGCCGCATCGTTTATCTGGACAGCCTCGACGCCCTTTGCGAGCAAAGTAGCCCCTTTGCCGACGCCCTTCGCCGCTTCTTCTGGGAGCAAGACGAAGATGGCGACGAAGACGACCCAATAGCGCCGGTGCCTATGGACAGAGCAGACGATCTGCTGGCGGTACTGGATGAGTTTTTGGTCGACGGCGAATACCGCCATATCTAAATTGCAGGCAGCTTACTGTTAGCGAAGATGAGCGTAAGCTGCCGCAACATTTCATTCGTGTTGAAATATTTAAGTCACTTTCCCATGATAGAAAACTGGCAAGCAACGAGAGGATATCGTGGCTATGTGCGGTTTTTACGGGCACTATCGTCAAGGTGACAATCATTTTGACCCACAGCAACTCGAACGCGCACTCCAACAGCTGACCCCCAGAGGGCCAGACGCCGAAGGCCGCTACCAAACAAACGGCCTGCTGCTGGGCCACCGGCGGCTTAAAATCATGGACCTTTCCGATGGCTCGGCCCAACCCATGGTGGACGACACTCTGGGGCTGGCCATGGTCTTTAACGGCGCCATCTACAACTACCCTGCCCTTCGCCAGGAGCTAAGCGCCCTGGGTTACACCTTTCACTCAGACGGTGACACCGAAGTGCTGCTCAAGGCCTTCCATGCCTGGGGGCCGCAGATGTTGCCTCGCCTTAACGGCATGTTTGCCCTGGCGATTTACAACCTCGCCGACAACAGCCTCTTTTTGGCAAGAGACCGCCTCGGCATCAAACCGCTTTACTTAAAACCGGAAGCTGGCGGCCTGCGCTTTGCCTCTACCCTGCCGGCGCTTCTCGGCAAAGGTGAAAAACCAGCGCTGTCGGCCAAGGGCCTGGACTTTTATTTAAATTTTCACGGTGTTACCCCAGCGCCGGACACCGTGCTAGAAGGCATCGAAAAGCTCCCGCCAGGTTACTGGCAGCGTTTTGGCAGCAAGGGCACCGAACGCCAATGTTGGTGGCAACCCGATTTTGACCACAAACCCGTACTGAGCGAGGCCCAGTGGCTAGACAAACTGGCCCACAGCCTTCGCGGGGCGGTTAAACGGCGCAATCTGGCCGCAGTAGACGTGGGCATACTGCTCTCTGGCGGCCTTGACTCAAGCCTTATTACTGCGCTGGTCAGCGAAGTGCACCCCAAGGTCCAGACCTTTTCAGTGGGCTTTGAAGGCGCAGGCGGCGAAGAAGGGGACGAGTTTCGTTACTCCGACCTTATCGCACAGCAGTTCGGCACCGAGCACCACCGCATTCGCGTTGACGAAGACACCCTGCTTAAAGAACTGCTGCCGGCCATTAGCGCCATGTCTGAGCCCATGGTCAGCCACGATTGCATCGGCTTTTACCTTTTATCCCGGCACGTGGCGCGCCATTGCAAGGTAGTGCAATCGGGCCAAGGGGCCGATGAAGTTTTTGCTGGTTATCACTGGTACCCACCGATGCAAGACACCTCGGCACCGGTTGACTGTTATCGCCAGCACTTTTTTGACCGAAGCATTCAAGAGATGCAAGAGACCTTACTTCCACCTTGGCAGCAGGGCGATTTTGCCGGCGACTTTGTAAAAAGCCATTTTGCGATGCCCGGCGCCACGCTGGCCATCGACAAAGCCCTGCGCCAGGACAGCCAGGTGATGCTGGTAGACGATCCGGTTAAGCGGGTAGACAACATGACCATGGCCTTTGGTCTGGAAGCGCGAGTGCCCTTTTTGGACCACGAACTGGTTGAGCTTGCCGCCAGCATGCCGCCACACCTGAAAGTGCCGGGCGGCGGCAAATACCTCTTGCGCCAGCTCGGCTATCAATTGCTGCCCAACGCGGTAATAGACAGGCCCAAAGGCTATTTTCCGGTACCCAAGCTCAAGTACATCCAAGGCCAGGTGCTGGCGCTGGTCAAAGACACCCTGTATTCAGACCGGGCCAAGGCGCGGGGCCTCTTTAACCCCCGCTACCTTGACCGGCTTTTTAGCGCGCCTGAAAAGGCACTAACCCCCCTTGGCGGCAACAAGCTGTGGCAACTGGCCAGCCTGGAACTGTGGATGCAAGCTCATGACCTATGACAGCCAACGCAACACCCAGCATCGCCTGCAACGTACCCGCACTCCCGGCTACCTGCACCATGGCCCAGATAACGGCAAAAGCGACGTGGTGATCGACTGCGGTTGGGGCCGCTTGCTGCTGTCTCATACCTTCAGCTCGCCAAGTGCCTTGGCCCAGGCCTTACTGCAAGAAGGCGAAGACAAGCGGGACATCGCCCTTTATGTGCGCGACCCCCACAAGGTACTGGCCAAGGCGCCCCAGCAACTCTTTTTAGACCCCTCCGACACCTTGCGGTTGTGGCTGAGCGACTATCGCCCCAAAGCCACCCCTATTGGCGGTATTCGCATTCGCCGCGCCCAGGACAAGGCCGACGCTTCGGCCATTAATCGTCTGTACCGCCAACATAGCCTGAAAGTCATCCCAGATACCCTCCCCGCCGAGGCAAGGCTCTCTCAAGGCCATTTATTGTTGCTGGCAGAAGACGCCAGCGACGGCACCGTGATAGGCACCGTCACTGGCCTTAACTACCGGGAATTGGCCGACGACCCGGACCGAGGCAGCTCTCTTTGGTGCCTGGCGGTAGACAGAGACGCCGCCCGCCCCGGCGTAGGAGAAGCGCTGGTGCGCTTTTTAGCCGAGAAATTCCAAGCCAAGGGCGCCGCTTTTATGGATCTGTCGGTCATGCACGACAATAGCGCCGCCATCGGTTTGTACGAGTCCCTGGGCTTTCGGCCGCTGCAAAGCTTTGCCATCAAAACCCGCAGCGCCTTTAACCAAAAGCTGTTTATGGGGCCGCAGGATTTCTCCGGCCTGAACCCTTACGCCCGCATCATTGTCGACGAGGCAGTGGCAAGGGGCATTGATGTAACGGTAACAGACGCCGCCAGAGGGCTTTTTACCCTGCATCACGGCGGCAAGGACGTGCAGTGCTTTGAATCCTTAACCAGCCAGACCCACGCCTTGGCCATGCTGCGCTGCCAGGATAAATCCCTGACCCACCAGTGCCTGCGCCGCGCCGGCCTGAAAACCCCGCCCTACCGGCTAAGTGACGGCAGCCAAGCAGACAAGGCGTTTTTGCACCAGCAGCAACGCATCGTCGTCAAACCCCTGGACGGTGAACAAGGCAAAGGCATCAGCATTGATGTGCGCCAGGGCGACGAACTGGAGGCCGCCATTGCCCTTGCCAAACACCATGGTGACCAGGTGCTGCTAGAAGCCTTGATGCCCGGCAACGATGTGCGCATTTTGGTGATCGGCAATAAAGTGGTGGCCGGCGCCCGGCGCGAGCCGCCTTTTGTGGTGGGCGATGGCAGGCTCAGTATCGGCGAGCTTATCGCCAAACAGTCGCGGCGCCGGGAAGCGGCCACCGGCGGAGAATCCCGTATTCCGGTTGACGACGAGACCATTCGCACCTTAAAGGCTCAAAAGGTTGATTTAGACACCGTACTTGAGGCCGGTAAAAGCCTGGCGGTAAGGCGCACCGCCAATCTGCACACCGGCGGCCGGCTGGTGGACGTGACCGGCCAGCTGCACCCACACTTGGTGGATGTGGCCCTCAAAGCCGCCAAGGCGCTGGATATTGCCGTGGTGGGCATGGATCTGCTGGTGCCGGATGTAACCCAAAGCGAGTACGTCATTATCGAGGCCAACGAGCGGGCCGGTCTTGCCAACCACGAGCCTCACCCCACGGCCCAGCGTTTTATCGACCATCTCTTTCCCCTCTCTTGCCAATATAAGGAGCCCTGATGCGTATCGCCGTGCTGGCCTTGTTGTTTTCCCTGCCGCTGTTTGCCGCCGAACCTTTGGCAGATAACGCCGATAAAAAAGCGGCAGACCCGGCGCCAAAGCGCACCGAACTGCCGCCCTTGATGGAGCGCTACCTGCTGGACGAGCTTAAGACCCTGCGCACCGACATGCTCGAATACAAGGCACAGGTTGCCAAAGAAATGGCCCAGCGCGATGTGAGCTTGTCAGAACGGGCCCTGACCTACTCCACCAATACCGTCAGCTATTTTTTCTACCTCATTGCTGGCGGCGCGTCGGTACTGGCGCTGGTAGGCTGGCAGAGCCTTCGAGAGATCAAGGCCAATACCAAGCAGTTTGCCAACGACGAGATAAATCGCCTGACCCAGCAATATGAAAAGCGCCTTAAAACCCTGGAGCAGGAGCTGCGGCGCAAAACCTCGGCCATCGCCGACCAACACAAGGAAATAGAGCGCCTGGGGGACATTCACTCGCTGTGGCTCAAAGCCTCACAAGAGCCCAGCCCCCAAAACAAAATCGAGATCTATGACGAAATTCTTTCCCTTCGCCCCGGAGATCTCGATGCCCTTACCCATAAGGCCGATGCGGCCATGATGATGAGCGAGCGTCGCTGGGCACTGTCTATTTGCAACAAGGTGTTGGCGGTAGACAACAACAACGCCCACGCCCTTTACCAACGGGCCTGCGCCCTGGCCGGTCTTGGCCAAAAAGAGCGGGCACTGTCAGATCTGGGCCGGGCCATCAACCTCTCTGACGCCCTGCGCCAATCAGCCCGGGAAGAAGAAGACTTTGAAGCCTTAAGCGACAGTAGCGAGTTTCAGGCCATGGTGGCCGGCAGCGATTGAAGCTCTTCAAGCAAGGTGGGCTGGTCTATGGCGTAGCCCTGGACCATGTCCACGCCCAAGCGTTTTAAAAGGGTCAGGGTCGCCTGATCGGTTACATACTCGGCGATGGTAACTTTCCCCAAGGCCCTTGCCAGCGAGGCAATGGTGCGCACCGCCACCCGATCAAAGTGGGTGTTCTTAATTTCCCGGATAAAGGCGCCATCAATCTTGATATGGTCAACCGGCAGCGCCTTTAAATACGACAAAGAACTCATGCCCGAGCCAAAGTCGTCCAAGGACAAGGTGCAGCCTAGGGCCCGCAGCGCATCCATCAGTTCGGTGGCGTGGCCTAGGTGTTCGATAACAGCGGTTTCGGTTACTTCAAAGCACAACCGCTCTGGCGCCAATTGACCTTCTTTGAGGGTAGCCAGCAGCCACTGGCAAAAGCCTTGGTCAGAGAGCGACGCCCCGGAGAGGTTAAAGGCCAGGCGCTCGGCAGGCCTGGTGGCGAGCCAGGCAAGGCCCTTGGCGATCACCGCTTTATCCAGGGCCACCATCAGGCCATAGCGCTCGGCGGCCGGAATAAAGCGCCAGGCCGGAATAAGCTCGCCGTTGTCCCAAAGCCGCACCAGCACCTCCCGGTGCACCACCGTGGTCGGTTGCTCGGTTCGGGCAATGCTTTGCACCGCCAGCGCCAGGCGGTGTTCCGAGATGGCGCTTCGCACCTTTTCGGCCCAGACCATGGTCTCTTCACGGGCTTTGAGCCAACCGTCGCCGTCGCGGTAGCACTGCAAGCGATCGCCCCCTGCTTCCTTGGCGGCGTAGGCGGCCATATCGGCAATACGTTTTAAGTCGGCGGTGTCGCTGGCAGCGCCAAAAGGTACCAGGCCCATGGAGGCGGTGATCGGAAACTGGTGCTCGCCGGCTGCCACCGGCGCCTGGCGAAGGGCGTCGAGCAGTTGCTGGCCTTGGCCGGGCAAATCCTCGCCGCTCAGCACAACGGCAAATTCATCGCCTCCCAAGCGGGCAATAAAGGCTTGCGGTGCCAAAGCGCTACTTAAACGCTCGGCCACCCCCAGCAGCAGCTGGTCGCCTTTTTCGTGGCCAAAACGGTCGTTCACCAGCTTGAACTGGTCCAAGTCCATCAGCAGCAGGGCCTGGCAGGCAGTACCTTGCTGCCAGGCTTTGGTCAGGGCCTTGTCGAAGGCATAACGGTTGGCAAGGCCGGTGAGTGCGTCGTGGCTGGCTTGATGGCGAATACGGCGCATCAGCTCAGCCTCGTCGGTTACGTCCCGAAGCAACCCTTCAAACCCAAATTCAACCTTACTGAGTACCACTTCGATATGGCGCTCCACCTCGTTGATGCGAAGCGGCAGCTGCACCCGCACCGAGTCTTCGCCGCTATTTAAGCGCTGCTTGGCCTCACGCCAGCGCTGCTGGCCACGGAGCTGGCTAAACACCTCGCCGATATCCTCGTTGCCAAAAAGCTCGGCCGCCCCTTTTGATAAAAACTCCGGCTCGCCGCGCTCATCCAGGCTGAACACCAAATGGCCCCGTAACCCTTCGATAAGCCGGCGGTATTTGGCTTCTCTGGCGGCAAGGTCGGCTTCGGCCAGTTTAAGTTGGGTGATGTCACGAACCGTGATGGCAAGGTTGCTTTTGGCCCGCACCCCTTGCAGGTGCAGGCTGCGCCCAGCAACGGGTTCCAGGCTGGTAATGATGCTGTCGCCAATGTCGAGCGCGGCCAGTTGGCCGGTTAACGAGGGCGCTGCCAAGGCCTCGCAAAAGGCGCTTAAGGTCATGTCGGGTGCCGGGCTTACCAGCCGCACCGCAGAGTCGTTGTATTCGGCAAGGTGCCACTCACCGCCGTCTGGGGTGAATACCAAAAGGCCATCGACTGACGCCTTGGAAGCGGCCTGGAAAATGCCGCGGCTGCGGTTTAGGGCCCAGGCCCTTTTTAGGGAAAAGTGCATCAGTACCGACAGCATCAGCGCCACCACCATGGCGCAGCCCAGCATCAGGTACAGGTGGCCATTAAGGCCGGCAATTGGCGAAAGCTCTAGCTGCAGATTTTTGTTAAACCAGATAAAAGGCTCGCGGATGGTCACTTCACCGGGGTGGCCAAGGGCGTATACCGCCTGCTCATCTAGCCGCACCGCGGCGGCAAAACCGGTGGCAAGGGCGCTGTCGATGATGGTGGGCAGCACCTGGCAAAGGGCGATGCCGTAGCGAATAGCGCCAAGGCGCGCATTGATGGGCTCGCTCCCCCACAGCCACTGGCAACCTTGGGGCACCTTTTCCTGGCGGGCGATACGCAGGGCGCCGCTGCCGTCCACCCAGGCCAGATAACCCAGCCCCGGCAACATGTTTTGCAGGTTGCCGGCTTCCTGGGCAAACCAGTTCTCGGTATTGGGGTGGGTTTCGGGCCACACCGAGGCCAGCTGCTTGATGGCAGCCTGGCGTTCGGTGGCAAAGGTTTTGAGGCGCTCGCGAATTTGCAGGGCCAGGATGTGGGTTTGTTGGCGCTGGTGGGCCCGGCTTTGCTCTATGACCCAATAGCCGGTGCTGCCCAGCAAGGTCCAGAGAAACAGCAGCAGCGCTACAGGCAGCAGGCGATGGGGAGTAAGGCCAGACACGGTTAAGGCTCAGGCTTGTTCTTTAACCCAAAAGCTTACCCCCGCTCCATGACAACGCGGTGACAAAGGCCCTCAGGGCCCGGTGGCGGCGGCGTCCAGCTTATCGGCAAGGACCAGGATATGGTTTTGGTCGCCATCGCTTGGCCCCGGCAAAATCGCCAACCAGCCCTTACCCTGCTGCCAGCGGCTGCCATCCTTGGGCAGCGGCAAGGTCAGGCTGCCATCGCGCTTGAGGCGGCCATCGCTAAAGCGGTAGAGCGCCAGCTTGTTTTCGCCGTTCTTGATGGCAAAAAGAGTCCCGCTGGCCAGCTCGGTGGCGGCCATCAGCGGAATGCTGAATTCGCCGCTGCCAAGGGACACGTCCATGTCCGCGTCGATGCCGTCATCCAGGGCCACCAGGGTGCGCCCGTCCAGGCGGCGAATATCCAGCGCCACCGACACCGAACCGGTCAACAGCGCCGAGACTATCTTGCCGACCCCCAGTTTCACCGACGGGGTGTATAAATCCATATGGCCATCGCCATCCAAGTCTTGGCGGTTGAGCTTGAACACCACGCCCTGGGTATTGAGCGCGGTGTCGGGGGCGACCGCAAAGCCCAAGCCATTGGCGGTTTTGATGCCAAAGCGCACTTCAAAGGACTGGTTTTGGTCTAAAAGGCTTTTCGATTGCACGCTGGAGACAATCAAATCGCTTAGGCCATCGCCATCGAGATCGGTCACCGAAGCAATGGTACGAATGCGCAGCTTTTCAAAGTCTTCACCGTCGTTAACCCGCAGCATCCGTTTGGCGAGCGGGGTCAGGTTAAGGGCCGGGGCAAAAGCCAGGGGCCGCTCTTCAAAGCCCGCTCCCTTGGCGAGAAAAAGGCTCAGGCCATTGTCGTCTTCCACCAGCAGATCAGGCTTGCCATCAAGGTTGATGTCGGCCAGGAACAAGGCCTTGGCGCTGTAGCTGGGGTCGCCCTGGCGAAGCTCCATAAAGGCCGAAACCGGCAAGGTGCTGACCAGCGTCAACCCGCTTTCAAAAACGCTGTAAACCCGCAGCACATCAAAGTCCGGCACAAAAAGGCGGTTGCCCTGGCACCACTCTACCTTGTGGAGTTTTTTGGGGGCGACGCTTCGCCAGATGCTGGGGGCGCTGCCAAGGGCTTTGGGGCCGCTGGCCGTGCCTAAAAAGATTTGGTCGCGGGCAAAGAGCAGCAGGCGGCCGTCGTCCAGAGTGCAAAAGCGGTCGCCGTCTTTGGGAAGCGCCATCAAGGCAGCCTGCCAGTTTTTGGTATTCACCCGGGTCAGGCTGCGCTTATCCTGGCTGTTGCCGGCCAGATACAAAAAGTCCCCGGCTTGCTGCCAGGCACCGTTGGCCGGCGCTGGCAACGCCAGGGACACCCATTGCACGGCCTGGGCGGGAAGGCAGGCGACGAGCAGCAACATTCCCCATACCTTCGCCATGGCCGGACTCCTTATAACGCTTTCATCAGGGGCTGCTGGTTTAAGGTCAGCAACTTGTCGGCCACCTTGAAATCAAGGCCCAGGCCGCCGGACTCTTCGCGCACCCAGCCGCGCTGGGCCAGCACGTTGAGGGTGTCGGTGTCCAGCGACGCCAGCTCGCCAAAATGGCGCGGCACCACCAATTTCAGCTCCCCTTGGCTGGCAGCCAGGAAGCTCTCTAGGCTGTCTACGGTACCGGCCTTGAGCGCCAGTTGGCCACGACCGATGAGCTTGCCGTTTACCGAGTCGAGGCTTAAATCGTCCAGTTGCAGTTTGCCGCCGCCGGAGAGCAGCGCGCCAAGGGCCACACTGAACTGGCTGCGGGCTTCTGCGTCGCCGGTCAGGCCGATACCCAGGGCGCTTAGCAGCAGTTTATCCAGAGCGTGGTTATTGACCGACTCCATAGCCAAGGCAAGGTCGAGATGGCTAAAAGGTTCGCGGTTAAATTTTGCCTCTTCGGCCTGCAGCCGCCCCTTGGTGAGCTTGTCGCTGTCGGTGCCTTTGAAGGTCATGCCCGAGAGGCCAACAAAATGCTCGCCGGTGTAGGTGACGGCGCCCAGTTGGCCGTCAAAGTGGCCGTCGTCGCCCTGCCCTTCTTTTTTGAGTTTGACTCCGGACAGCACCAGGCGGCCTTCCGGGCTTTTGGCCTCCATGCCGTTCCAGTTAAAGCTTTGC
The DNA here is from genome assembly GCF_003751625.1 of Gallaecimonas pentaromativorans. NCBI lineage: Bacteria > Pseudomonadati > Pseudomonadota > Gammaproteobacteria > Enterobacterales > Gallaecimonadaceae > Gallaecimonas > Gallaecimonas pentaromativorans. The sequence goes on from NZ_RJUL01000004.1 coordinate 274,349, forward strand.
TGCCAATGCTGCTGGCTGTGGCTGGCGCTGAAGGTCAAAGGGTAGAAGTTGAGCAGCTCGCCGTCTTGCTGCCAGCTCGCCATACCCACCCGGCCCTTAAGGCTTTGGGTACCCCAGATCCAGTGGTGGCCTTCGACTTTCAAGGCAATGTCTGAGCCGAACAGCGCCTTGAACGGCGCACTTTTCTTGTCCCAGGCAATGGCGGTGCTGCTGGCCACTTGCCAGGGCCAGACCTGGAACTGGTGTACCAGCACCAGGCTGTCGGGCAGGCCTCGCTCGGCGAGGCTCGCTTTGAGTACCGGATCGGTCACGCTGAGTTTGGTTTTGGCACGAGGAGCAAACAGGCTGGACTCAAAGTCCAGGCTCTTGGCGCTGATGCCCGGATGCGCCGATAAGCTGTTTACCCACTTGAGGTATTCTTTTTGGGTCTGACTGCCCAGCAACAGGCTGCTTCCCGCCGCCGCCACCACCAGCAAGGCTCCCACAATCAGTGTTTTCTTCAACGTGCTAATTCCCTGTTTTTACGCCGTTTATTACGGTCTATTTTGTTACCGGAATATGTTACTGCAATGTAAAGCCTCAAGTACAGATAGAAAAAACCCGGGGCAAGCCCGGGTTTTCTCTGTTTTGGCTGTCAGAGATCGTCTGGCAGGTTAACGATGGTCATTTCCTGCAACAGGTTGTCGGCACCGTCCAACTTATCCATCACCCACAGCATGTAACGGGTATCGAGGTGGATGGAGCGGGTGTTGGGGGTGAAATCCCAATCGGCGTTAATGGAGTCGTAGGTGCCGTCAAACAGCAGGCCTACCAACTGGCCCTTGGCGTTGAGGGTGGGTGAACCCGAGTTGCCGCCGGTGGTGTCCACGGTAGACAAAAAGTTGACCGGCACCGAGTCCAGCGCCGGCACGTAGTAAGGCCCAAAATCCTGATCGGCAATGGCATCAAGCTCGGCTTTGGGGGCGTTAAAGGGCACCTTGCCGGTGTTCTTGGCGACAATGCCCTTCAAGGTGGTAAAGGGCACGTAATAAGAGGTGCCCTTGGGGTTGTAATGGGCGCCGTCTTCATCGCCTTTGATGGTGCCGGGCGCCGGGGTGTAACCCTTGACGTGGCCATAGGTGACCCGCAGCGACGAGTTGGCGTCGGGGTAGACCAGCTCGCCCAGGCTTTGCTTGTAGGCTATCAGCGCGTCCATATATTGCGGGCGCAGGCTCAAAAAGCGCCCGTCGCGGTCCTTCTCGGCATCTTCCAGGGCTTTGAGTGCCGGGTAGCTGGCCACCGCCAAGCGAATGAAGGGATCGCGGCTCTTGTCAAAGTCTGCCGGGGTTTTATCTACCCAGGCCAGGCGCTTGGCGCTGTCGGTAAGCTCGGTGCTGGCGTAAAAACCGTCCACCGCTTTGGCGGCATCGCTGCCAATGGCGCTGTCTACCGCGCCGATGCGCTCTGCTTTGGGCAGGCTGTCGTAGCCTTTGAGGCCGTCCAGCCACAGCGCTTTGTCTACGGTCACCGCAAAGCGGCGGTCCATGGCGTTAAGGCTGCCCAGCAGGCGGTCTTTGTCGCGGTTTTGGTAACCGGCTTCACGCTCGGCGTCGGGCTTTTGCTGCTCCAGTGACCAGCGATAGAGTCGGTAGGCGGTGGCAAAGAGCTGGCTGTCCATCACGCCGCGGCGCTTGAACTGGGCAAGGTCGGCCTTTTGCTGCTCATCTATCAAGGCGCCCAAGTCGCTAAGGGCCTTGCCGTAGCGGCTTTCGCGGTCGGGGTCTGCACTGACCCAGCGGTTAAGCTCGGCCTCGAGCTTCACTTTTCTTACCACCAAATCGCTTTTGGCAAAGCCGTCCAACTGGCCTTCAAAATTCTTGGCGTAGTTTTTCAGGCCCTGGCGATAGGAGGCGTATTTGATGCAAGCCCCCTCTTCTGCCGTGCAAGCCTTGCCGATCAGCGCGTTGAGGTGGGCCAGGCGCTTTTGCATGGCCGGGTAGTAATCCTTGATGGCAAAGCGCACTTCTTCGCTAGTGCGATAGCGGTTGGTGGAGCCCGGGTAGCCGGCCACCATCACAAAGTCATCGGCAGAGACGCCGGCGCCGTCGATGGTTAAAAAGGATTTGGGGTGGTACGGCACGTTGTCGGCGGCGTAATCGGCCGGCTTGCCGTTTTTATCCACATAAGCGCGGTAGAAGGAGAAATCCCCGGTTTGGCGGGGCCACATCCAGTTGTCGATGTCGCCACCGAAGACGCCGATGGCCTCGGCCGGGGCATAGACCAGCCGCACGTCTTTGATTTCCATCTGTTTAAGCAGCCAATACTGGGCACCGCCGTAGTAGCTGAAAACGTTGCAGCGATAACCGGGGCTCGATTCGCAGGCCGCGACCAGGGACTTTTCTTTATCTTCCAGGGCCTGGTAACGGGCGCTACCGGTTTTGTCGCCAAGGGCGCTACTGACCGCAGCGCTGACATCGGTCATGGACTCGGTTACCCAGATGCGGGTGCCGGGGGCGGCCGGTTTTTCCTCACCCAGGGTCTGGGCCAGGAAACCATCGGTAATGAGGTTATGCTGTTCGGTGCTGTTGTATTGCAGGCTGCCGTAAGCGCAGTGGTGATTGGTGACCACCAGCCCCTTGGGGGAAACAAAAGAAGCGGTGCAGCCACCGAGGCTTATCACCGCATTCATGGGGGCCTTACCTAAATCGGCCAGGTCCGCCGGGTTGAGCTTAAGGCCGGCAGCCTTGAGGGTGTCGGCCATCTGGGGCAATTGGCTCGGCATCCACATGCCTTCATGGGCCAGCGCCGAGGCCGACAACAAGGCCAGGGGCAGTAACCGTTTCATTCTTCTTCTCCCTGATTGTTATAGTATCACCTCGACATTGCCCCAAAGAGAGGAAGCTGGCAAGGCAGATGCGACAAACGCAAGGGTAACGGACACCACCTGCCCTTGCATTCTGCCAACGAGCCCCCATATTGCACAGCATCACCCAAAGAAAAAATGTCTTTATGAGCCAGTACATAGTCGACGTCACCACCGAAAATTTTCAGCAAACCTTGCTGGATGCTTCCTTCACGCAGCCGGTCTTGGTGTTCTTCTACGTTAACGGGCATGAGCCCTGCGACAGCCTCGCCCCGGTATTGAGCCAACTGGCGACGGACTACCAGGGCGGCTTTGTGCTGGCCAAGGTCGATTGCGACGCCCAGCAGATGCTGGCCGCCCAGTTTCAAATTCAAGCCGTGCCGACCCTCTACTTGCTAAAAGAAGGCCGCCCCATCGACGGCGTGGCCGGCCCGCAGACCCAAGAGAGTGTTCAGCAGCTGCTGGACAAACACCTGCCGGCGCCCCAGGACCCAGACTTTGAAGAAGGCCTGGGGCTACTGGAAGCCGGTAAGGCCGCAGAGGCCATTGCCAAGCTCAGCCAAGCCATGGCCAACGCTCGCGATCCGCACCCGGTAAAACTGGCGCTTATTCACGCCTACTTGCAGGAAAACCGCCTGGATGAGGCCGAAGCGCAGCTGGCCACCATTGCCATGAAAGACCAGGACGCCGATTACAAAGGGCTTCTCTCTGAGTTGCAACTGAAAAAGGATGCCGCCGACACCCCTGAGATCCGGGCCCTGGCCGACGCCCTGGCTCAGGCGCCAGAGGACGACAGCCTGCGCCTGAAACTGGCGGTGCAGCTGCACGCCGCCGGGCGTAACGAGGAAGCCCTCGATAGCCTGATGACGGTGCTGAAAAAGGATTTGAACTTCCAGAACGGCGAAGCCAAGAAAACCTGCCTGGATATCCTGGCTGCCCTTGGCCAGGGCAACGCTCTTGCCGCCAAGTACCGGCGTCAGCTCTTTAGCCTGCTGTATTGAAAAAGGCGCCGGTTGGCGCCTTTTTTATCCCGCTTTTTTCGGGGCCTGGCAGTGCCAGCACAGCTCAAAGGCGCTGCCGTTATGTTCGCCGCATTGCCCGCAATACCAGTCCTGGCCGCTGTGGTTGAAATACCCCTCCAGCACCGCCTGGGCCTCCAGCAGATGGTAGCTGTAACACCACAGCCGAATGTGTTGTACATTGGCCGGCAGATCCCCCACCCCGCCCATCAACAGATCGCTGTCGAGCCGCACCTTGATGCCCTCACCGGCAAGCAAGCCTTGCAGCAGATGAGCCTCCAAGGTGTTGGTGGCGGTGTAAAGCAGGGTCTCACTCACGATTTGCTCCCCAGGCTCAGTAGCTGGTATTCGTCTACTGCGTGTTCTGCGATGTCTTTCATATCTTTAGCAAAAAGCCACTGGCCATGGTAGTGGCAGCGATCCCAAAATCCCTCCCACCAGGGCTGGCCGCCGCCAAGGTGTAATCGGCCTGTGGCGTCAAAGTAACTCAACTGGCCACCATGGCGATAGCCAAAGCAGCGTGGCGGTAGCCGGGTTATCACGTCCTCGTCGTTCACTACCCGCCAGTAGCGCTCACCCAAGAGTGCCTCCATGGCGCCCGCCAGTTGGTTGTCAAAGACCCTTGGGCTGCCGAAGGTGCAAAGGCCGGTCAGCTCGATATCTTCATTAAGGGCCAGTTCGGCGGCCAGCACCGAGGCCACAGCGCCGCCGAGACCATGGCCACAAAGCCACAGGGCCATGCCGGAGCGAAGCTCTTTAGCCAGCACCGGCCTGATGCGGGGCAGCAGCTCTTGGGCCTGGCGCAAAAAGCCCTGATGGACCCGGCCAAGGGGCGGCCAGGGCACCAGCTGCGCGCTAAGGTCGGTGGCCCAGTCCCGGGTGTTGGCTTCAAGGCATTGCACCACCAGGATAAGGTGGTGGCGGGTGGCTTCGATACCGATGCGGCTATTGCCCTGGGTAAGCACCGGGCCTTGAAAGAGCTGCTCGCTCAGCTCGGCGCTCAAGGTGCTCAGGTGTGCCAGGTTGGCACGACTTAAGTGCTGGGGATGGTTGTAAAAACTCACGGCGGCATCCTCCTGGTCATTTGCAATGACCATAGCCGCCTTTTGGCTACTGTTCCAAACCGCCGCCCAAGCGGTTAATCGACACGGACCTTGCCCCGTTTGGCCTTCACGTCGCCCCGGCCCTTTTTGCTTTGAATGCGCCGCTCTTTGGAGGCGCGGGTGGGGCGGGTGGCATGGCGCACCTTGGGGCGAATACCGGCCTGCTCAATCAAGGCCTTAAGCCTCTCAAGCGCCACTTCGCGGTTCATGTGCTGGGAGCGGTGCTCCTGGGCTTTGATCACCACCAGCGGGCCGTGAACCAGGTGCGAGCTCATGCGTCTGAGCCCGTCCTTGTAGTGGTCAGGCAGGCTCTGGGAGTCTTCGAAATTGAATTTAAGCAGCACCGACGAGTCGGTGGTGTTGACGTGCTGGCCGCCGGCGCCTTGGGCGCGCTGGGCCGAAAATTGCAGTTCATGGGCCGGGATGGTAACCCGGCCTGAGATCTCGAGCATGGGCTCCTTACTTACTGTCCTGGTCTATCCGGCTGGCCACCGCGCCTTGTTGATCCTTGTATTTAGCATCAACACGCTTGTTATAAGGGCGAGCCGCCGGGGCGGACAGGGTTTCAAAATTCAAAGCACCGATCTTCATGTGCGGGCGCAGGGCCAGAGGCAGTTTGCCGGAGTTGTAGAACTCCAGCACGATGCGCCCCGACCAGCCCGGGTCGATACGGTGGGCGGTCACGTGCACCATCAGCCCCAGGCGCGCCAGGGAGGAGCGGCCATCGAGCCAACCGACGATGTCATCAGGCAAGGTGACCGATTCATAGGTCACCGCCAGGGCCAGCTCGCCGGGGTGCAAGAAGAAGGCTTCGCCTTCGGGAATAACGATTTCGTCGCTCATCACCCGCTCAAGGGCGGCGTTGACCTGGCTGCGCGGGCCGGACAAATCGATAAAAGGGGCGGTGTAGCCGTTAAATACGCGAAATTTGTCACCCAGGCGCACATCGACACTGACGCCGCTGATGGCGTCTTTGCCCGGCGGCGGCTCAATCACGATGCGGCCGTCGGCCAGGTATTCTTCGATATGGGTATCACACAAACGCATGGCGTATTCCTACAGATGCTGGCGGATCTTAGCTTTAAGCATGTCGATGGCGATACGGTTTTTACCGCCCCGGGGCACTATGATATCCGCATATTGCTTGGATGGCTCAATGAACTGCAAGAACATGGGGCGCACCGTCTCCATGTATTGCTTGAGCACCGACTCCATGGTCCGGCCCCTGTCTGCCACGTCCCGCTGCAGGCGGCGCATCAGGCAGATATCCAGGGGCGCGTCGACAAACACCGAGGCTTGCAGCATATCCCGAAGCGGCTTGTAGGACAGCAGCAGAATGCCTTCGAGGATGATCACCTTCTTGGGGGTGACAGTATGGGTGCTGGTCTTGCGGGTGTGCTCTTCGTAGGAATACTCGGGGATCTCTACCGCCTGGCCGTCTTTAAGGGCTTGCAGATGCTCAACCAGCAAGTCGTGCTCAAAGGCCTGGGGGTGGTCGTAGTTGGTTTTAACCCGCTCTTCCATGGACAGCTGGCTTTGATCGCGATAATAGCTGTCTTCGGTGATGACAGCGATTTCCTCTCGCCCCACTTCTGCCTTGAGTTCATTAAAAATGGTTCTTGCAATCAATGACTTGCCTGATGCTGACGCACCAGCGATACCGATAATGACACAAGGGTTTTCCATGGGGCGCTGTCCCTTAATTGGTTGCCTGGCAAAAAATTGCGGCGAGTCTACACCATTTTGACGTCGATGGGGGCCGGCGGCACCGGTCTTTTCAGCATCTCCCCCAGTAGCTTCCTGGCCAGTTGCAGGTAGCCATGGGCATCGTCCCCTGACGGGTCACTCAATACCACCGGCTGGCCGGCATCGGTGTGGTGGCGGATGTTAAGGGTCAACGGAATGGTGCCAAGTAGCGCCACGCCTTTTTCTTCGGCCAGGCGCACCCCGCCGCCGTCACCAAACAACGGCTCATGGTGGCCGCATTGGCTGCAGCGGTGATAGCTCATGTTCTCTACCAGCCCCAAAACCGGGGTGTTGACCTTCTCAAACATGGCCATGGCTTTGATGGCGTCGCTCAGGGCCAAATCTTGCGGGGTGGTGACAATCACGGCGCCGGTGAGCGGCAGCTTTTGCGACACCGTCAGCTGGATATCGCCGGTGCCGGGGGGCATGTCAATCAGCAGCACATCCAGCTCAGGCCAGTGGGTCTCGTTCACCAGTTGCATCAGGGCGGTACTGGCCATGGGGCCGCGCCAGACGGCAGCGTCGCTGTCGTCCACCAGATACCCGATGGACTGGGTATAAAGCCCCAGGGCTTCGATGGGGTACATGGTCTTGCCGTCGGGGCTGTCCGGGTGCTGGCCTCGGGTGCCCACCATCATCGGGAGCGACGGGCCGAAAAGGTCGGCGTCCAGCACCCCTACCTTGAGCCCCAGTTCTTTGAGGGCCAAGGCCAGGTTGATGGTGGTGGTGGATTTGCCGACGCCCCCTTTGCCAGAGGCAATGGCAATCAGGTTTTTGACCTTACCCAGGGGTTTACCAAAGGCCGGCAAGGCGCCTTCAAGATGCAAGGTGCGCCCGGCCAGCACCGGCTTTAAGGCTTCTTCGAGCTCCGAGGCGAAGGCGTCAACAGGGTAAGGCAGGCGCAGCGCCAGGCGCTCGGGTTCGTCTTCAAGGCTAAGGGCGAGCGCCGCCAGCGCCAGCCCCGAGAGAGGGCAGCGGATGTCATTGAGGCTTGGCTGTGGCTTATTTTGAAAAAAACGCATGGCGGTTCAAGGTGTTGGGTAGTCACCACAGTCTAGCACCGGGGCCTTTGCCTTGGCAGCGCAGCTGCGCTTTTAAAGTGCTTGGCTTTCAGCACATTGGCCCCGAACTTGAGTTCAACGAGCCTTAAATTTGGCGTAAACTGTCGCCCTTCAATCATCCAAGCAATCAAGAGCGATAAAGATGGCTACTTCGCGCCGCATTCTGGTTACCAGCGCCCTGCCCTATGCCAACGGGCCTATTCACCTGGGCCACATGCTGGAATATATCCAGACCGATATCTGGGTCCGTTTTCAAAAGCTGCGTGGTTTTGAGACCTACTACGTCTGCGCAGACGATGCCCACGGCACCCCGATCATGCTCAAGGCGCGCGAGCAAGGCATCACGCCTGAAGAGATGATTGCCAAAACCAACATAGAGCACCAGGCCGATTTTGCCCAGTTTCTGATTGGTTTTGACCAATACCACAGCACCCACAGCGATGAGAACCGCGAGCTGTCGGCGATGATTTATAACCGCCTCAACGACGGCGGCTACATCAAAACCGAAACCATCTCCCAGCTGTTCGACCCGCAAGAGCAAATGTTCCTGCCGGACCGTTTTGTCAAAGGCACCTGCCCCAAATGCGGTGCCGATGACCAAAACGGCGACAACTGCGAAGTGTGCGGCGCCACGTATCAGCCCACCGATCTTAAAGATCCCAAGTCGGTGGTGTCTGGCGCTACCCCGGTACTGAAAGACTCGGTGCATTACTTCTTCGACCTGCCCGCTTTTGGCGACATGCTCAAGGCCTGGATAAGCTCCGGCTCCTTGCAAGAAGAAATGGCCAACAAGCTCCAGGAATGGTTCGAGCAGGGCCTGGCACGCTGGGACATCTCCCGCGACGCGCCTTATTTTGGCTTTGAGATCCCCGGCGCCCCCGGCAAGTATTTCTACGTGTGGCTGGACGCCCCCATCGGCTATCTCGCCTCCTTCAAGGCCCTTTGCGACAAAACCGGCCTTGATTTTGACGCCTTCTGGAAAGCCGATTCCGACGCCGAGGTGTATCACTTCATCGGCAAAGACATCATCTACTTCCACAGCCTGTTCTGGCCGGCCATGCTCGACGGCGCCGGCCTTCGCAAGCCCACCAACGTCTTTGCCCACGGCTATGTCACCGTCAACGGCGCCAAGATGTCGAAATCCCGTGGCACCTTTATCAAGGCCCGCACCTATCTGGACCACCTGGACCCGGAATACCTGCGTTATTACTACGCCGCCAAGCTCTCTAACCGCATCGACGACCTGGATTTGAACCTCGAAGACTTCACCCAGCGGGTGAACTCCGACTTGGTGGGTAAACTGGTCAATATCGCCTCGCGCACCGCCGGCTTTATCGCCAAGCGTTTCGACGGCAAACTGGCCGATAGCATTACAATTTCTGATGAAGAAAACGTACTAAGCAAATTAAAAACAGGCACTTCTCCTCGAGAACTGTTTGACGAATTCGTCGCCAAAGGCGACGACATTGCCAAAGCCTTCGAAGGCCGCGAGTTTGGCCGCGCCGTGCGCGAGATCATGGCGCTGGCCGACAAGGCCAACGTCTACATTGCCGACACCGCCCCCTGGGTGCTGGTGAAAAACGATGACACCCTGAGTGAAGCCCACCAAGTCTGCACCCTGAGCCTGAACCTCTTCAAAGTGCTGGTGACCTACCTCAAGCCGGTACTGCCGGAGCTTGCCAAGAAAGTGGAAAGCTTCCTCGGCGTGGAACTTACCTGGGACAACCGTAGCGAACTGCTGGTGGGCTGCGCCATCAACCCCTTCCAGGCGATGATGAGCCGCATCGAGCCGGCCAAGGTTGAAGCCATGGTAGAAGCCTCCAAGGAAAGCATGGCCAAGAAGGTAACCGGCCCCCTGGCGGATGACCCCATCAGCCCTGAGATAAGCTATGAGGATTTTGCCAAGATTGACCTTCGCATCGCCCGCATTGCCAAGGCCGAGCACGTGAAAGGCGCCGACAAGCTGCTGCGCCTGGAGCTGGACTTGGGCGGCGAAACCCGCCAGGTGTTTGCCGGTATCAAGTCCGCTTACGCCCCGGAAGAGTTGGAAGGCAAGCTCACGGTGATGGTGGCCAATCTGGCGCCCCGTAAGATGAAATTTGGCATGAGCGAAGGCATGGTGCTGGCCGCCGGCCCCGGCGGCAAAGACTTGTGGGTACTGAGCCCAGACGACGGCGCCCAGCCCGGTATGCGCGTTAAGTAACGCCAATTAAAAAACCGCCCAAAGGGCGGTTTTTTATTGACGGAGCATTTCCCCCGTTAAGGGCCGGGATCAAAGCTGCAAAAAGCAAAATTGTCGTTGCAGCAGCCTTTGCCGCAGGCCAACATCTCGCCGTCATCAAAGTAGACAATACCGCCAAAATCAAAGGTAAAGGACCGTATCTGGCCGCCCTGCATCACCTGCCCTTTAACAGAACAGCCGGTGCTGGCGTAATGGTTGTGAAGGTTCTGGGGATCTACCCATTGGCCCTTCTCCAATACCCGGCGGATATCGGCAAGGTTCGGCGCTGTGCATTGGTAGTGGTTGAGATCTGAGACGACTAAATCAGAGCCTATAGACCCAAACCTTCCAACATCATTGGCCCGACAACAGCGCCAGGGTAAAAAGGTATCGCATCCGTGCCTCTGTCTTTTACAGCTCCAGCTGCTGCACTTCCTTTTTAATGGCGTCGTGGGCGGCTTCCTGCTCTTGCAGCAGTTTGCGGCGCAGCTTGGCCGCTTCGAAACGCTGTTTTTCTTCTTCTGATTGCGGCACCAGCGGCGGCACCGGAATGGTGTTGCCATTATCGTCCATGGCCACCATGGTGAAGTAGCAGCTGTTGGTGTGGCGCACCACCCGGTTACGGATATCCTCGGTTACCACTTTGATGCCCACCTCCATGGAGGTGCGGCCGGTGTAGTTGACCGAGGCCAAAAAAGTCACCAGTTCGCCGACGTTAATGGCCTGGCGAAACATCACCCGGTCTACCGACAGGGTTACCACATAGCTGCCGGCGTAACGGCTGGCACAGGCGTAGGCCACTTTATCAAGGTACGACAGCAGCTCGCCGCCATGGACCTTGCCGGAAAAATTGGCCATATCCGGTGTCATCAGCACCGACATGCTCAACTGGTGATCGCGAAATTCCATCAGTCACTAACCTCTGCGTATTCTTGAGCTGAAGATAACAGTAAGGGCAGGCACCAACCAGCCTTGCAGCGACTTAACAGACCAGTTTCTGTTAGCGATTACGCAAATGTTTTCTGCTAGCGTATCAACAACCTGCAAAACATAGGGGTAGCCATGCAGCAAGGATTGATGGAGCAGATTGAGGCGCAGCTCGGGCCAAATTGGGTGGTAGGTGCGCCCCTTGGGGTCGGCAAGGCCAACCGGCTGCTAAATGCCCTCTACCGCCATGCCAAGGCCCACCCTCATATCAAGCTGACCTTGATAACGGCGCTGTCGCTTAACCCACCGGTCGGCAAAAGCTTTCTTGAAGAGCGCTTTATGGCGCCCCTTCGTGAACGAGTGTGGCGAGGCTACCCGCGCCTTGAGTACCTTGATGACCGGGAAAGCGGCACCCTGCCGGCCAACATTGAAGTACTGGAGTTTTACACCCGCTCCGGCGCCATTTTGCATAACCCTCGGGCCCAGCAGCACTACATTTCCAGCAACTACACCCACGCCGGGCGTGACATCCTGGCCCGCGGCATCAATCTTTTGGTGCAAGCCGTAGCCAAGCACCCTGACGGCCATCGTTACAGTTTGGGCTCCAACCCCGACCTCACCCTCGACGTAGCCCCGGCCATGCATCAGGCCGAGCGCCCTACCCTGGTGATTGGCGAAGTGAACCCGCAAATGCCCTACCTGGGGAACGATGCCGAGGTCGCGCCCGAGTTTTTCGACCTTATCGTCGATGACAACGACGACGGCTACCCGCTCTTTGCCACGCCCCAAGAACCCATTGGCCTTATCGACTACGCCATTGGCCTGCGGGCTTCAACCCTGGTAGAAGATGGCGGCACCTTGCAGGTGGGTATCGGCGCCTTGGCCGACGCGGCGGTAAAAGGCTTGCTGCTGCGCCAAGACTCGCCCACCGACTACCACGCCATGCTTGGCGCCCTTGATGAGCCGCCCCGGCCGCCCCTGAACGAGGGCCTTTACGTGGCCAGCGAGCTGATTTCCTACCCGGTGTATCGCCTTTTTGAAAAGGGCCTGGTGCGCCGCCGGGTCTACGAAGACGAAACCCTCCAGCAACTGGTTAACGACAACGTGTTGGGTGATGTACTGCCCGCCGATACCTTTAGCCGGCTGGTGGCTGCGGGGGCATTGCCTGCTGTCTTGAGCGAGCGCCATCTTGCCTGGCTCGAGCGGTTTAATATCGCCGATATCACACTCCATGAAGACCGACTTCACCTGGGCAGTGCCGCCCTGGCCAACGATTTGACTGACGCCGCCACCCTCGCTTTTCTAAACGCCCACAGCGCCGGGCGAGAGCTTGCTGGCGGCATTGCCCTGCATGGCGCCTTTTTTATCGGCCCCAGCGCGTTTTATAAAGCCTTGCACGCGCTTCCTGAGGCGCGGCGCGCCTTGATTGGCATGACCAGCGTCAGCGAAGTCAACCGCATCTACACCCACTACCGCCTGGAGCAGCTGCAGCGGCAAAAAGCACGGTTTATCAACATCACCATGAAAGCCACCCTGCTTGGCCATGCGGTCTCCGACCAATTGGCAGACGGCCAAGTGGTGAGCGGCGTGGGGGGCCAATACAACTTTGTGTCCATGGCCCATCAGTTGCCGGATGGTCGTTCGGTGCTCCTAGTAAAAGCCACCCGCGGTAGCGGTAAAAGCCTGGAGTCCAACATCGTTTGGGAATACCCCCACAGCACCATCCCCCGCCACCTGCGGGATGTGTTTATCAGCGAATACGGCATTGCGGAACTTCGCGGCAAGACCGACAGCGAATGCATCGAGGCGATGATAAAAATTGCCGACAGCCGCTTTCAGGATGCGCTCATCGCCAAGGCCAAAGCGGCCGGCAAGTTGCCAGCGGCCTACCAGTTACCGGCTCAGTACCGCAACAATCTGCCGGCCACCCTTGAAAATGCTCTGGCGCCTTTTCGCGGCAAACTGGAACCCTTGCCCTTTGGCAGCGAACTCACCGATGCCGAGCTGGAACTGGCCCGGCGCTTAGGGGGGCTTAAAAAAAGCGCCAGCTCCGTTACCGGTAAGCTGGCGCTTTGTTGGCAGGCGTTGACGGCAAGCGCCAGTAGCGAGGGTGACAAGGCCCTCGCTTACCTTGGCTTAACGGCCCCGGCCAACCTTAAGGAGCGGATTTTTCAGCGCCTGGTGCTAAGCCTTTATCGCTAAACCAATGGCGAGTGCGGTTGGCAAAGGCCACCAGAGACAACATTACCGGCACTTCTACCAAGACGCCGACCACGGTGGCAAGGGCTGCCCCCGAGTGCAGGCCAAACAGCGAGATAGCCACCGCCACTGCCAGTTCAAAGAAGTTGGAGGTGCCAATCATGGCCGCCGGCGCCGCCACCTGATGGCTAAGGCGCAGCTTGCAGCCGGTAAAGTAGGTGAGCGCGAAAATGCCGTAGCTTTGCAGCAATAGCGGCACCGCGATAAGCACAATCACCAGCGGCTGGGCCAGGATGGTTTGGGCCTGAAAGCCAAACAGCAGTACCACGGTGGCAATAAGGCCGAGCATGGACCATGGCTTGGCCTTACTTAAAAAATCGCCAAGGCGCTGGTGGTCGTCTTTTTTATCAAGCTTATGGCGGGTTAGCACCCCGGCCAGCAGCGGCAACACCACATACAGCAGCACCGACAGCAGCAAGGTCTGCCAGGGCACCTGGATGTCACTGACTCCCAGCAGCAAAGCGGTGATGGGGGCAAAGGCGAACACCATCACCAGATCGTTCACCGACACCTGCACCAGGGTGTAGTTGGCATCGCCCTGGGTGAGCTGGCTCCACACAAACACCATGGCGGTGCACGGCGCTACCCCCAACAAAATCATGCCGGCAATGTATTGCTGGGCACTGGCAGCGTCCACCAGGCTTGCAAAAAATACCTTAAAAAACAGCCAGCCCAGCGCCGCCATGGTGAAGGGTTTGATAAGCCAGTTCACCACCAGGGTTAGGGCCAGGCCCTTGGGTTTGCGCCCCACATCTTTGATGGCGGAAAAATCCACCTGCACCATCATCGGGTAGATCATCAGCCAAATGAGCACTGCCACCACCAGGTTGACGTGAAAGAGCTCAAGGCCGGCCAGCATTGCAAAAAGGCTAGGCATCAGGCTGCCCAGCAGCAGGCCAGCCACAATCCCAAGGCCCACCCAAAAGCTTAAATAGCGCTCGAAGATCCCCATCACAGGCTCCTTTGGTTAACGCGCTTGGACAGGGCCTCGGCGCTTTCAACCCGCTCGGAATAGCGGTCCAGCAGCGCCGGGTTGTGGTCGCGGGTCAGCAAGGTAAAGCGCACCAACTCCTCTAACACATCGACGATGCGGTTGTAGTAAGGCGAGGGCTTCATGCGGCCATCTTCCTCGAACTCCAAGAAGGCCTTGGCCACCGACGATTGGTTGGGGATGGTCAGCATCCGCATCCAGCGCCCGAGGATGCGCATCTGGTTGACGGCGTTAAAAGATTGGGAGCCGCCACAGACCTGCATCAGCGCCAGGGTTTTTCCCTGGGTGGGCCGCACTGCCCCCATCGACAGGGGGATCCAGTCGATTTGCGCCTTCATGATGCCGGTCATGCTGCCGTGACGCTCGGGAGAGCACCACAGCTGCCCTTCAGACCACAGCACCAGATCGCGAAGCTCTTGCACCTTGGGGTGGCTGTCGGGCTCGCCATCGGGCAGCGGCAAGCCGGCGGGGTTAAAAATGCGGGCCTCGCAGCCCATGGCGCCAAGCAGCCTTGCCGACTCCTCTACCACCAGGCGGCTGTAGGAGCGCTCACGCAGTGAACCGTAGAGCAGCAAAATACGGGGCGCATGGGTGCTAAGAGGCCTGTTAAAGTCGGCCGCCGCCGGCACCTTGAAGAGCTTGGCATCGATATTGGGCAGCTCAGACATGGGCCAGTGCCTCCATCTTGGCCTTGAGGGCCTCACCTGCCAGCGGGCCAGCATCTAGCAAGCTTTGGATGCGCTTTTCCAAGGTGCCAATAGTAGCCAGGAAAGCCGCTTTTACGTCCTCTTCGCTGCCAGAGAGTGCACTGGGATCTTTGAGGCCCCAATGCACTTTAACGGTTTTGCCGAACCACACCGGGCAGGCTTCGCCAGCGGCGCTGTCGCATACCGTGACCACCAGATCAGGGGCAAAGTCTTCAAACGCGTCCCAGGACTGGCTGCGAAGGCCGTCGGTGCTATAGCCCGCTTGTGCCAGGTATTTAAGGCTCAAAGGATGCACCTGCCCGGCCGGCTGGCTACCAGCGCTTCTGACCTCCAGCAAGGCACCGCCCAATTGGCGGCTGACCGCCTCGGCCAGAATGCTGCGACAACGGTTATGGGTACAGACAAAGAGGATCTTCATATATGGATTTCCATATGTTTTAAGATAAAAAATTTTAGCAGCAGCGCTTGCCCGGCCGGTTGGCCATGGCGCCCAGCACCGCTTTGGCCTCTGTCAGCGCCGGGTTAGCACCCGCTGCCGCTTCACCCAACATGCCTTTGGCCCAGGCCGGCAACTCGGGGTGCAGACGATAAAACACCCACTGGCCGTCACGGCTATCAAGCAGCAACCCACATTGGCGCAGCTGCGCCAGATGGCGCGATACCTTCGGCTGGCTTTCGGCCAGGGCCTCGGTCAGTTCGCAAACGCAAAGCTCCCCTTCTTCGGCCAGCAGCAGCATGGCGTTAAGCCGGGTGGGCTCAGCAAGGCATTTTATGAAGGTGAGGGTATCTATCATGACGGCTCCTAAGACATACGGAAAATCATATATATGATTTTCCGTATGTGAAAGCATTTTATCAGGCAAGACCCAAAAGATGTTCGCGAAGGATAACGCTACCGACCACGATCAACACCAGGCCCCCCAGCAGCTCAGCCCGCTTGCCGATCATCGCGCCAAGGCGCTGGCCCAGCATGATGCCGAAGGTCACCATGGTCAGAGTGGCAAGGCCGATAAGGAGTGAGGCTTCAAAGATATTGACGTCGATAAAGGCAAACCCCAGGCCAATGGCCATGGCGTCGATGCTGGTGGCAACAGCGGTCAGCAGCATCATCACTCGGGAGCGTTTGGCCTTGTCGTCAGCCTCTTCCCCTTCTTCGGGTTTTTGCAGGCCTTCATGGATCATCTTAAGGCCCAGAGCCAACAACAAGCCGAAGGCCAGCCAGTGGTCCCATTTGACGATATAACTGGCAGCGCCGATGCCAATCAGCCAGCCGATCAGGGGGGAAATGGCTTCTACCGAGCCAAACAGCACGCCGGTTTTAAAGGCACGGCCAAAATGGGGGTGTTTAAGAGTGGCGCCTCTGGCAACAGCAACGGCAAAGGCGTCGGTTGACATGGCAAAAGCGATAAAAAGCAGAGATACAAAGCTCACGGTTAGATTATCCAGGCCGGGCGGTAGTTACCACGACAGTACGCGCGCCCAGCCTTTATGGCGCGAAACTGTCGATGGTCTCACCTACCTTTCGGTCGCCTGCACCACGGTCATGAGGACCGAGAATGTTGACACAGGCACTTTCCCAGAAGGAAAGTCGGCTACTCCCCAAAGCGGGGCCAAAGGTAGCAATTTTGCCTGTGAACCGCAACCCTAACTGAACGCAGGCCCTAGAGCTGTTGCGGCCAAGGCGCCATGCAACCTTAGAATCGGCTCAATTACCCACCAAGAGCACAACCATGAAAGTCACTCTCCCCCTGCTGGCGGCGGCCAGCCTGCTGCTCCCTGCTGTTTCACAAGCCGCGCCCTGCAAAGAAGGCAAACCTTGCCAGGAGAATCACTCTCCCCAGCCAGAACAGCATCACGACCAGAACCTGCACCAGGGCAAGGGTAATAAGGCCGAGCAACACAAACCCGAGCATCGCCTCGGCAAAAGCGAGCACGCCATGGCAGGCAAAGGGGAACATCGCGGCCCGCCCCATGCCGTGCCCGGTCACAACTACCGCATTAAGGTAAAAAGTGCCCGTATCCGCAAAGGCCCCGGCACCGGTTACGGTATTGTCCGCACCCTGCCCCTTGGCCATAACGTGGTCCCTGTTGAGGTATCCGGCGACTGGGTCAAAATCGATGTGGGCGGCCAGGTAGGCTGGGTGTCGATTAGCCTGCTGGCCGAGCTGTAAGGCCAAAAAAGCCCGGCATTTGGTGCCGGGCTTTTCCAAACATATCACGGTTCTCTATTTCGCCTTCCTTGCCTCGCCGGTTGCACTCCTGTCAAAGCACACTATCTTTGCTGAATATCTAGCAAGGATGCTGAACATGACAACACTCAAAGCAAGGCTGCGTTTCCAACCATCCTCAAGCGTTTCTCCTTCGGCCATCCGTGGCCATTACCTAAGCCAAATGCTGGCCTTGGCCCTGTTCACCGGTCTGGTTATCGCCTGGGTTGCATACGACATCCACAGCCGTATCCGCCAGGCGGGCCAAATGACGTTGGCGCAGATCAACGCTCTGCCAGCGCCAGCAGCCGGCTTGCCCACGGGCCTTTCCCCATCAGACAGCTCGAGCCTAGCGCTGGTGAAATACGTTAAAGGGCATATGGATAACCCGGCAAGTTTCGTGCATATCAAAACCGACTATGGAGACCACTATCCCGACTATTATCTGGTCACCATGACCTATGGCGAAGGCAACGCCCAAGGCAAGGTGGTGACCCGCCATATCGAAGCCAAAATGGATACGGATGGCGACTTGATGCAAGTGACGGCATATTGGTGATAGGAAGGGTAAAAACAAAAAAACCCAGCTCTGCAGCTGGGTTTTGCGTATGGTGCCCGGAGCGGGACTTGAACCCGCACAACGCGAACGTCGAGGGATTTTAAATCCCTTGTGTCTACCAATTTCACCATCCGGGCTGGTGTAATGATGGAGGCGCGACCCGGAGTCGAACCGAGATCCACGGATTTGCAATCCGCTGCATAGCCATTCTGCCATCGCGCCATTATCGGGTTAGGCTTGTCGCCTAGATAACCGCCTGAAGCCGTTATCTTTTAACTGGAGGCGCGACCCGGAGTCGAACCGAGATCCACGGATTTGCAATCCGCTGCATAGCCATTCTGCCATCGCGCCTTGGGTGAACATCGCTGTTCTTTTAATAAACGCCGGTAGGTTGCCGGCATCTATCGAATTTGGAGCGGGAAACGAGACTTGACTGGGCCAACATTCGGCTCGCGACCGTCGCGATTCTCACACCTCGTAGTCAGTTAACCTAACCAACTACGTCGTAAATTTGGAGCGGGAAACGAGACTTGAACTCGCGACCCCAACCTTGGCAAGGTTGTGCTCTACCACTGAGCTATTCCCGCATTGTCTTTGCTCTACAACCTGGCGTAAGGCCCGGTCTACAGCCGCCGGGTCCCCCCGGAAGTGCGAGCCATTCTACCTTTCTGCCGGGGCGAGTCAATAACGTAAAACATTGAGTTATGACTGTTTAGCCAAAAAAACAGCAATCAGGCGCTGTTTTGAGCATTAAGCCCCGGCCTTGCTCCACAGATCCTTCCAGGCAGCGGCAAGGTAACTGATCATCGACCACAAGGTCAGGATCACCGCGATATAGAGTAGCGGCATACCCAGCACCACAAAGGGCTCCCAGCTAGACACCAGGCCAATCAAGGCCAGCATCTGGGCAGTGGTTTTTACCTTGCCAATCCAGGACACCGCCACATGGGAACGTTTGCCAAGCTCCGCCATCCATTCACGCAGGGCAGAGATAACAATTTCACGGCTGATCATGATGATGGCCGGCACCGTCACCCAAAGGCTCTGGTAATCCTCAACAATCAGCACCAGGGCGGCAGTGACCATCACCTTGTCGGCAACCGGGTCTAAAAAGGCGCCAAAAGGGGTGGTTTGCTGGAGTTTGCGAGCCAGATAGCCATCCAGCCAGTCGGTGATGGCGGCCAGCCAGAAGATAAACGCAGCGCCATAATGTGCCCAGGACACCGGCACGTAAAACAGCACCAGGAAAATGGGGATAAGCAGCAGCCTGAACAGAGTAAGCAGGTTTGGGATGGTCATGACAGTACGGGGAGGCCCTTCAATGGCTGTGCAGTGTAGCATGGATCTTCTCGGCCAATGAACGACTTATACCCGGCACCTTGGCCAGTTCGTCGATGCTGGCCGACCTGACTTGCTGCAATCCACCCAGGAATTTCAGCAGTTGTTGGCGCCGCTTGGGGCCAACCCCTTCGATGTTCTCCAAGGTCGAGGTGCGCCCGGCTTTGGCTCGCTGGCCGCGATGGCCGGTAATGGCAAAGCGGTGCGATTCATCGCGAATGTGCTGCACCAGGTGCAGGGCCGGGCTGTCCGGCGGCAAGGTCAGTTCCTTGCCGCTATAGCCGAAAATAAGCACTTCCTGCCCTGCACGCCTGTCGACCCCTTTGGCAACGCCAATGATCAGCGGCGCCCGCGGCCAGTCTTCAAAATGGGCTTCGGCCTGGGCCAGCTGGCCCTTACCGCCGTCGATAAAGAGGATATCCGGCAAGGTGTCTTCAGGGGATTTAAAGCGCCGGGCCATAGCCTGGGCCATGGCGGCGTAGTCGTCCCCTGGGGTAATGCCCTCGATATTAAAGCGCCGGTAATCGGATTTAAGCGGGCCTTCGGGGCCGAACACCACGTTGGACGCCACGGTATGGGTGCCTTGGGTATGGGAGATATCAAAGCACTCCATCCGCTCGATGGGCGTTTCCAGCCCCAAAAAGCTTTTCAGGGCCTTATAACGTCCGGCAAGGGTACCTTTATGGGCCAGCTGGGCATCAAGGGCGGTTTCGGCGTTTTTGCGGGCCAGCTCTAGGTAGCGGCGGCGCTCACCCCGGACATTGGTTTTAAACTGCACCTTGCGCCCGGCATCTTCGCTCACCGCTGCCGCAATCAGCTCCAGCTCAGGCAATTGGCGGTCCAGCAGCACTTCGCTGGGAACCTGGCGGCCGTGCATGCCGCCCAGGTAGAACTGCTGCAAGAAAGCCTCAAAGGCCTCGATGCTGTCGGTGTCTTTAGGGATCTTGGGAAAATAACTGCGCGAGCCCAGCACTTTGTTGTCCCGCACGATAAGCACCTGTACCGCCAACACCCCTTGGCGCTCGGCAGTGGCGATGATATCCAGCTCCTCGGCGTCGCCGCTTACCCATTGGCGCTCTTGAACGGTGCGCATGGCTTGAATTTGGTCACGAAACCGAGCCGCGTCTTCAAATTTCAGGTCTTTGGAAGCCGCTTCCATATTGGCTACCAAGTCGGCAATCACCTGCTGGTTCTTGCCGCTCAAAAACAATTTGGCAAGTTTCACCTGCTCGGCGTACGCCTCGTCGCTCACATAGCCCGCCACACAAGGGGCGAGACAGCGCTTAAGTTGATATTGCAGACAAGGGCGGGAGCGGTTTCGATAGACGCTGTCGTCGCACTGGCGCACCGGAAACAGCCGCTGCATCAGCTTTAACGACTCGCGCACCGCACCGGCAGAAGGGTAAGGGCCGAAGTAGTCGCCCTTTTCCTTGCGGGCACCCCGGTGCACGCCAAGGCGGGCATGGCGATGACCGGACACCAAAATATAGGGGTAGCTTTTATCGTCCCGCAGCAGCACGTTGTACTTGGGTCTGTGGGCCTTGATCAGATGGTTTTCAAGGATAAGGGCTTCGGTTTCGGTGTTGGTGACCGTCACCTCGATATTGGCAATATTGGCCACCAGCGCCACCGTTTTCGGGCTTTGCTGGGAGCGGATAAAGTAGCTCGATACCCGCTTTTTCAGATCCTTGGCCTTACCCACATAGATAACGGTGCCGTCACTGTCATACATGCGGTAAACACCGGGCTGGCCGGTGAGGTTTTTCAGGAAGGCTTTGACATCAAACATCTCAGAGCTTGCTGGTATCCAGCATCCCGTGGCGAATGGCCAGGTGGGTCAGCTCCACGTCGTTGGTGATATCCAGCTTCTCAAAGAGGCGGTAGCGGTAACTGTTCACCGTTTTGGGGCTCAGGTTCAGCTTCTCGGAGATGTCCTGCACCTTCTCGCCCCGGGTGATCATCATCATGATCTGCAGTTCCCGCTCGGACAGCTGGTTAAAGGGGTTGTCATCCACTCCGCTGAACTGGCGCAGGGCCATCTTCTGGGCGATATCCGGCGCCAGGTAACGCTGGCCAACGCTGACCGCCTTGATGGCTTTGATCATTTCTTCTGGGTTTGCGCCCTTGGTGAGGTAACCGACGGCGCCAGCCTGCATCACTTTTTGCGGAATGGGATCTTCAGTGACCACGGTCAGCACGATGATCTTGGTATCGGGGCAGTAACGGACCAGCTTGCGAGTGGCTTCCAGGCCGCCGATACCGGGCATGTTCATGTCCATCAGCACCACGTCGGGGGCATCCTCGCGGCACAGCTTGATGGCTTCTTCGCCGGTCTGGGCTTCGCCAACCACTTTGAAACCTTTTGTATCTTCGATGATGCGGCGAATACCGGTTCGCACCAGGTCGTGATCATCAACCAACAAAACCTTGATCAAGCAAGCCCCCAACAGGCGATAAATATCTGCATTCCAATCTAAGCAAAGGCCGCCAGCCAAGCAAGTTGTTCCCGGCCATTACCGCGACAAGTGCCCATAAATAAAACAAAAACCGCGATTTATCAGGCCGCGGCTACCCGCATCCCCTCGATTTGAGCGGCAAGGTCCTCGGCAAGGGTCTTTAACAGCTTAGGGTCGTGGCGGCGCTGGGCATAAGAGCGAAGCCCCATAATGGCTACCTGCAAGCGGCTGGCCAGCAGCGCCGGCTCGGCATCATCAGTCAACGGGCCAAGGGCCTTTGCCTCGGCAAAAGCGGCTGCAAAGCGCGCTTCAATATCGGCAAGGCAATGCTCTGCCAAGGCTCTGCTGGCCGCCTCCCCCTCCCCTAGTTCGAGCAAGGATTTGACCAGCATGCAGGCGCAAGACGGCAAACCGGCATCCCCCAAGCAACCCAAGCGGCGCACATGCTCGGCCAGGCCATGTAAAGGGTCGCCGCCCGCTGCTAGGCTCTTTTCAAGCTCGCCAGCGCCAAGCTCGGCGTAGCGCGCCAAGGCTTCCTGGAACAGCCCTTCCTTGCTACCAAAGGTGGCGTAAATGCTGCCGGGGCGCATATCCAGGGTCTTTTCTAGATCTTTCATGGAGGTGGCATAAAAGCCTTTTTGCCAGAACAGTGCCATGGCGTCATCAAGGGCTTGTTGGCGGTTAAAAAGCGTACTTCTTGCCATGGGGTATCAAGGGCCGTTTTTAATCAAAGGGACGTATTTAGGTCAGATGATAAACCAACCTGAGCGATCACTCAAAAATTAACTTGAGTGATCGCTCAAAATGCTTTTAGAGTGGCAGCACACTCACTGCCACCACAGGCTCATCTATGACCGATTTCACCGTCTACACCCTCGACAACGCCCCGGAGCAAAGCAAAGCCCTGTTGCAAAAATCCATCAGCGCCTTTGGCCGCCTACCAAGCCTGCATGCAGTGATGGCCGAGGCCCCAGGGCTCTTGGAGGGTTACCAGCAGCTGCACCAATTGTTTTTAAACAGCAGTTTTGACAACGACGAAAAAACCGTGGTGTGGCAGACCATCAACGTGGAGAACAACTGCCACTATTGTGTGCCGGCCCATACCGCCATTGCCAAAGCCATGGGGGTGAGCGACGAGATAAGTAACGCCCTTCGCGACGAAACCCCGCTGCCCACCGCCAAGCTCGAGGCCCTGCGCACCTTTGCCCTGGCGATGATGCGCCAGCGCGGTTTTGTAGAAGACGAGAAAGTCCAGGCCTTTTTGGACGCCGGCTTTACCCAACGCCAGGTGCTGGAAGTGGTACTGGGCCTCGCCCAGAAGGTGATGAGCAACTATACCAACCATCTGGCCAAGACCCCCATGGACAGCGCTTTTAGCAAGTACGAGTGGCACAAAAAAGGCGCCTGACACAAAAGGCCACCCGAAGGTGGCCTTTTTAGCGCTAAGCGAAACTCAGCTTGCCAGCATGCTGCCAAAAGGGGCAATCACTACCCCTGCCCCGGCTTCCACCGAGCCAGCATCTTTACCCAGCAGGATGTAGCAGTTGGCATAGGCCACTGAGCTCAGCACCCCGGAGTTTTGATTGCCGGTGCTGCGCACCATCAGCCGCCCGTCTTCCTGCCAGAAAAAACCGCGCTGGTAATCGGTCCGGCCAGGCTGCTTTTTCAGTTTATCCACCGTGGTTGCCTGCCAGCCGTGGGCCTCTGCGGCCAGCTCGCCGGTCAGGGCTTTAAGCACCGGTTGCACCAACTGATCGAGAGTGACTGCCGCCGCCACCGGGTTACCCGGCAGGCCGAAGAACCAGCAATCGCCCAGTTTGCCAAAAGCAAAGGGTTTACCGGGTTTGATGGCCACCTTCCAAAAGCCAATCTCCCCCATTTTCTCGAGGATCTGGCGGGTATGATCGGCACTACCCACCGACATGCCGGCGCTGGTCACCAGCACATCGGCCTCGGCCACGGCGCGTTTGATGGCCGCTTCAATTTGCAAAGGGTTATCCGCCACCAGGCCTAGGTCCAGCACATCGGCGCCAAAGCGCTCGAGCATGGCCTTGATGAGAAAGCGGTTGGAATCATAAAGCTGGCCTTCAGCCAGGGGCTGGCCCGGCAGGCGCAGCTCGTCACCGGTGGAAATCACAGCGACTTTCAAACGCTTGTGTACCTTAAGCTGGCCCTGGCCAAGGGAAGCCAAGAGGCCAATATCCGCCGGCTGCAGGCGGTGGCCGGTTTTTAGAATGGTGCTGCCTTCTTGGATGTCTTCACCCTTCAAGCGCACGTTATCTCCCTGGCGCGGGGCGGCGCTGAAGCGGACGTTATTGCCATCGACCAGGGCCAGCTCCTGCATCACCACCGTGTCGGCCCCTTGGGGGATCACGGCGCCGGTCATAATGCGCACACAGCCACCTTGGGGCAGCTCGCCACTATAAGGGTGGCCAGCCAGGGCTTCGCCACACAAGGTAAGAGCGGCACCTTCGGTAAGGTCGGTAAAACGCAAGGCGTAACCGTCCATGGCCGAGTTATCGAAACCGGGCACGGAGAATCCGGCTACCACATCCCCTGCCAGCACCCTTCCTAAAGCCTTATCAAGGGCCACCGATTCGGTTTGGCTGGAAGGTTCGACGCGGCTTAGCATCTGGCTCAGGGCATCAGTAACGGGAAGCAGTGGGTTATTCATCTTTTGCCTCATGAAGTGGGCCAGGCAGGCTTAATCGCCCTTACACTTTTTATGTAAATCATTTACACACTCACAGCAGATTTCTCGCCACATCTTCTTGATAAAGAATAAAAAAGACACAACAAGAAGACACTTGTTCGCAATTAGACCTGCCGGAATGCATATGCCAATGGCCGAAGAATAACACTGGCGGGCGGGCTAAAGGCAAGCTGGGAACAGGTCGGGCCGGGGCCAACGCGGGTTCAAGTTTCTGTATTCTCTTAAGGTATTACCGCACAATAACAACAGCAGAGTTACCCCGGTCTATCTATGGATATCAAACAGCTTAAATTTCTGATCGCCCTCGATCAGACCCGCCATTTTGGCAAGGCAGCAGAGCTGTGCCACGTTACCCAACCTACCCTTTCCACCCGTATCAGCGGCCTGGAAGACGAGCTTGATCTCACCCTGGTGCGCCGTGGCCACCGCTTTGAAGGTTTCACCGAGGCTGGCGAGCGCATTTTGGCCTGGGCTAAAACCTTGCTGGCGGCCCACGACGGCTTGCAAGCCGAGGCGGCCAATTTTCGCGGCCAGTTGGTGGGTAACCTGCGTATCGGCATGGTGCCGCTATCAAGCTTTGACCCCATGTTGCTGTTAAAGCCGCTCTCCGAGCGTTACCCGGAGCTGAGCTTTCAGCTCTCGGCGCTAAGCTCGGAGCAAATTATCGACGGCCTTAGCCGTAAC
Organism: Gallaecimonas pentaromativorans; assembly: GCF_003751625.1. Lineage (NCBI taxonomy): Bacteria > Pseudomonadati > Pseudomonadota > Gammaproteobacteria > Enterobacterales > Gallaecimonadaceae > Gallaecimonas > Gallaecimonas pentaromativorans. The sequence continues at coordinate 299,182 of NZ_RJUL01000004.1, forward strand.
CATCTGGATTTAGGGCTGTGCTATCTCGAGCACATCAATCTTGAACAGTTCGAGGTGCTGGAGCTGGCTCAAACCAGCATGGGCTTGCTGTTTGACAGCCGCTATTTTCAGTTCACCCAAGAGGCGCTTTCCTGGCAAGAGGCCTGCGAAGTACCTCTTGGCATGTTGTCCAAGACCATGCATTTTCGCCAATCCATTACCGCCAGGCTCAGAAGCGAAGGCTTGGACCCACAGCCGGTGATGGAAAGCGACTCCACATTTCACTTGGTGCAGGCGGTCAGAGCCGGGATCTGCTGTGCCATCATGCCCCAGCACATCGGCCTTGAAAGCCTAAGCGGCGACATGCGCATGTTGCCCATTGCCAACGCCCACACCAAGGCACCTATCGGGCTGCTGCGCCGCCTGGGTGAACCCAGCTCGGCCCTTGCCGAAAAGTGCTTTGAAGAGGCTCGCGTCCTTTTCGGCGGCCAGACCAGCTAAGCGCCTTGGCACCGGCCTGTTAAGCTTGAAAGAACAAGGCGCTCCGGCCGGTCAATAGACAGCCCTTATTGGCGAGTTACGGATTTCAATTGGACCGCACCGGCCACGGCCGGTACCCTTTGCAATCAGATGCCAGCCAGCTAGGCAACGCATTGTTTCGTAGCCGGTTCCCCATGGATGCAGGGCCAAATGTTACAGTGAGTTAAGGTTGATTGCCGGTGAGGTCGATACTGGCCAACCTGCCCGCCCGGACAGTTGTGAGGACACATGCTGCAAGACAAATTTGGTCGCCGTTTTCACTACCTGCGGTTGTCCATTACCGACGTATGCAATTTTCGC